>NZ_JBOGBV010000017.1:0-11203 GCF_051656405.1 Paraclostridium sp.
TTATTTTCTTTTGCAAAATTTATGCTTTTCTCTATATCAATCTTTTTTAGGCTAGCCATTATTAATACTCCTTGTTATAATTATTAGGTTAATACAAACACTTATTATAACATATTTTTTCGAAACTTATTAGGAGGTACTTTTATATGAATAGATATACAAAAGTTATAAATATGATGGAAAGTTACTATACAAAAGATTATGAAAAGAAGAAAAAAAACGTAACTAAAGTTAGGGAAGTAAGAGAAGATACTGTTAGAAAATTCTTCTTACAAGGTGATTGCGAAGTTTTAGTAATATTAGAAGATAGTGGCAGAGAAATACTATTAGATGACTTTTCTTCAGAAGAAGATATAAAAAAATACTTAGGCCCTAAATTTATAAATAAAAAATAATTCTTTCTCCCTAAAATTTTAGGGAGTTTTTTTGATTTTTGTGTTATAAAACTTAAAATTGAGGTAATAATATAATATATAAATATTTAAACAATATTTAACTCAATCTCCCCAATTGTGAGCTTTCGTTCCCCCGATGAAAGCTCTTTTTTTATTCAATGGATATATTAGGAATCTAAATTATCCGAGCTACGTTTTTATTATAATATTGATATTTAAAATTTTTGGAGTATAATAGTTTATTAATAACTATTAAGGAGTTGTTGTTTATGATTAAAATAGGAAATTTAAATTTAGATACAGAATTTGACTATAGAATTATAAGAGAGGAAGATAACGATATAGACTTATTTATTGATATTAATTACAGAAGCTTAGATATAGATTGTGCCGATAGTAGCATTTTCTTTGCATCAAGGTTACAATTTCCATTCGTTAGATCAATAATACTTAGATTCAATAAATTAAATAATTTAATGACAGTACATCTTATGAGAGATATTGATTTATTCTCTGCATTCGCAAACTTTGAAATTGATTACTCAAATTCAAGTATATCTATTAAAAACGATAAAGAAAAAGTAATTTTTACTAAACAAGCACTATAGTTATAAATTAATAAGGGGGCCTTAATAGGCCCCTTTATTAATTACTTATAATCAAAGTATAGTATACCATTCTCTACTAGTCAATTTGTTTTCTGAAAATTCTCATTTATTATTTTTTATCAACTTTTCCAAATGCAGTTAAGTATATATCTTTTAATTCTGATACAAGTGGATATCTTGGGTTAGCTGGTGTACATTGATCATCAAATGCATCTAAAGCTAACTTATCAACTGCAGCTACAAAATCTTTTTCACTTACCCCACATTCAGCAATTGTTCTTGGTATATTAAGTTCAACTAATAATTTATTTACAGCATCTATTAAACTAACAACTCCCTCTTCTGTAGTTTTAGCTTTTAGCCCTACATATTTTGCTATTTCAGCATACTTCTTATCAGCTACAAATGATTTATATTTAGGGAATGCTGAAAACTTAGTTGGTTTAGTTGCATTATATCTTATAACATATGGTAATAATATTGCATTAGATCTACCATGTGATATATGGAACTCTGATCCTAGTTTATGTGCCAATGAGTGATTTATTCCTAAAAATGCATTTGCAAATGCCATACCTGCCATACATGATGCATTGTGCATTTTTTCTCTTGCTTCTTTATCACTACCATCTTTATATGCTCTTGGAAGATATTCAAATACCATTTGTATAGCTTTTATAGCTAATGCATCTGTATAGTCTGTAGCCATTACTGAAACATATGCTTCTATTGCATGAGTTAATACGTCTACTCCTGTATCTGCTGTAACAGCTTTAGGAACTGTCATAACAAAGTTAGGATCTATTATTGCTATATCTGGAGTTAGCTCATAATCTGCTAAAGGATATTTTACATTATTAACTTTATCTGTTACTACTGCAAAAGATGTAACTTCTGAACCTGTTCCTGAAGTTGTAGGTATAGCTACCATTTTTGCCTGTCTTCCTAACTTAGGGAACTTAAATACTCTTTTTCTTATATCCATAAATCTTAGTCTTAAATCATCAAAGTTAACTTCAGGATTTTCATAGAATAACCACATACCTTTAGCTGCATCCATTGATGATCCCCCACCTAAAGCTATTATAGTATCAGGCTTAAATTGTCTCATAACATTTGCACCATTTAATACAGTATCTACTGATGGATCTGGTTCTACATCTGAAAATACTTCAATCATAACTGGATTATTTCTCTTTCTTAAATGATAAGTTAATTTGTCTACATATCCTAATTGAACCATCATTCTATCTGTAACTATCATTACTCTATTAGTATCTGCCATTTTCTCTAAATAGCTAACTGATCCAAATTCATGGTAAACTCTCTCTGGTATTCTAAACCATTGCATATTATTTCTTCTCATAGTAACTTTTTTAATGTTTATTAAGTTTACTGCTGATACATTGTCTGTTGTTGAGTTATTACCCATAGATCCACATCCTAACGTTAATGATGGCATATTTACATTATATATATCACCTATTGCTCCATGAGTTGAAGGTGCATTTACAAGTAATCTACCTGTTCTAACCTTTTTCCCAAACTCTAGTATTATATCGTCGCTATTTGAATGTATAACTGCAGAGTGTCCAAGACCACCAAATTCTGTCATTTCTACACATTTTTGTATTCCTTCTTTATATCCTTTTACTTTATAACAAGCTAAGACTGGACTTAATTTTTCTTTAGATAATGGATAATCATATCCAACTCCTTCAAGTTCAGCAACTAATATTTTCGCATTTTTAGGTACATTCTTTATACCTGCCATTTGAGCTATTTTATAAGCACTTTGTCCTACTATGTCAGCATTTATTGTACAACTCTCTTTGTTTATAACTAATCCTTCTAATAATTCTTTTTCTTCTTTATTTACGAAATAGCAATCATAAGATTTCATTAATCCTACCACTTCATCATAAATTTCTTCATCTATTATTACAGCTTGTTCTGATGCACATATCATTCCGTTATCAAATGTTTTTGATAATATTAAATCATTTACTGCTTGTTTTGCATCAGCTGTTTTTTCTATATAACATGGTACGTTCCCTGCTCCTACTCCTAAAGCTGGTTTTCCAGAAGAGTATGCAGCTTTAACCATACCTGGTCCCCCTGTTGCTAATATTAATGACACTCCATCATTTTTCATTAAAGCGTTTGAAGCTTCAATTGATGGCTCCTCTATCCATTGAATACAATCTTTTGGTGCTCCTGCTGATATAGCTGCATCTCTAACTATTTTAGCAGCTTCAGATGAAGACTTTTGAGCTGATGGATGGAAGCTAAATATAATTGGATTTCTACTTTTCATAGCTATTATAGATTTAAACATAGTTGTTGAAGTTGGGTTTGTTACAGGAGTAACTCCTGCTATAACACCTATAGGTTCTGCTATTAACTTATAATTTTCTTCTTCATTTTCCTCTATAACACCAACTGTTTTTTTGTACTTTATACTATTGTAAACGTACTCAGTTGCAAATATGTTTTTAGTTACTTTATCTTCAAAAACGCCCCTTTTAGTTTCGTCTACAGCAAGTTGAGCAAGTTCTATATGTTTATCAAGACCTTTCATTGCCATTTCTTTAACAATCTTATCTACAGCTTCTTGATCTAACTTCAGCATCTCAGCTTTAGCTATATTAGCTTTTTTAACTAAATCATTAACCTTTTCAGTTGCTGTGATTTCTTTTGAACCATTCATATTCACTACCTTTTTAGCTTCTTTAGTCATTTTAAAATCCTCCCAAGATATTAGTTGATTTATATCAATGTTAGTTAATTAACAAACTTTATGTTTATATAATATATCCTAAGAAAACAATTGTCAATAATTTTTCGTTAATTTTTTATCTATTCGTTAAAATATTTTTTAAAATGAATTTTAAAAGTCTATTTTCATGTAATTTTTTGTATAAAAAAAGCTATTGATTATTAAATCGACAGCTTTTTTATAGATCCCAATTACTATTCTTTAAAATTTATAATAACTTCTTTATATCCTAAATTCTTTAGATTACCTTCTAAATTTTTCTTTATACTAATCTTAACTTCCTCCAAAAATCCTTCATCTATAACTTTCTTTTCATATTCTTTCTTGCTATTAGATAGTTCTTTTAAAACCTCATTTACCTCAACTCTATTGAATAGTGCATTTTTTACATCATATATATATACATTTTCTTCATCTATATAGTGTTCTATTATACCCCACTTATTAATGTTTATAGTTATTGAATTTCTCGTGTTGTTTGCAATTGTTATGTCTTTTAAGTTTACGCCACCCTTTACTATACCATTGTACTTTATAATAAAAGATTTTTCTGTGAATGGGATTTTAATATTTTTAAAGCTTTTATCCTTAGTAATAGTAACTATATTGCTATAATTGTACTTAGAAGTTGAAAGTTCTGCTACTTTTTCTATTGTATTTAATACCTTAGATGTGTCCTGTGGTGGTTTTTCGGAAAAAATTAGTCTTGATGAAATTATCCCTCCTATTAAAATACCTATAAATATAAACAGTATTAAAAGTTTATTCTTATTAATTTTTTTGTGTTTTTGTAGCAAATTTTTCCCTCCTTTTGATATAATATAAGCTACGATTAAAGTTTTTAATTTTGTTAACTTAAGAAAAATTAATCCATAAATTTTTTTAAATATGAAAGGAGATTTAAAATGACTTTATTAGTTTTCGGTCATAAAAACCCAGATACAGATTCTATCTGTTCATCAATATCATTAACATACTTAAAAAATCAATTAGGAAATACAGCTAAAGCTTACGCTTTAGGTGAAGTAAGAAAAGAAGCTCAGTACGTTTTAGACTACTTCAAAGTTGAGGCTCCAACTGTATTATCTTCTATATCAAATATATGCAAGGATGATGCTAACTTAGTACTAGAAGGTAAGCCTCAAGTTGTACTAGTAGATCATAATGAGTACGGACAAAGTATAGATGGTTTAGAAGATGCTGAATTAGTTGAAGTAGTTGATCATCATAAATTAGGAGGAATGCAAACTTCTACTCCTTTATCAATGAGATTAATGCCAGTTGGATGTACTTGTACAATAATAACTCAAATGTTTAAAGAGAATAATATAGAAATACCTTATGAGATAGCTGGATTATTAATGTCTGCTATACTATCAGATACTTTATTATTCAAATCTCCAACAACTACAGATATGGACAAAAAAGCTGTTGAAGAATTAAATAAAATAGTTAAAGTAGATGTTGAAAAATATGCTATGGATATGTTTAAAGCTGGTTCTTCATTAGATGGATTTACAGTTGAAGAAATAGTAAATATGGACTTTAAACCTTTTGATATGGAAGGTAAAAAAGTTGGAATAGGACAAGTATTTACTTTAGATATAGATGCTGTTCTTAATAAGCAAGATGAATTCTTAAACTATATAAACAGCACTGATTTCGATATGTTAGTATTAGCTGTTACAGATATAATAAAAGAAGGATCTTATCTAATATACAAAGCTGAAGATAAAATAATATCTGATGCATTTGGTGTTACTGCTTCTCAAGGAGTGTTTGTTGAGGGAGCTGTTTCTAGAAAGAAACAATTAGTTCCAAATTTAACAGAAGCTGTTAAGAAAAACATATAACAAAAAAGGAGTATCTTTAGATACTCCTTTTTTGTTATTATTTTTTTAAAGATTTTATTGCATCAGTAGTTTTAATTTTCATGTCTATTGCTTCATTAAACTTTTCCTTAACAACTTGAGTGTAAATTAAATCTATTAAAAATATTTGAGCAAGCTTAGATGATATAGATCCTGTTTCTAACAATGTTTCTTCTGATATATACTCAAGGTGAATATCTGAGGTACTCTTTAAACTTGATTCTTTCTTTTTAGTAATAGATATTATATCTACTTCATTTTGTTTTGCCATTTCAACAGTTTTTATAATTTCTTCAGTTTCCCCTGAATGAGATATAGCTATTACCAAATCGCCTTTTTGCATTATAGAAGCCATCATTATCATAGTATGGCTACTATCAAAACTTAAACAATTCAATCCAATTCTCATAAATTTATAATTAGAATCTTGAGCTATTATCCCAGAGTACCCTATACCTATAAAATAAATTCTTTTTGCATTTATTATTAATTGCGCACTTTTATGAATCTCAGAACCATTTATAATATCTACTGTACTTTCTAATGTACTTATGTTTGTAGCTAATAGTTTTTTCGCAGTGTCAATTACAGGTTCATTATTTTCTATATTGCTATTTATTATATTTCTACTTTTACTTAAACTTGATATTTCTTGTGCTAAAGTAACTTTGAAATCTTGTAAACCACTAAATCCCATTTTTTTTGAAAATCTAGTTATTGTAGCTTCCCCTATATTACTTTCTTTTGCAATTTGAGAAATAGGTTTATAAAAAACATCTTCTATATTATTTTTAATATACTCTATAAGTATTTTATCTGATTTTGTAACTTTAAAATTAGGTGCCTCTAAGTTTTCTAAAATTCCCATAAGTAAAACCTCTGTTCATTTATTTTTTATTTAAAAAATTATATAATGCTCCTATCATACCTGCATCATTTTGTCTTTTGGCAAATTCGATTCTAGTATTTTCATATATAGTTTTTATAAGCTCTTTTCTTAACTCCTCTTCTATCTTAGGCTTTAAAAACTGTTCTTGAGCCATTATTCCGCCTCCTAAAATTATTACTTCAGGATTTATTATATATGATAAATTTGCTATTCCAATTGCTAATGATTTTATCATATAATCAATTTCTTTTAAACAATCTTGATCTTTATTTTTTGCGATATCGAATATCATTTTGCCATCTATATCTTCTTCTGCAATATTTTTCGATCTTGCAACTCTTTTAATCAAGCTTGTTGTAGATGCTACATTTTGAAAATCCTCTCCATTTATTTTCATGTAGCCTATTTCCCCTGCACTATTGCTAAAACCATGAATTAGTTCGTTATTAATAATTATACAGCCTCCAATACCTGTTCCTATAGTTAAACAAACCGAAGAAGATGCTCCTTTTCCAGCTCCTAACCACATTTCACCTAAGCCTGCGCAATTAACATCATTCTCTACTTCACACCTTATATTAAACTCTTTTTCAACTTCTTTTTTAATTTCCATGCCTGTATATCCAGGTATTAAGTGCTCTAAAGCAAATAAAAGCTTCCCATCTTTTGGATCTACAATACCTGCTGTAGATATACAAATACCTTCTACTTCATAATTTTTTAAATATTTGCTAATTATACATTTTATTTTTTCAAATATTCCTTGACCTCCTTCTTTCAACGCATTGGTATCCATATTTCCTTTTTCTATTATAATTCCAGTCTCTCTTAAAATACCATATTTTATAGATGTTCCACCTATGTCTATACAAATAAATTTATTCATGCCTATACTCCTATATAAATATAATTTTTAAAATAAAGTACATTAGGGAGGGTATTAAGCTACCCTCCCTAATGTACTTTAAACGAACTTTAAATATAGCTTTTTTTATACTACTTTTTTTATTAACCTTTATAGCTGTCATATGAGCATCTTCCGGATAGCAAACTAGAAAATCTCCTTCTTCTAATTTTATAGACCCTGTTGACTCCCCTTCTAGCGGTAAAAAGTCTTCTTTTTCTTGATACTCTTTTTGAACTAAATTTTCAATAAAACCAACATCTATTATTTCGCTTCCTTCAAGCATAAGATGTATATCTATATATTTTTTATGAGCTTCCCAAAATCTTTGCTCTTTTCCACAAGTTTCATATTCTACTATATTTACAAATATATTCTCACCATCTAGTTGGTAACTTCCTTTGTCAAATTCAGATAATGCATTTTTTTTAGCATATTCAAAACAAACTTTTAGATCGTCCTCAATATTTGAATACGTTTTCTCATGTTTTATATTTCCAAATATCATTATAAAGTCCTCCTAATTAGATTCATAATAAACTGTTGACTCAGACTTAACATTATTAGACTTATTAGTTACTTTCAATTGTATCATACTAGCTATTTGCCCTACTACAACTGAAGTTGTTATTGTTATAAGTGAATATGCCCAAGAACTAACGTCCGGAACATTATATTTTAAGTAAACAACTATTATAGCTGATACTACAAACCCAGCGTATGCTCCAAACTTTGTAGCATTTTTACAAAATGCTCCTAGTACGAATATACCTGCTAATACACCTAATACTAGTCCCATAAAACTATTAAACCATTCATATGCTGACTTTATTTCTCCATTTGCTAATACTATAGATACCCCTATTGATAGTATTCCTACTCCAAGAGATATATATTGTGCAATTTTTGTTTGCTTTTCAAAACTCATATCTTTGCTAATTAGAGTTTGTATATCTAGTGTCCAACTTGTTGCAACTGAGTTAAGACCAGTTGATAAAGTAGATTGACTTGCTGCATAAATTGCCGCTAATAATATTCCCGTTACTCCAACTGGCAATTGGTATGCTATATATGAAGCAAAAATTTGATCTTGCTTAACTGTTTGTGCAAGTTCTGGATTTTGATTATAGAATATAAATAAACAAGTTCCTATTAAGAAAAATACAGTTGCTAGCCCTATCGATAATACACCATTTCCGTAAGTCATCTTTTTTAATTCCTTCAAGTCTGTTGTAGTTGTAAATCTCTGTACTATATCTTGACTTGATACATAAGATAAGAATGTGTTAAGCCCTGCTCCTACAAATATTATAAAAACACTAGTCTTTAATATGTTAGGATCAAATAAAACATCGTTTTGACCTAAGAATTTTTCTCCTGTTGCTAGAGTATCAACAACAGTTCCAAATCCACCTTGTATATTCGATATTAAGAAAAATAGAGTACCTGTTACTCCGACGATAAGCACTACCCCTTGTATAAAATCTGTCCATAAAACTGACTTTAATCCACCTGTATATGAATAAATAATCGCGATTACACCCATAACTATTATAAGTACATTTACTGATATACCAGTAAGGTCTGCTAGCACAATTGATGGTAAGTACATAATTATAGACATTCTTCCTATTTGATATGCTATAAACATTAATGCCCCTATAACTCTAAGTCCTTTACTTTGATATCTAATTTCTAAGTACTGGTATGCTGTGTCTAAATCCAACCTACTATATAACGGTAAGAAAAATTTTATTGTTAGTGGTATTGCAATAAATATACCTAATTGTGCAAACCAAAGTATCCAAGTTCCTCCATAAGAATTACCAGCTAATGATAAGAATGAAATTGGACTTAATAATGTTGCGAAAATCGAAACTGAAGTAACCCACCAAGGAATAGTTCCATCACCTTTGAAGAATTCTTTTCCTTTCATCTCTTTTTTTGAAAAATGAAGTCCAGCTAGTAATACTGCCAATAAGTAAACTACTAGTATTGCAAAATCTATCATTGTAAAACCAACCATAGTATTGTGCCCTCCTTATAATTTCAGTTATATAAATTAAATTTTAAGGGATTGCAAGTTATTAGCTTATAATCCCTTATTTATTTTAAATTTTAAATTTATTTAAAGTATTTATTGTTAATCTCTTTTGCATTTGCTATCATTTCATTTGTAGCTTCTTTCATAGGTTGTCTGCAATATCCAGCTTCTACACCTTGTTCCTCAAGTATAGCTTTTATTGTCTGATATAATCCATTATTTAATATATCTGTTATTAAATCATTAGTTATATGTTGTATCTCTAGAGCTTCTGCTACTTTTCCTTCTTTAG
Source organism: Paraclostridium sp. (assembly GCF_051656405.1). Lineage (GTDB taxonomy): Bacteria > Bacillota > Clostridia > Peptostreptococcales > Peptostreptococcaceae > Paraclostridium. The sequence goes on from NZ_JBOGBV010000017.1 coordinate 9,783, forward strand.
CTAACTCAAATATTTGTCTTGCTCTAACTCCATTTACGTTAAATGTAGAACCTATAGCTCCATCAACTCCAAGTACAGTAGCTGGTAACATCATCTCATCAAATCCAGCATATATTAGTTTGTCTGGGAATCTTTTTCTCATTCTTTCTAATAAGTAAAAATCTGCTGCTGTAAATTTAACTCCTATTATTTTTTCATTTTCAAATAATTCACCAAATTGGTCTAAACTCATATTAACACCAGTTAAAAATGGTATTGAATATATTATTAATTTATTATCTACTGAATTTATTATTGTTTCATAATAATGTTTTATTTCTTGGAAATCAAATTTGTAATAAAATGGTGTAACAGCGCTTATTGCATCATACCCTAAATCAGTAGTAAATTTAGCAAGTTCTACAGCTTCTTTTAAATTAACAGATCCTACTTGAGCTATTAATTTCACATCATTCTTAGCTTCATCTTTAGCTATCTCAAAGATTCTCTTTTTCTCATCCGTAGATAACATAAAGTTCTCTCCTGTAGATCCACCTACATAAAGTCCATCTATTTTACAATTATCTATATTGTATCTTACTATTTCTCTTAAACCCTTTTCATTTATATTTCCTTCCTTATCAAATGATACTAATAATGCTGAGTATATTCCTTTCATTATGCTTTCCTCCAGTATTTTAATAATATTTTTATATATTTATTGCATTTGCAAATTTTGCTGTAATAATTTGAGGTCTTGTAATTGCAGATCCTACAACTGCTGAATACACGCCTGTTTTATAAGCTTCCTGTAAATCTTGAGGAGTATTTATCCTTCCTTCGGCAACAATAGGTACATATAAATTCTTAACAAGTGTTCTCATCAATTCAAAATCAGGTCCATCTATACTTTTAGTGTACGAAGTATACCCTGACAATGTAGTTGATATACAATCTACACCTAACTCTTGAGCATTTACTCCCTCCTCGTAATTGGATATATCTGCCATGATTAAAACATTTTTACTTTTCATATAATCGATAAGATCTTTTAAAGTTTCATTATTAGGTCTTTTACGATTAGTTGCATCTATTGCTATCATTTCACATCCAGTTGTTAAAAGTTCATCTATTTCCTTCTTTGTAGGAGTTATATATATTTCTGAATCTTCATAGTTTCTCTTTATAATTCCTACAACAGGAAGTGATGTTGCTTTTTTAATTTCTTTTATATCTTCAACCCCTTGAGCTCTAATTGCTACAGCTCCACCTTCTTTAGCTGCACTAGCCATTTTACCCATTACAAATGGGCTATGTAGTGGTTCATCTTCTAAAGCTTGGCATGATACTATCAGTTTATTTTTAATAATATCTAACATTTCTACATCTCCATTTTGAAATTTATTTTCTTTTTATGTTTTAATAATACCATGCAAACTTTT
>NZ_JBOGBV010000018.1:0-26346 GCF_051656405.1 Paraclostridium sp.
AAAACAAAAAAATATTCGAAAAAATGTGCATAAAAATTTAAAATATGATATGATAGAGTTCTGTGAAAAAACAAAATTCGACAGAAAGAGTGAGGACGTAAATGGAGAAGTATTTTAAACTTAAAGAAAATAATACTACGATAAAAACAGAAATTTTAGCAGGTATTACTACTTTTATGACAATGGCGTACATATTAATAGTAAATCCTAGTATATTATCTGCAGCAGGAATGGACTATGGAGCGGTATTTACAGCTACAGCTTTATCTGCAGTTATAGCTACTCTTATGATGGGATTATATGCAAAATTACCATTTGCTTTAGCTCCAGGGATGGGATTAAATGCATTTTTTGCATATACGATAGTAATAGGAATGGGATATTCATATCAATTTGCATTAACAGCAGTATTTTTAGAAGGACTTATATTCATAATGTTAACATTATTTAATGTGCGTGAAGCTATTGTTGATTCTATTCCGAATAACATAAAGAAAGCTATTTCAGTAGGTATAGGTCTATTAATTTCACTAATAGGATTAGAAGGAGCTGGAGTTATAGTTCATCCTGAAGGTGGAGGAACTATATTAGCTCTTGGAAATATAGTTTCAGGAACTGGATTATTAGCTTTAATAGGTATATTAATAACAGCTATATTATTAGCTAAAAACATAAAAGGCGCATTATTTATAGGAATGATAGTTACAACTATAATTGGAATACCTATGGGAGTTATAGACTTACCAAAAAAAGTAATGAGCATGCCTCCTTCAATTTCATCAACTGTACTTAGCTTTGAGTGGCATAACATATTCTCTTTAGATATGGTTATAGTGTTATTTACACTTTTATTTATGGATATGTTTGATACTATAGGGACTTTAGTAGGTGTTGCTACAAAAGCTAAAATGTTAGACGAAAATGGAAAAGTACCAAATGTTAAAAAAGCATTATTTGCAGATGCAGTAGGAACTACTATAGGAGCTTGTCTTGGGACAAGTACAGTAAGTACTTTTGTTGAAAGTGCATCAGGAGTTGCAGAAGGTGGAAGAACAGGTCTTACAGCTGTATCGACTGCAGTTATGTTCTTTTTAGCACTATTCTTTGCACCTTTATTTTCTATAATAACACCAGCTGTTACAGCATCGGCACTAGTATTAGTTGGATTATTTATGATAGAGCCTATAAAAGAAATAAACTTAGAAGATTTTACAGAAGCTATTCCAGCATTTTTAACTATAATAATGATGCCTTTATCATACTCTATAGCTGATGGTATAGTTTTTGGAGTTATATCTTATATAATATTAAAATTATTCTCTGGTAGAGTTAAAGAAATAAGCATAACTACAGTAATTATAGGATTTATATTTATACTTAAATTTTTAATATAGATATTTAAAGCCTTGCCTCTTTAGGAAGAATAGAAATATAAATTGTGAGCAAAATAATTTATAAAATGATAAAGAGGTGAAAAGAATGGCTAAGAAAAATAAAATGTTTAAAGAAATGGGACATAAAATGGAAGAACTAGGCCATGATATGTCAAAAGGTATACAATCTTTTTCAAACTCAGTAGAACATGCAGGAGAAAAAGTTGCAAAAGATATGAAAAAAGCTAGCAAAAAAATGTTTAAATAATGATAAAAAAGACTAGAGTTTACTCTGGTCTTTTTTTTATTTTGGAATTAAATTTTAAAGGGTTAAAATAGATTAAAACTATATAAAGTGATAAATGTATAGATTTTTTCTATAATTGATGCAATCTGGATTATGGTATAATCCAAGATGTAATGCAAAAAGTGACAAAAAATTCTTAAAAATTCTTTGGGAGGATTTATATGAAAGTTAGAAATAAAAAGGTAATATTAATAGTTAGTTCATTACTAATAACTAGTGGACTAGTAGTAGGTTGTGCTGATAAAAAAAATGAACAAAACACTAACACTACAAATAATGAACAAAGTGTACAAACAACAAAAGAGGATTATACATATGAGAACAATGATTACTTTACAAGTATAGACTGGTTAAACAAAAACTTAAATAATAAAAATGTATTAATAATAGACGCTAGAAGCGAAGATGACTATAATAAAGGACATATACCGGGAGCTATAAATGTAGCTTGGCAAAGTTTTTGTAAGATGGAAGGTAAAGCAGGAGACAAAGATTGGGGAACTCTTTTAGACAAAGAACAACTATCTAAAATATACTCAGATCTTGGAATAGATAAAAATAAAAAAGTTATCGTTTATGCTCAGAAAAATGGATGGGGTGAAGATGGACGACTAGCTTGGATGTTCAAAGAAACAGGTGTAGATGTTAGGATGTTAAACGGAGGAATGGATCTTTGGAAGTCTAATGGAAATGAAATATCTAAAGAAAAAGTAGACCCTAAGAAATCAGAGTATGTTATCGAAGAGCTTAAAAATGATATAAATATAGATACAAAGACTTTAAAAGAAAAAATGAATGATGTTAAAATAATAGATACAAGAGAAAAAGATGAGTATGATGGAGCTACTAAGTTTGGAGAGACTAGAGGTGGACATATACCTAAATCTATAAATATACCATTTAATGAGGTGTATAATGAAGATGGAACTATAAAATCAAAAGAAGACCTAGAGAAGTTATTTAAAGATGCAGGATTAAACAAAAACGATGAAATAGTTACTTACTGTACATCTGGAATTAGATCAGGACATATGGCATTAATACTAAAATCAATAGGATATGACAATGTTAAAAACTATGATGCATCTTACTATGAATGGGCAGGAGATAAAACTAATCCTGTTGAGAAATAAGAGGTAAATTATGAAACAAAAAAAGAAAAAATCTTTAATTTTGAAAATAGGAGTTTTACTTTTAATTATAGGTATATATTTATTTGTAGGACCTGTTAATAGGTTTATAAATCAAATGATATTTTACTTAAGTATGTTAAATTTAGAAAGTTTAAAACAGTATATTTTATCATTTGGAATTTGGGCGCCAATTATATCATTTATTTTAATGATACTTCAGTCTGTAGCTGCTCCATTGCCGGCATTTTTAATAACATTTGCAAATGCAGCCTTGTTTGGATGGGTTAAAGGAGCTATTCTTTCTTGGGTTAGTGCTATGGCAGGAGCAGCTTTATGCTTTTATATAGCAAGATTTTTAGGAAGAGACACAGTAGAAAAACTTACGAGTAAGTTTGCAATTGATAGCGTAGATGAATTTTTCAATAAATATGGGAAACATACAATATTAATAGCAAGATTACTTCCATTTATTTCATTTGATTTAGTTAGTTATGCAGCAGGATTAACATCTATGAGTTTTGTATCGTTTTTTATAGCTACTGGTATTGGTCAGCTTCCAGCAACTATAATATATTCATATGTTGGAGATATGCTTACTGGCGGGGCTAAATTAATGATGATGGGAATTCTTACACTTAGTGCTATAAGTGTTTTAATATATGTACTAAAGAAAATATATAATGATAAAAATAAGGTTAGTTAATATCTAGTATAAGAAATATCCCAGGTTTGTTAATCAAATTTTGGGATATTTCATTTTTTATAAGAGAGGTGAGGATGAATGAATATAAATGAAAATTTAAAAAACAAAGTTAAAGATGATGAAAGTAAATGTATAAATTGTAAACTATGTTTTCACAATTGTCCTATGATGAAAGAATTCGAAAATTCGCCAAAGGATTTAATGAATAGAATTTTATCGGATAGTATAGATATAAGAAACGTTGCATATTCATGTATGCTTTGTGGATTATGTACTAGCAAGTGCCCTAAAGGAATAGACTTAAAATCTACATTTTATGAAATACGAAAATATGCAGTTTTAAATAATAAACAAGAAGTAAACAGGGATGGATATAAAGTTGTTAGATTTCATCAAATGAATAGTTTTTCACCTATATTTTCAAAAAACTTAAAAATTAATAATAATAAAACTGTATTTTTACCGGGATGTAGTCTAAGCAGTTATAGTGAAGATATTGTTTTAAAGACATATGAATACTTGAAACAGTATTATACTAATATTGGAATGACCTTAAAGTGCTGTGGGAAACCAACATTATCAATGGGAGATGAAGAGAAGTTTAAAAAATATTATTCTAGTTTAGAAAGATATATAATAAAAGAAGGAATAGATGAGATTATAGTTGCATGTCCGAATTGCTACAATACTATAAAAAATCACAGTAAAGGTGTTAAGGTAAAGACTGTATATGAAGTTATAAATGAAATTGGAGTTCCTAATGATTTAAAAAATAATTATGAAGGACTAGAATTTGCAATACATGATTCATGCTCTACAAGAGGTGAACAACAAATACATGAAAGTGTTAGATGGATCTTAAGTGAACTAGGTTTAAATATAATTGAGTTTAAAAACAACAAAAAAGATACTGTTTGTTGTGGAGCTGGAGGAATGGTAGGGGTAACAAATTATAAACTCGCTTTAAAACAGATGAATAGTAGAGCTGATGAGACTATGTGTGAAAATATAGTTTGTTACTGTGAATCGTGCTGTGAGTCACTTTTAAACTCGAATAAAAATATACTTCATATATTAGATTTGCTATTTAATGAAGATGTTATAAATAAAAATATATTTACGCAATCTAAGACAAAAACACTTAATAAGTGGATTACGAGATATAAAACAACTACACTATGCAAATAATTAATTGGAGGTTGAGATGAACTATAAATTTAGTAAAATTTTAAAAATATTATTATCAGTAATTTTAGTTTTTGCAATTGGAAGCATTATATACAAAATTTTAAACATGGATATAGGGCCAAATGATATACAAAGATATGTTACTTCATTTGGGAAACTAGCACCGCTGGTATATATTGTAATGTTTGCATTAGTACCTTTAACTCTTTTTCCAGATTCAATTTTAGCAATTGGAGGAGGTCTTATATTTGGATTAACTAGAGGTTACATATATACACTTATAGGAGCACTTATAGGTGCAAGCTTATCTTTTTATATATCTAGAAAACTTGGACGAAATTTTGTGAAAAAAATTACTAAAGAAAAATTAGATTATATAGAAGAAATGATTAATTCTAAAGGTTTTTTTGTCATTTTATTACTTAGACTTATACCGTTATTTCCATTTGATGTGATTAGCTATGGTGCGGGGATTACAAATATAAAATTTAGAGATTTTATATTTGCAACTATAGTAGGTACTGTTCCAGGAATTCTTGTCTTTACAAATATTGGGGCTCAATCGGTTGATATAGGTAGCAATAGTTTTTATCTATCAATAATGGCACTTATACTGCTAATTTTATCGTCAATAGTTTTAAAAAATAAGTTTATAAATACACAGAAGAAGTAGGTGAAATTATGTTAGATACACACGGTAGAAAGTATGTAGATCCAATTATAAATTATGGAGCTAATTTTTTTATTAAATTAAATTTAACTGCAAACAATGTAACTGTTATAGCTTTGTTTTTAGGAATATTGACAAGTGTATTTATATATATAGATATGAATATACTTGCAGTTATAACTCTTTGGATTTCAGGATACTTAGACGCTGTAGATGGGTCTATAGCTAGGAAAACAAAAACAACATCTTTATTTGGAACATTAATGGATATAACTTTTGATAGAATTGTTGAAACTTCTATAATATTATCATTAGCAATGAGGTACTCAAATGCAAGAATTAATTTTATTGTGCTACTTATATGTATTATAATTTCAATGACTATATTTTTGACAGTAGGAGCTTTAGTAGAAAAAAAAGGTATGAAATCTTTTTATTATCAAGCTGGAGTTGCTGAAAGAAGTGAAGGGTTTTTAATGTTTAGTTTAATGATACTAGTTCCAAACTATATAGTAATTTTTACAAATTTATTTTCGGCTATTATATTTATAACGATAATACAAAGAATAATAGAAGCTAAGAAGATATTGTAAAAACACCTTTTATTATATGTTATACTGTATACAATATATATTTAGCTACGGAGGTGTGAAATTTGGGAAAATTAAATAATTTAAGTGATAGAAATAAAGGAATTGTATTTATAATTTTATCTGCATTTGGGTTTGCAATGATGTCAGCTTTTATAAAGCTATCGGGTGATTTACCTAGTATCCAAAAAACCTTTTTTAGAAATTTAGTATCATGTATAATTGCATTTTCATTAATACTAAAATACAAAGAAAGCGCGTTTGGAAGTAAAGAAAATAGAAAAATATTAATTTTAAGGTCTATATTTGGGACTTTAGGAATAATACTAAATTTTTACGCTATTGATAGATTGGTTTTATCAGATGCAAACATGTTAAATAAACTAAGTCCATTTTTTGTAATAATTTTTTCAGCTATATTTTTAAAAGAAAAAATTAAGTCAAATCAAGCTATAGCAGTAATAATAGCATTTATAGGAGCTTTGTTTATAATAAAACCTACTCTGAATTTTGCTATAATACCATATGTTGCAGGGATTTTAGGGGCAATATTTGCAGCAGCAGCGTATACTTGCCTAAGAGTTCTTGGTGGAAAAGAAAAATTTTACACTGTTGTATTTTTCTTTTCATTATTTTCAACTGTTTCAATATTTCCATTTGCCATTATGGCATACAAATCTATGACAATTATACAATTTGTATACTTAGTTTTAGGAGGAGTTTTTGCAAGTATTGGACAATTCGGAGTAACACTTGCATATAAATATGCACCGGCTAAGGAAATATCTATATTTGATTATTCAAATATAATATTCTCAGCTATTATAAGTATAGTAGTATTTAATGTGATTCCGGATAAGTATAGTTTTATAGGATATATAATAATATTTTCAGCATCGTATTACATGTTTTTAAATAATAAAAAAACTAAAAATTAGATTTGAATTTATAAAATTTTAAAATGTGTACACTATATATAAAAAGTATAGTTTATTGTGTTGACAAAATATGATTTATGATATATAGTATATTGTATACAATATGAAAATTCCTTAAAATAGATAAAATAAATAAATGCTTAGTTAATTAGAGTGCTATATAATATTAAAAATTATTATATAGCACTCTTTTTTTTTCTTCACAAAAAATGACAAAAAAACATAAAAAATAATATTTTTCTATTGAAAACGAACAGGTGTTTGATTTATAATAAGTAATGAAGGAACAGTTGTTCGGTTAAAGTTTAGTAATAAATAATGACATACATGAATATAAATAGTATAAATTATTAATTTATGAAGGAGAGAAAAACCAATGATGATATCAAATAGAAGACTAGAGGAAATAACTATAAATAACCTAAGAAAGGGAGATGTTAGCATAGGAGAACTAGATGAATTATATAAAAAAATGGGATTCTTATTTGTTATAAATCAAGGTAAATGTACAAGGATAAAAAAAGAAAGAAGTTAAAATTTATGCAACTGAAATTTAGGAGGATAAATGAAAATTATAACTTACAACATTCATAAAGGTATGGATGCACACAATAAAGATACCTTAAATGGATTATTAAGTTTTTTAAAAAATATAAATGCAGATGTAATATGCCTTCAAGAAGTTTTGGAGAGTATACATTATAAAATTTTAAATGATTTAAATATAAAAGGTTACTTTTTTAAAACTGTAGAGCTAAAAGGTGATAATTATGGAATTGCTATATATTTTATTAAATGTGTAAAGTACACAGATGGATTTTATTTAAGTAGTAAAAAAGAGCAAAGGGGATTTATCCATACTCAATTTTTTATAAATAACAAATTAGTTAACATAATAAATACTCATTTAGGATTAAATGAGGAAGAAAGACAAATACAGATTGATGAAATTTACAATTATGTAGAAAATTTAAGAGGAAAAATTATTATATGTGGTGATTTTAACCAAAAAGATGTGGAAATTAAAGACTATTATGATTTAGCTGTACTGTTTGATTGTGAGAATATAGAGACATTTCAACCTAGTAAATCTAGAATAGATTATATATTTATGTCTAAAAATCTAAGACCTAGTAAATATAAAGTTGAATTTATTGATTTATCTGATCATTATCCTGTAATAGGAGAATTTATTATATAAATATACAAGCCTCTACAATTGTGACAATAAAGTTACATATACTTAAGAAACGTTGTTTTATAAAGTTCATTTAAATATAATTATCTTAAGTAAAGTAGGGGGGAATGAAATGCAACAAAATATAGCAGTAGAAGAAAAAAAAGAAAGATCAAAACTTAATATTACATCAAAAAAAAATTTAAGTATTATAGCAGCAATTATTTTAACACTTATAATAATAGCATCTATAGGCATAAAATCATTTAATAACAAGTATATTTACAACGGCAAGATAGCTACCAATATGTATATTGGAAATGTAAATGTTTCAGATCTTACACCTAATGAGGCTAAATTAGCTGTAGCCAATGAATACAAGCCTAAGAGTATAGATGTGGACTACAATGATAAAAATTTTACAATAAATCCAAATCAAATTGATTTAAAATACGATGTAAATAAGTTTGTTGATAATGCATACAAATTTAATAAAACTGATTCTTATTTCAAGAATGTAGAAAGAGTTATTTCACTTCAAAGAGGAAAAAAAGAAGTAATAGCTATAAATCCGACATACAATGAAAAAAAATTAGACTCAGTATTAGATGAAATAAGCAAAAAGGCAAATAAAAAAGTTGCTGATGCAAAGCTATATATATCAGATTCAGGAAGCTTTGATATAACTCCAGAGATTATAGGCCAAGAATTGGATAAAAAATCCAGTAAGGAAAACATAAAAAAATACTTAGCTGAGAACAAGTTTAGTGGTATGGCGCTTTCAATAAAAAGCGAGAAACCAAGTATAACTGCGGGTATGTTAAAAAGTGTAGACTCATTATTGGCTACTCATAGTACTAGATACACAAATTCATCGGTTAATAGAGCTTATAATATAGTTAAGGCCTCTAATAGTACTAGTGACATAGTACTTATGCCAGGAGAAGAATTTTCATATAATACATCAACGGGACCTAGAAGTAGATCTAATGGGTATAAAGATGCACCTGTAATTGTAAATGGTAAGGTACAAGATGGATCTGGAGGGGGAGTATGTCAAGTATCTACAACTATATATAATTCAGCGCTTTACTCAGGACTTGATATAACAAATGTTAGAAACCATTCATTACCATCTACGTATGCTCCTAAAGGAAAAGATGCAACGGTTGCTTATGGATCTATAGATTTGAAATTTAAAAATCCGTATAAACATCCTATATACATAAAAAACTCAGCATACAATGGAACGGTAACAAGTACTATATATGGTAGTTCAAAGGATAAACAAAATATAAGTGTAGTAACTGAAAATGTGGGAAGTAGTAGAGTGGTTAAGACTTATAGAGAGTTTAAAGACTCAAACGGTAAAATAACAAAAAAAGAGTACATAACAACAAGTTCGTACAAGAAAAAATAAAATTAATAATAATATACTAAATAATATATATATATATCCGTATATAATTTTAAAGGATTATAGTTGCTTGACTTCTATGAATCTATTAAATTGTATACGGATATTTTTGTAAAGATTAAAACATCTCTATATTAACTTCAAAGAATTTTAAAAAGTTTAAAGGTAATAATAATTGGGTATGACCACAAAAATAAACTAAAACACTGAAACGATACAAAAAAACAAAAAAATATAAATGTGGTCATGCAATACTTATTAATTACAATTATTTCCAAAGTTGTTATAATATAACTAAGGGTAGAAAATGTTTGCACGCATATTGGGAGGGAGATTATTTGGTATATATAGGAAAAAGGTATGAAATTGTAGAAGAAATAGGAAGATGTTCTAACTCGTGTCTATATAAAGGCAGAGATTCTTACGATAAGCAGCTTGTCATTATAAATATCATAGATAAAGGAATAATTAGAAGTGAAAAATTTATATCTAACTTAATTGATGAATCAACATCGATAAATGAAATTAACTCGCCAAATATACTTAAAGTAAAAGATGTAGGGATGGATAAGCTTGAAAATGGAACGGAATTATACTATGTTATAAGTGAATATATGGAAGGTAGCACTTTGAACCAATTAACTAAGTTTCATAAATTGAATATGGATGAAATAATTATAATTTTCAGACAAATATTAAATGCGCTAGAAGTAATACATAGCTATGATATATATCATGGATGTTTACAACCAAGTAACATAATTATAGATGAAGGATATAATGTAAAGTTAAGTAATATTGGAATTATAAAATCTAATAATAAAATTTTTAATAATGGAATAAAAAGATTTTCTAAAAATTTAAAGTATATGTGCCCTCATCAAATTTGTCTAGGATACACAGACAAAAGTAGTGATTTTCATGCTTTAGGAGTAATTTTGTTTGAATTGATATTTGGAGAACACCCTTATGGAGAAGCAAAAAGTGAAGAGGATATTATAAGAAGAATGGACAAGGGTATATGCTGGAAAAAAATCGACACCGGAAAAAGTCCAGAAAAAATCATAAATATAGTAAAAAAACTATTAAGCCGAAAGCATAGATATCAAACGCCTCAAGAAGTTATGATAGACTTAAGTGAATATCTATATGAAGTTGAAAATATATGTGAAAAAGATGAAGAAAATGAAAATGTTGAACAAGATTTAATAGTACATAAGGATGAATATGTAAAAAATAAAAAACACATACATAGATTTAGTAAATTTGCAGCATTAGGAGCAATTGCTATTGTTTCTTTTTTAGTGCTTGGGATGACTATCAAATAAAACTGTTTCAAAGTTAATCTTTGAAACAGTTTTTTTATATAGCTAATGAAGTTATTATATTATGAATAAAATTTAATTAATATCAAAAAATAATAACTATAAAATTTGGAGGACGTATAGTCGATGATTAAACAAAATATAAATTTAAAAAAAAAACAATGCATAGATTATACTAATTTAATATTTGATGAAGTTGTTATTATAGATAGTGATAAATTATATGAATTAAGTAAAAATAAAAATATAGATTTTTCGGATTCTTTATTTAAAAAAAATGTAGTATTTGATAATTGTAAATTTAAAAAAAATATTATTTTTAAAAATATTATTTTTAAAAGCAATGTATCCTTTAAAAATTGCGTTTTTTATGGAGATTGTATATTTAAAAATGTAGAATTTAGTAAAGAATTAACTAGTGAAAAAATTTTTATACATTCAAAAATAAAAGGTCAAAAAGTTTCATTTGAAAATATAAATAACATGCCTAGATTAGATGGAATTGTTTTTAGTAACTGCACAAAAATTTTATTAAAAGATATAAAATATGGTAAAAATGATTATGAAAATGCAAAGATTAATTATAGAATAGCAAAAAATCAATGTAGTGCAACTGGAGATTATGAAAAACTGGGACACTACTATTATATGGAAAGATATTATGGAGGTAAATGCATAAAGAGAAGTGGATTTAGAGGTAATATCCAGTATATAAATGCTAAATTTATAGATTTTTTATCAAGAATAATAATTGGATACGGAGAAAAGCCTCTAAATATTTTTATAATATCTTTTTTTATAATAAGTTTTTTTGCTATCTTATATATGATAGCGGGAGTTCAATATAACGATAAAATAATAAAAATATATGAAGTTGAAAATATATATGAATTAATTAAAAATTATATTGATTTATGGTATTTTAGTATGATTACATTTAGTACGGTAGGATATGGAGATATGATAGTAATTAATATAGCTGGAAAAGTTCTAGTAAGTATAGAAGTTTTTCTTGGAGTAACTATGGGAGCATCATGGGCTTCTGTAATTTTTAGGAAAATGTCAAGATAGTAAATAATTACTAGATATATATTTAAGTAAATAAGTTAAAAATTAATATATACTTATTAACTTAAGAAGGTGAAAAAATGACATTAGGAGTAAAGAAAATCATATCATTTATTTTAATTTTAGCATTTGTAACTCCATATACTATATTTGCAACAGAAAAGGAAAAAGAAGTAGATAAGTATTCTCTATCATCTATACTAATAGACCAAGATACAAATAGAGTTTTATATGCTAAAAACCCAGATGAAAAAAGGCCATTAGCTAGTTTAAGTAAAATGATGACATTTTTAATAGCTATAGAAGCTATTGAAAACAAGCAGGTAAGCTCTAAGGATAAAATTAAAATAACTAAAAAGATAGCATCTGTAAAAGGATCAAGTTATCATTTGAAAGAAAATGAAGAAGTAGAGTTAATTGAACTAATGAAAGGGTTAATGATAGTTTCTGGAAATGACGCAGCAATTGCTATAGCTACCCATATAGGCAAAAGTCCAGATGAGTTTGTAAAGATTATGAACAAAAAGGCTAAAGAGATAGGAATGAGTAATACTCATTTTGTGAATCCTCATGGATTACCTATATATGACTTACAAAATCCTAAGGCTCAACCAAAACAAAATATATCAACAGCTAGAGATATTGCAACCCTTGGTAAGTATATGTTTGATAATTATGAAAAACAAGTAACATCAGTTACTGATATGGTAACTTATTCAAATCCAAATAGAGGATTTGAAAAAAACAATACTAATCCTTTATTAAGAATACTGCCTGATGTTGATGGAATTAAGACTGGATACACAGGTAATGCAGGGTATTGCTTATCATTTTCAATGAATGTAAAAAAACAAAGTGATATACGAAAATATAGAGTTATAGGGGTATCTTTAGGAGCTAACCATAAAAATAAAAGATTATCAGCTTCATTAGATATGCTAAATTATGGAAAAGAAAGCTATCATACAGAAAAAGTAATATGTAAAAATGATTTAATAGGTAAAAAATATATAAAGGGATTAGAAGAATTAGAAGTAGAGCTTAGAACTAAAGATGAATTGTATACAATTCTAGGAAATGAAGAAAATTTAAATACACAGTTAACTTTAAGAGAATTAGAATATCCTATTAAAAAGGGTGACGTACTAGGTGTAATTAAATACTATACTAATAATGGAGAAATATTAGGGAGTATTGATATAGTTAGTGCGAAAGATGTGGATAATGCTTCTTTAATTACTAAAGTTAAAATGCTGTTTTCAAAATAGTAAAAAATAAGATAGAGTACTAACTCTATCTTATTTTTTTATGCTTAAAAAATAAAATTTTGATTTATAAAATTAAGTTGAATATGTTTTTGAAAATTTGTCAATAATTACTTAGGGAAATGAAGAAAAATAGAAAATAATAGTACATATATAATAAGGATACAAAATTTATAAAAGATATTGTAATTTATAATAAGCTATGATATACTAACTGAGGTAAAAAATAAAATAACGCACGGCTATGTGATCTCTAAAAGGTGCCTAGAGGGTTTTTTAGAGAGTTGATCAAGTCGGAGGTAAAACCAGGAGGTAAAAATGGCAGTAATATCAATGAAACAATTATTAGAAGCAGGTGTTCATTTCGGACATCAAACAAGAAGATGGAACCCTAAGATGGCTAAATATATATTCACAGAGAGAAATGGAATATATATAATAGACTTACAAAAAACTGTTAAAAAAGTTGAGGAAGCTTACAGATTCACTAAAGAAGTAGCTGAAACTGGAAGACCTATATTATTCGTAGGAACTAAGAAGCAAGCTCAAGAAGCTATAAAAGAAGAAGCTGAAAGATGTGGAATGTTCTACGTTAATGAAAGATGGTTAGGTGGAATGTTAACAAACCACAAAACTATAAAGACTAGAATAGACAAGTTAAGAAAGTTAGAAAAAATGGAAGAAGAAGGAGTATTCAACGTTCTTCCTAAGAAAGAAGTTATAAAATTAAGAGCTGAAAAAGAAAAATTAGAGAAATACTTAAACGGTATAAAAGATATGCCTGAATTACCAGCTGCTATATTCGTAGTAGACCCAAGAAAAGAAAACATAGCTATACAAGAAGCTCACAGATTAGGTATACCAGTAATAGGTATAGTTGATACAAACTGCGATCCTGAGCAATTAGACTTTGCTATACCAGGTAACGATGACGCTATAAGAGCTGTTAAGTTAATAACTGGTGCTATGGCAACTGCTATAATAGAAGGAAGACAAGCTATAGCTGATGATCAAGAAGAAGTAACTGAAGATCAACAATAATAAAATAATTTAATGGTAAGGGGGCATACCCTTACCATTAGTAATATATAGGAGGGAATACCAATGGCTATAACTGCACAAATGGTTAAAGAGTTAAGAGAAACTACAGGTGCCGGAATGATGGACTGTAAAAAGGCTTTACAAGAAGCTGAAGGAAATATGGAAAGAGCTATAGATTTATTAAGAGAAAAAGGATTATCTAAAGCTGCTAAGAAATCTGATAGAATAGCTGCTGAAGGATTAGTTGCTATAGAAATGAACGCTGACAACACAGTTGGTGCTATAGTTGAAATAAATTCAGAAACAGATTTCGTTGCTAAAAACGAAGATTTTAAAACTTTCGTTAAGGATGTTGCTGAAATGGCTTTAGCTACTGAGAAAGAAGATGTAGCTGGATTATTATCTGAATCTCATAAAGAAGGAACTTTATCTGAAGTATTAAACAACAGAATAGCGACTATCGGAGAAAAGTTAGACATAAGAAGATTCGAAAAAGTATCTACTAATGGACAAGTTGCAGGATATATCCACGGTGGTGGAAAAATAGGTGTACTAGTTGAATTAGAAACAGAAGCAAGAGATGCTGACGTATTAGCAATGGGAAAAGATATAGCGATGCAAGTTGCTGCTATGAATCCTAAGTATGTTTCTAAAGATGATGTAGACCAAGACTACATAGCTCATGAAACAGAAATATTAACTCAACAAGCATTAAATGAAGGAAAACCAGCTAATATAGTTGAAAAGATGATAAAGGGAAGATTAGAAAAACAATTAAAAGAAGTTTGTTTAGTAGAGCAAGCTTTCGTTAAAAACCCAGATTTAACTATAAAGCAATTAGTTGCAGACGTTGCTAAAAAAGTAGGTTCTGAAATAAAGGTTGCTAGAGTCGTAAGATTCGAAGTTGGTGAAGGTATAGAAAAGAAAGAAGAAAACTTTGCTGAAGAGGTTGCTAAGCAACTTAAGTAATTAACCAAAAGAGAACACTTCGGTGTTCTCTTTTTTAAAAAGTGGATTAACTAAGGAGGATTTCAAATGACAAAGCCGATGTATAAAAGAGTATTACTTAAATTAAGTGGAGAAGCACTAGCTGGAGAAAAGGGATTTGGTATAAACAATGACGTTGTAAATGAGATAGCTAATGCTATAAAACAAATTCAAGGTGTAGGTGTAGAAGTAGCTGTAGTTGTTGGAGGAGGTAACTTCTGGAGAGGAAGAACATCAGAAGGTATGGACAGAACTACTGCTGACTACATAGGAATGTTAGCTACAGTTATGAATGCTATGGCTCTACAAGATGCTCTTGAAAACATAGATGTATTAACAAGAGTGCAAACTGCTATAGAAATGAGACAAATAGCAGAACCTTATATAAGAAGAAAGGCAGTTAGACACTTAGAAAAATCTAGAGTTGTTATATTCGGAGCGGGAACAGGAAATCCTTACTTCTCAACTGATACAGCAGCTGCACTTCGTGCTGCAGAAATGGAATCAGAAGTTATATTATTAGCAAAAAATGTTGATGCAGTATATGATAAAGATCCAAAGGTACATGCGGATGCTAAAAAGTTTACAGAACTTAGTTATATAGAAGTTTTACAAAAAGAACTTAAAGTTATGGACTCAACTGCTACATCTTTATGTATGGATAATAAGATACCAATAAAGGTATTTGAACTTTCTACAGAGAATATAATAAAAGCGGTTATGGGTGAAAATATAGGAACTACTGTAAAATAATAAGCTATTAAGGAGGAAAATATAATGAGCGCACAAGTAAAAAAACAATTAGAAGAAAAAATGAATAAAACTATAGAAGCTCTTAAATCAGAATTTACTACAATAAGAGCAGGGAGAGCTAATGCTCAAATGTTAGATAAAATAAGAGTTGATTACTATGGAACACCAACTCCTGTAAATCAAGTAGGAGCAATATCAGTTCCAGAACCAAGAACTTTAATGATAAATCCTTGGGATAAGACTGCTATGGCTGAAATAGAGAAAGCTATAAGAAACTCAGATTTAGGATTAAACCCAACTAATGATGGACAAGTTATAAGAATATCAGTTCCAGTTTTAACAGAAGAAAGAAGAAAAGAATTAGCTAAACAAGCTGGTAAAGTAGCAGAAGAGTTTAAAGTTAGATTAAGAAATGAAAGAAGAGATGCTAACGATAAACTTAAAAAAATGGAAAAAGATGGCGATATAACTGAAGATGATTTAAAGAAATCTCAAGATGAAGTTCAAAAATTAACTGATAAATTTGTAAAAGAAGTAGATGCGTTATTAAAAGCTAAAGAACAAGATATAATGGCGGTATAATATTGGAAAGTTATTATAACTTATTAGGACTTCATACTGAAGAAGTAGAGAGCTTTTTTAAAAAAGAAAACAAACAATATACTATAACTACTATAAATGGGTACAAAGATCAAGATACTTTAATTATTCCTAGAGTTATTAAAATATCTAAAGTAGGAAATAGTATAGAAATAATACAAACATACTTTGCTGACTCCTTAAAATAGGAGTCAGAAAATTTTATTGGGAGGTAGTTTATGAATAAAAACACTATATATGACATAAACTTAAGTAACGTACCTACTCATATAGCAATAATAATGGACGGAAATGGGAGATGGGCAAAAGAAAGACTCCTTCCAAGAACAGTGGGTCATAAAGCTGGAGTTGAAGCTATAAGAGCTGTAACAAAAGAATGTTCAGCATTAGGGGTAAAGCACTTAACTTTATATGCATTTTCTACAGAAAATTGGAAAAGACCAAAGTTAGAGGTAGATGCTTTGATGAACCTACTGTATACATATCTAAACAAAGAGCTTAAAGAACTACATAAAAATAATGTAAAAATAACAACTATTGGTGATATAGATGTATTACCGGGTAAATCTCTAGATGCTATAAAAAATGCAATTGATATAACTAAAGATAATACTGGATTAAACTTAAATATAGCATTAAATTATGGTAGTAGAAATGATATAAAAAATGCAGTTGTAGATATAGTAAAAAATTGTAAAAGTGGTAAAATAGATATAGAAGATATAACTGAAGATACTATAACAAAATATTTAAGCACTAAGTCTATACCGGACCCAGACTTAATTATAAGAACTAGTGGTGAACAGAGAATAAGTAACTTCTTATTATGGGAAATTGCATATTCAGAATTTTATTTTACAGATGTATACTGGCCTGACTTCGATGGGAATGAAGTAAGAAAAGCTATATATGTTTACCAAAGTAGAGACAGAAGGTTTGGTGGACTTAAGTAAGGAGATTATTTTATGGTTGTAAGAATCATTGCTGCATTAGCGCTAATACCATTATTACTATTTGTAATATATGGGGGGCTACCACTATATATAGCAGAAGCTATTATAGGAATTATTGCATTGGATGAGTTTTATAAGGCATTTAAAAGTAAAAATATACAACCTATAAGTATTTTAGGATATTTATTTGCCGTATACTTGTCTTTAAAGCATATTTTAAATTTAAAAAATGAATACACATATGTAATTGTATTTCTACTATTTTTGGTAGGAATAATTTATATTTTATCAGGCAAAAAAAATATTATAGATTTTTCTATAACGTTTATCGGAATATTTTATGTTCCTATATTCTTAGATTATATAGTTTTAACGATTAATGATTTTAAACTAGGTGCAATTTACGTATGGTTGATATTTATTATATCATTCATGACAGATACATTTGCATATTTTAGTGGGTATTTATTTGGAAAACACAAACTAATACCTACAATAAGTCCTAAAAAGACAATCGAAGGCAGTATTGGTGGAATTTTAGGATCTACAATTTGTTGTGTAATATTTGGCTATATATTTAAGTTAGATATACCTCATATGGTTTTAGTAGGAAGTATAGGAAGTATTGTAGCACAATTTGGAGATCTATTTGCATCAGCTATAAAAAGATACGTAGGAATAAAAGATTATGGAAAATTAATACCAGGACATGGTGGTATATTAGATAGATTTGATAGTGTTATACTAGTAGCACCATTTGTTTATTATGCAATATATTTATTTATTTAGCTTCAGGGGTTTCTGAAGCTTTAATTGTATAATATTTAAATTATCAGAAAGGAATACAAAGTCAATGAAAAGAATATCAATATTGGGGTCAACAGGTTCTATAGGAACTCAAACATTAGATGTAGTGAGAAAAAATAAAGATAAGTTTGAAGTAGTAGCTATATCTGCAAATAGTAGCATAAATTTATTATTAGAACAAATAAAGGAATTTAAACCAAAATACGTTGCTGTATATGATGAAGATAGTGCTAGAGCATTAAAAAATATGATACCAAGGGATATAGATATAGAAGTTTTAAGTGGAATGGAAGGCTTGGTACAAATATCATCTTTAGATGAAATAGATGTACTTTTAACTGCTATAGTAGGTATGATAGGTTTAGTTCCTACTCTTGAGGCAATTAAAAAAGGTAAGACTATAGCACTTGCAAACAAAGAAACTTTAGTTACAGCAGGTCAATTAGTAATGGAAGAGGCAAAGAAAAGAAATGTAGATATACTTCCTGTAGATAGCGAACATAGTGCTATATTTCAATGTTTAAATGGTGAAAATAACAAAGAAATAGATAGTATAATTTTAACTGCATCAGGAGGACCATTTAGGGGGAAATCTAAGCAAGAACTAGAACATGTAACTAAAAATGAAGCATTAAAACATCCGAATTGGAGTATGGGAAGAAAAATCAGCATAGACTCATCAACTCTTATGAATAAAGGATTAGAAGTTATAGAAGCTAAATGGTTATTTAATGTAGAACCGGATAAAATAGATGTAGTAGTGCACCCTCAAAGTATAATACATTCTATGGTTCAGTTTGTAGATAGTTCTATAATTGCTCAGATGGGATGCCCTGATATGAAATTACCTATACAGTATGCTCTAACATACCCAAATAGACTACTTAATGATTTTGAAAGATTAGATTTTTCTAAACTAAGCAGTTTAACATTTGAAAAGCCAGATTTAACTACATTCCCATGTTTGAAACTAGCTTATGAAAGTTTAAAAATGGGAGGTACATATTGTGCAGTATTAAATGCGGCAAATGAGGTTTTAGTAAATGAGTTCTTAGAGGATAAAATTAAGTTTTATGATATTCCTAAGTATATTGAGAAAACGTTAGAAGCACATAAAAGTATAGAAAAACCGACATTAGAAGAGATATTACATATAGACAATTGGAGCCGTGAGTTTGTAAAACAGTGTATAAAATAGGATGGTGAAAATATGAATATAATAACTATATTAATAGCTATTTTAGCTTTCGGTGTGATAGTTTTTATTCATGAACTTGGACACTTTTTATTTGCAAAAAAAGCAGGTGTTAGAATTCATGAATTTGCAATTGGTATGGGACCGAAAATATATAGCTTTAAAAAAGGTGAAACCGTATATAGCATAAGATTACTTCCTCTTGGAGGATATGTTGCTATGGAAGGTGAAGATGGAGACTCTCATGACCCAAGAGCATTTGGAAATAAGAGTATACTTCAAAGGGCAAGCATACTATTTGCAGGTCCATTTTTTAACATAGTACTTACAGCTGTAATTTTAGTTGGTATATATATGTATCAAGGAATACCGAGTACAACTCTAAAAAATGTTATAGACGGAAGTGTTGCTCAAAAAGCTGGTATTCAAGCTGGGGATACTATAACTGAAATCAATGGTAATAATATAAAAAATTGGAACGATTTAAGTAAAAGTATTCAAGATTCTAAGGGAAAAGAATTAAAATTAACTTTTGATAGAAATGGAAAAGAAAAAGAAATAGAGGTTACTCCAGAGTCTAAAGAGGGTAACTACTTAATAGGTATATATCCTGAGTATAAAAAAGATATTCTAGGATCATTTGGAATGGCTATAAAATCAACTATAGCTATGTTAGGTCAAATGATTGCATTTTTAGGAAAATTAATAACAGGAAATTTACCGGGCGGATTAGAAGGCTCAGTTGCAGGACCTATAGGCGTAATAAGTATAGTTGCTGATGCTACAAAAGTAGGCGTAGTAAACGTATTATATTTAGCAGCAGTAATAAGCTTAAATTTAGGAGTATTAAATTTACTTCCTATACCAGCTCTTGATGGAGGAAGATTATTCTTCTTATTTATAGAGTTTTTAAGAGGTGGGAAAAAGATAGATGCAGAAAAAGAAGGCATGGTAAATCTTATTGGTTTTGGAGCATTAATGGTATTTATGTTATTTGTAACATATAAAGACATAGTTAGATTAGTTGGAATGTAGCAACGTTTTACTAGAAAGTGAAGGTGAGATTATGAGTTACGAAAGAAGACTTAGTAGAGAGGTTAGTGTAGGGAGTTTAAAGATAGGTGGGAATAATCCTATATCTATACAATCTATGACAAACACAGATACAAGAGATGCAAAAGCTACAATAGAACAAATTAAAAGATTAGAAGAAGTTGGATGTGATGTAGTTAGAGTAGCTGTTCCAGATATGGAAGCCGCTAAAAATATAGGTGAAATTAAGAAAAACGTAAATATACCTGTAATTGCAGATATACATTTTGACCATAGATTAGCTTTAGAGGCTATTGACCAAGGGGTTGATGGAGTTAGAATTAACCCAGGAAATATAGGAAGTATAGAGAAAGTTAAGATGGTTGTAAATAAATGTAAAGAAAAAAATCTTAAAATAAGAATAGGTGTAAATGGAGGTTCATTAGAAAAAGAACTTCTAGAAAAGTATGGATCTGCTACAGCTGAAGCTCTTGTAGAAAGTGCTCTTGGGCATGTTAAAATACTTGAAGATTTAGATTTTTGCAATATTGTTATATCACTTAAATCATCTGATATTTACAAAACAATAGAGGCATATGAACTTATATCTAAAAAAGTTGATTATCCTCTTCATATAGGTATAACAGAATCAGGAAGTGTAAAAAAAGGAACTATAAAATCTTCTATAGGAGTAGGTGCACTTTTATTAAAAGGAATAGGAGATACTGTAAGAATATCTCTTACAGGGGATCCTACAGAAGAAGTAATAGTAGGTAAAGAGATACTTAGAAGCTTAGACTTACTAAATGATAAAATAAAGGTTATATCTTGCCCAACATGTGGAAGATGTAATATAGATCTTATAAGTGTAGTAAATGAAGTCGAAGAAAAAATCAACAAGGTAGATAAGGATATGACTGTTGCTATAATGGGGTGTGCAGTTAATGGTCCTGGAGAAGCAAAAGAAGCAGATATAGGAATTGCAGGAGGAAAAGGGGAAGGATTATTATTTAAAAAAGGTGAAATAATCAGAAAAATAAAAGGCGATAACTTAGTTGAAGAGTTATTAAACGAGATAGATAAATTTAATAAATAAAAAAAGTTAAGTTGAAATTTTACATTTCAACTTAACTTTTTTTTAACAAAAATTAATTGGAATATTATGTTACAATAATGGAGAAGTTAATTAATAATGTAAATTTAATTTCTATTTAAGGAGAGTTCAAAATGGGAGATAATAAATCAACAATAATTCAAAGTTCATTGGGATCTGTTTTCACAGTGTTTAGTGGAGAAGAGCTAAAGCAAATTACTGATAGTAGTAGAAAGATTGCTATTTCAGGTAAAATAAATAACCCTGGAATTATAGAAGTTCCGGAAAGTGCAACACTTAAGGATATTATAGATTTAGCTGGAGGAATAATAAAAAATAGGGATTTTAAAGCAGCTCAATTAGGGATTCCATTTGGAGGTTTTCTAACAGAAGATAGTTTGGATAAAGAACTAGACTTTACTTTGTTTAATTCTGAGTGTAGTAGAACTATAATAATTCTTTCACAAGAAGATTGTATAGTTCAGTATGCTAAATTCTACATAGATTTCTTAATGGGAAAAATGAAAGATGATAAATTTAAAAAATATGCAAAAGTTAAAAATGAAATAATGGAAATGTGGAAGATATTAGATAGAATTAGTAAAGGCAGATCTAATATGAGAGATGTTTTCATATTAAGAGAACTTGCAAATGAAGTAAAAAATACTTTAAATCAAAAACACAATATAATGCAAGAAATAATAGATAAGTTTTATGGAGAAATAGAAGAACATATAGAAGATGAAAAGTGCTATACAGCTCAATGTAATAATCTTGTTAAGCTTACAATAACAGGTAAATGTATAGGGTGTGGAGCATGCAAAAGAGCTTGTCCTGTTGACTGTATAGTAGGAGAAAGAAAAGAACAACACTATATTGACTACAATAGATGTACTCATTGTGGTCAATGTATAGCATCATGCCCAGTTGATGCGATAACTGCTGGAGATAATACTCTTAAATTTTTAAGAGATTTAGCTACTCCTAATAAAATTGTAATTACTCAAATGGCACCAGCTATAAGGGTAGCTATAGGAGAAGCATTTGGATTTGAACCAGGGACAAATGTTGAGAAAAAAATTGCTGCTTCACTTAGAAAGTTAGGTGTAGACTATGTATTTGATACTACTTGGGCAGCAGACCTTACAATAATGGAAGAAGCAGCGGAACTACAAGAAAGATTAGAAAAACACTTCGCAGGGGATGAAGATGTTAAGCTTCCAATACTTACATCTTGTTGTCCTGCTTGGGTTAAATTTATAGAACAAAACTACGGAGATATGTTAGATGTTCCATCAAGTGCAAAATCACCAATGCAGATGTTTGCTACAGTTGCTAAAGATTTGTGGGCTAAAGAAGAAAAAGGACTTAGTAGAGATGAAGTAACATCTGTAGCTATAATGCCATGCATAGCTAAGAAGTATGAGGCATCAAGACATGAATTTTCAAGAGGGTTAAACTATGATGTAGATTATGTTATAACGACTAGAGAACTTATAAAAATATTTGAAGACTCAGGAATTGATTTAAAGGAAATTGAGGATCAAGAAATAGATCAAGTTTTAGGTGAATATACAGGAGCTGGAATAATATTTGGAAGAACTGGTGGTGTAATTGAAGCTGCAACTAGAACAGCAATAGAAAACATGACTGGTAAAAAGTTAGAAAATGTAGAATTTACTTGCTTAAGAGGGTGGGATTCATTTAGATCATGCGACCTAGAAGTAGATGGAATAAAGCTTAGAATAGGAGTTGCATATGGACTAAAGGAAGCTGGTAAAATGCTAGATAAAATAAGAGCTAAAGAAGAATTTTTCCATGCAATAGAGATAATGGCGTGTCCAGGTGGATGTGTAGGTGGCGGAGGTCAACCTAAAGCTAAAAAAAGAATTGAAAGTATAGAAAAAAGAGCAGAGGGATTAAATAATATAGATAAATCATCTGATTTAAGAGTATCAAAGGAAAACCCAGCGGTACAAGCTATTTATGATAAGTATTTAGGTAAACCATTGAGTCATAAGGCACATGAACTTCTTCATACAAAGTACTTTGTTAAAGTAAAAAAATAAATATTTCATTTAGATAAATAAAATTTGATTTTATAGAGATAATATGAATGTAGTCTGTTGGAAGGAGAATTTTTATGCGTAATATTAAAATATTATCAATTATCTTTATTATAATTGGTAATGTTTTATTAGGTGGATGTAGTTTTTATAAAAGTACTAATCATAATTCAAACAATAATGAAAGTGTTAATCAAAATGGATTAAGCATTTTTGAATATAATGAGCAATTTACTAGTTCATATAAAAAATATATAGAACCTTTATATATAGAGGAGTTTGATAATGCTGAAAAATTTTTAAAAAATCAAGAACTAACAAGTAATACAGACTATCTTGATGAATACAAAAAATTACTAGGAATATGTGAAAGGCATATATCAGGATTTAAAAAAGATATGAATAATTTAGTAATGCAAGATTTAAAGCTCACAGATATGAATAATGAGTTAGTAGAAAATAGCGATATTTTAATAACTGAAATAAATAGTAAGATAAATGCTTTGGAATCCATCCCCAGCGAAAAACATTCTTTAGATTCAGAGAGATTTGTAGATTATATAGAATCAAATTTTCAAATATCTGAGAGAATTACGGATAAGTTTGAAAATTCTATAAAAAGTATAAAAAGTTATTTAAATATAGAATTAAACAAATAAACTTGGAGGTAAATCATGAAATATTCAAAACTGGTAATGCTAGGATTAATAGGAGTACTTACTTTTGGAGCTGTAGGATGTACAAATAAAACAGCAGAAAAAACAGAAGAAAAAAAAGTAACACAATCAACAACTGAAAACCAAGATAACATGTATAAGGATATGACTTTAGAAAATTACAAAACAGAGTTTGGTAAATTATATCAAACTAATATGGCTAGATTAGACAACTACAATGGTTATGAGCAAATAAGAGTAGATGAAGCTACAAAAGATTACCCAGGAAATGAAAAATATGTAGCAGATTTAAAGAAAAATTATGAAGAAAGCAAGAAGCAAGTCGATGAATTTACAACATCACTAAAAAAAGTTGACACTAAAGATCCTAAAGTAAAAGAAATGAATGATAAATTAATATCTGAATCAGAAAAATTAAGTAAAGAATTAGATACTAGAATAAAAAAATTAGGTGAAATACCAAGTGATTTAATGTCTAAATCAGAAGTGGAATTTAGACAAGGACTAAGTGATACATTAAAAGTTGATGAAAATGTAAAATCAGATTTCACTAAATTTATGAATGATACAAAAGAATTCTTTGGAATAAAAACTAAATAGATAAAAAATAAAAAAGGCTTTATAAGCCTTTTTTATTTTTATTTGATAAATAAAATCTAAAGTGTTAAAACGTTTGTCCGTATCATAATTACAAATAAATTAAAAATTAAGGGGTAAGGAGATACGTTTATGAGAAACTGGAAAATAAGTAAAAAATTAATTATATCTTTTGGTATTTTATTAATTATTACAGCATGTGCAAATTTTTATGCCATAAATAACCTGAAAAAATCAGAAAAGCTAAGTAATCAGTTATTTGAAGGACCTTATAAATCAACAAATCAAACGATGAAAATTCGTAGGGATTTAGTTTCTATTGGTAGGAATATGGGAAATGCAATGATAGAAAAAAGTCCAGAATATTATGGGAAGATAGTACGAGAAGACTTTGATAGCGTTGAGGAAAATATAAAGTTGCTTAGAAGTTCATTTGATGGAGATAAAAAGTTAATAGATGATATTGAATCATCTATTGTAAAATTTAGGGAACAATTTGAAATAGTTCAATCTGCTATGGAAAGAGGGGACTACAATGGTGCTATAAAAATAACTGAAAAAAACACACCATACTGGGAAGTGTATAACGAGTGTGTTGAAACAGCAACAGCTCTTAATGAAAAGGCAGAGGCTAGAGGGATAGAATTTAATAAAGAGGTAAAAGTTGTTTCTTCAAAAGCTACTGCGATATCAATAGCTAGTAGTGTTTTTGCTATAGCGGTAGGTATAATAATATGTATATACATAACAAGAAGTTTAAAGAAACCTATAGAAGAACTTGAAATAGCTGCTAATAAAATGGCTAGTGGAGATTTTGATATTTCTGTAAGCTATGAATCAAAAGATGAACTTGGAACTTTATCAAGTAGTATGGATAAAATGAGTAGGGAAATAAAAGAAATTATAACTGATACAGTTAGAGTTTTAGGCGATGTTGCATCAGGGAACTTTAACACAGAGACAAATGCAAATTATATAGGAGTTTTTAAATACATAGAGAACTCTATAAATAAAATAACAATTGATTTAAGTGAGACAATGGAGCAGATAAACACTGCAGCTGAAGAAGTAGGAGCTGCATCAGATCAAGTTGCTAGTGGATCTCAAATGTTATCACAAGGAGCAACAGAACAAGCAAGTGCAATAGAAGAATTATCTTCTACTATAAATGAAATATCTGAAAAGATAAAAGGAACTTCGGAAAATGCAAAGCAAGCTAACTCTTTAACTTTAAATGCGGCAAAACAAGTTCAAGAAGGTAATGATCAAATGAAAGAAATGATCAAAGCAATGGAAGATATAACATTTACATCAAATGAAATTGGAAGAATAATAAAGACAATAGATGATATAGCATTCCAAACTAACATATTAGCATTAAATGCAGCAGT
>NZ_JBOGBV010000019.1:0-71534 GCF_051656405.1 Paraclostridium sp.
AACTCTCAAATATAATTTAAAAAGTTGTCCATCGCTCAGCTAATCATTATCTGAATATCTGGCTTGGTTGTTTGTGTTTAATTCTTTAAAAAAGAATTTTTATAATTAACCTACTGTTTAATTTTCAAAGTTCATTTTCTCTTTTGTGTTTCGTCCGTTTCTTAAGGACAAGTAATACTATACCACCTTAATTTGACATCGTCAATACTTTTTTTAAATTTAATTTTATTTTTTTATAAATATAAAAAAGCTTTGAGATTAATCACAAAGCTTCTTACTATTCTTTAGTTTAAATCAGCTATTATTTCACTTATAACTTGTTTAGGATTTTCTAATGCTATACAAGGCTCTACTTCATAATATTCAACATCTATGAATCTTTCGATTTCATTGACTTCTTCTATACCTTTATTTATTACAAATAAAACAGCACTTGCATCTTTTATATCTTTTTCAGATATTTCATTTATAATTGTATCTTCATTTTGTATTTCAAATTTAACGTCATAGTTGAATTCTTTGGCCGATTGCTGTAATTTATTACCACAGTTTATATCTTCACATATAACTACTATATTATTCATACTCATACCTCTCTTTTTTAATTCTTGTTATATAGTTATATCATAAAATATAATTTATTTTCATTATAAATTATATTTTATGATATAACTATTCTTTTATTATTACATTTCTACGTATCTATTAACTTAATTATTGAAAAAATATATAATGAATTTAATATATATTTCATTTTTATTTAGGAGGTAACGTATGTTTTTTATTTATTTGTTTCCAATAATAACATTGTCTATCTTTTTAATATCTTATTTTAAAGATAGAAGAAGACTTGTTAACGGATTATTTTTTAATATATTTCTTATATCTTTTGCTATTTCATTTACATACTTAGCATTTTCTACAGGAATCCGAATTTTAATAGTCTTATTTTTAATCTTATTTATCATATTTATGATTGTTTCGATATTTGGAATTTATGCCCTTATTTTCGGTTTATTTTTAAATGCTAAAATTGTTATGAAAAAAGAAAGTAGAAATTTATCTAATATGTTAACTCTATTTTTAGGATTAGCACTTGTTTTCCACTTAATTTTAACATTTTTTAATCCAGAAAAATTCTTACCAAAAGATGTAACTGTTTTTTTAGGTAGTTTTTTACTTTTAGAAGTTTACTTCTTATTTAGTATTTTTAATTTCTTAATGATTTCTTTCCTATCTCAGTTTAATAAACCAAAGAAATATCAAGATTTCATAATAGTATTAGGTAGTAGAGTTTTTGGTGATAAAGTTCCACCTCTACTTGCTAGCAGAATTGACAGAGCTATAACTTTCTATAATGAACAGTCTAAGGTTTCTTTTTCTCCTAAAATCATTTTTTCTGGAGGTCAAGGTCCAGATGAAGATATTCCAGAAGGTCTAGCTATGCAAAAATATGCATTAAGTAAAGGGATACCATCTAAAGATACAATTATTGAAGATAACTCAGTTAATACGCTACAAAATATGAAATTTTCAAAAGTTATTATGGATAATTTAATGCCTAATGGTTATAAAAGTATATTTGTAACTAATAATTATCATGTTTTTAGAGCTAGCATATACGCAAGAATGGCTAATTTGAGAAGTAATGGACTAGGATCAAAAACTGCTTATTACTTTCTTCCTAATGCGTTAATAAGAGAGTATATAGCACTTGTTGTAATGAATAAAAAAAGACATATGATTATAATAGTTATAATATTTGTTTTTTCAATTTTTTTAACTCTTATAAATCATTATTTTGTTTTTCCAGCTTAATTAATTATGTTTAACCTTAGTCAAATAGGTATATATTATTATTATTCAAATATATTTTAATATATTTGAGTTTTACTTAGATTGGGGGTATATGTTCATATGTCTAATGAAGTTAAATACTTTTTTTTCATAATATTTATAACCTGCATAATGGGATTTGGAGTTACAGTTCCACTTACTCAATTAGGAGTATTAACATACGGTTCTCCTATTTTTATGATTTTTTATGCTTTATCTGGATACTCCCCAGCTATAGCAGGTATACTTACTGTTCACAAATTCTACTCAAAAAATGATTTTAGTAGATTTTTAAAAAGTTGTATAGATATGAAAAGAAGTTTCAAGGAATACCTTTATGTTTTAATTACTATTTTAATTTTATGGACAACACCATTTATAGTTGTATGCTTTTTTAGAGATAAATATATTTTATTAACTTATCCATTAATTTTTTTAACATGGATTGCACCATTTATGATTTTCGGTGGCGGACTTGAAGAAATAGGTTGGAGAGGTTTTTTACTTCCTAAGTTATTGTCCAAGTATTCACCTTTGAAAAGTTCTTTATTAATAGGATTAATTTGGTCTTGCTGGCATTTACCACTTTGGTTTGTTGTTGGATCTCCTCAACAACATCTAAACTTTTTACCTTTTGCATTGAGCTGCTTAGCATCATCATTTGTTCTAACATTTATATATATGGAAACAAATAGCATTTGGCTATGTATACTGTTTCATGCTTTAGATAATGCATGTTCCTATGTATTTAAATATTCTGTAGATCTTCATATAATAATTTCAATATCTACAGCTATAGTCGGGCTTATAATTTTATTTATTTCTACTAAGTGCATAAAAAATAGACTAAGATAGTTATCTTAGTCTATTTTTTATATTTATTCTATTCTATAGAATTTTTATCTATCTCATCAAAACTATTTGCAACTGCTATAGTTGATGCCATTGCTCCATTTACATTAAGCATTGTACGTCCCATATCTAATATTGGATCTATAGCAATTATTCCACCTAATAATGGGAAGTATGCTCCTAGTCCCATACCTGATATAACAACAGATACAGACATAGTTGCCGTACCAGGAATTCCTGCTATTCCTAAAGAACTTATTGTTATTACTATTAATAACATTACATAGAAACTAAAGTTCATAGTTGTTCCTGACATATTGGCTACAGTCACAGCCATTAATGCTGGGTATATTCCTGCACAACCATTCATACCCATATTAGCGCCTAAACTTCCAACAAAACTAGATATACCTTGATCTACTTTTAAATTATCATTTAATGTTTCTATAGTAACTGGTAATGTTCCTAAACTAGATCTTGAAGTAAATGCTAATATAAGAGGTTTAGATGCATTTTTTAAGTATTTAATAGGATTAACCCCATTAATCGATATTATTATTAAGTGTACTATAAACATTATTGCAACACTCACATATAAAGCTAATATGAAATCTATAACACCTACTATAGAAGATATCCCTCTATCAATTATAGAACTTGCCATTAATGCAACTACAGCATATGGCATTAACTTTATAACAGTTATCGATATACTTATTATTATCTTATAAAACGCTTCAATTAAGTCTACAAAAGGTTTAATTGTATCTGCGTGCTTTTTACTCAATCTTTTTATTGCTATACCTATAAATCCTGCAAATATAACTATAGCTACTACATTTGCTTGTGCCATAGCATCTACTGGGTTTGATGGTAGTAATCCTCTTAAAGTATCTACTACAGGTGTTACTTCTCTTAATTGTTCTGTAGCTTGATGAGCTACTTCTTGTCCTACTCCCAGTTTAAATAAATTTCCAACTATTATTCCAACTGCTGCTGCTATAGCTGTTGTTCCAAGTAGCATAAAAATAGTTCTACCTGTCAACTTACCTAAATTTTCACCTTGTTTTAAGTTCATTATAACTCTTACAATTGAAACAAATACTAAAGGTACTACTAGCATTTTTAATAAATCCATAAATCCATATCCAAATAATCCATACCATTTAGATACTTCTGTTAACCAAGTGACTTTTGTAGGGTCATTTGGAAAACCTGCTATAAATTGAATTATTAACCCTAAGCCAATTCCCATTGCAATTGATGATATCATCAATTTGGTAAAATTAAGCTTTTCAGTTAATTTTTTGACTATAAAGAATAGTCCTATTAATATTCCTACCGATAACAAAGTTAACCAATTTGTTACCATAAGGAATTCTGAGAAAAATGTGTAATTCATGTGTTCCTCCTTATACTTTTTGCAAAGTTAAAGGCTTTGCTTTTTTATATAATATAACAAGTCCTAAAAATTATATCAACTGGTAACTTTTTGGTAACTTCTAATTTTTTTACTTTTCGAAATTTTAAAATTTTAATCATTACATACTATATGTTCATTACTCCACTTTATCATATTGGCAATAACATGTAGTAACTCCAACCCTGATTTACTTAAATAATAAGTAGATTCTATACTATTTTTCACTACTTTTTTATTATTTATAACAATGTTATTTTCTACTAATAAATCAAGTTGTTGAACTAACATTTTCTTACTACATCCATCTATTTTTCTTTGCAACTCTCCAAATCTAATTTTACTATCTTGGATCTCCCAAACTATTCTTGCTACCCATTTTTTACCAACTATACTAGATAGAGCTTCAACTGGACAGTCAAATGTCATATCACTTACATTGTACATTAATTTGGCCCTCCTATTTTTATTTGTGTATACAAGGTTATAATATCGCCAATATTTTGTCCAATTTTGATTATTATGAATTTTGCATATCCAAGTTTTATTATAGCTTTTTTCTATAACTGATCTTATTCATTATTCAAATAAAAATAACCTAAAATAACAAGATTTAATTTTTCTTGAATTTTAGGTTATTTACTTTATATTATTTTTCTAATCCCATTTGTTTTATTCTTAATTTATCTAACTGTGATATAGCACTAGAAACTGCCATCTGCCCTTGCCCTGCAGACTTTAAGTATTGATATGGCTTACCTGCACAATCTCCTGCAGCATAAAGTCCATCTATATTTGTTCTCATTTCTCTATCAGTTTTTATATGAGGTCCTTCAACTTCTAACCCAGGAACCATATAACTAGGAGATACGCTATCCTTTATAACGAAAACCCCATCCACATCTAGCTCTCTATCTTTTAATACAAGTTTATTTACCAATGTATCTCCCTTTATTTCTATAGGTTTACTATCGATTATTTCTATAGAAGAATCTAACTTATTAGATAAATTATACATAGGTATATAATAAACTTTTGATGCTATCTCACTTAAAAAGTTTGCATCTTCTTCTCCTTCATGATTGTAGCCTATTATAGCTACAACTTTATCTCTATATAATCCAGCATCACATGTAGCACAATATCCTACACCTTTTCCTAAATATTCTTCTTCCCCTTTGATCATTTTTCCATATTGTACACCTGTAGCTATTATTACAGTTGTAGCTTCATAAATTTCATCTCCAACAGCTAATGCAAAATAATCTCCCATTTGGTATACATTATTAACTCTTTGTTGAGTTATTTCAATTCCCATCTCTTTTACGTGATTAGTAAATTTTTCACTCAACTCTGCTCCACTTACATCATAAATTCCTAGATAATTATCTATAGATGGAGCTTTAACTAATTTATCACTTCCATTGTGAGACCCAAATAGTATTATATTTTTATTACGTATCTTAGCATTTATAGCAGCTGCTAAACCAGCTGGTCCGCTTCCTACAATTGCAATATCATATCTCATATTCAACATTCCTCTCTATATTAATTATATATGAGCTTTTACCATATCTTCTAACTTTTGCTTAGGTATAAATCCTACTAATCTTTCAGCTTCTTCTCCATCTTTAAATACAATTACTGTTGGCACTGTAGTTACTTGGAATTTTCTAGCTAACTCTAAACTTTGATCTATATCTACTTTTAAAAATTTAGCTTCATCTATATCTCCACTTAATTCATCGAATACTGGAGCTAACATTTTACATGGCCCACACCATGTTGCAAAAAAGTCCACTACTGTTGTTTCACTTGCATTTTCTACCTCTACGTTAAATTCTTCTGTATTTATTATTCTACTCATTTTCATTTCTCCTTTATTTATGTTTTATAATAACTTTAATATATCATCAGTTTTTATCTATAACAATTAGTTACTTATTCGTAACTAGTTTTCTACTTTATTATTACCTTTAAATAAAATTCTTTGTATCTTAAATTGAAATAATTAATTAATATAAAAAAAATGTAGAACTAAAGCTCTACATTTCTTTATTTCAATTAATTACCTACTTAAGCTTAGAGTAGTACTCAACAACTAAAATATCATTTATTTCTATTGGAACTTCGTTTCTTTCAGGTATTTTAGTAAGAGTTCCCGACACATCATCAAGGTCCTTGCTTAGGTAAGAATATTGGCTATTAGCATTTTGTTGAAAACTATCAATAAACATAGAGTTCTTTTTAGATTTCTCTCTTAGAGATATCTTTTCTCCTACTGATACTCCATAAGAAGGTCGATCGACTTTATTTCCATTAACTAGTATGTGTCCATGTACTACCATTTGACGAGCTTGTCTTATAGAGCTAGCTAGTCCTAATCTATAAACTAAGTTATCTAGCCTACATTCTAGTAATTGAACTAGTACCGTACCTGTTTCTACTTGAGCTTTCATAGCTTTTTTTACATAGTTAGAAAATTGTCTTTCTAAAACCCCGTAATAAGCTCTTAATCTTTGTTTTTCTAGTAATTGCAATCCATACGGTGAAAGTTTTTTATCTGCTCTAGAAGTTCCTCTAGTTGCTCTATCCATAGCTTTTGGATGTCCACACACATTAAGTCCTAACCTTCTACATTGTTTAAATCTAGGTCCCATCATTTTTGCCATAATTATCATCTCCTATAAAATTAGAAATTTTGCCGCGATAACTTTAAGCCTGTATACACTATATCATAATTTTCATTTTATGTAAATGACTTTCATTATCATTAAAAAGAGTCATGTATACAATCATGACTCTTTTTAAGAAGTTTTTTAGTTTTTGAGTGTAATTTTTGGCACAAATCTAAAAGTACTAATAGTTTATGTTCCGGACATTAAACTTAAACTATATCTGCGGGATTGAGTACTTTATAAATTTATAGCATCATTTTTTGTAGAGAAGGCTTTTCTCTATGTCTTTAGTATAACATAGGTATTATTTGTTGTAAATGAAAATTATTATCATTAAGAACATAAAAAAACTAACCAATATAATTTATAATTGGTTAGTCTATTTTATTAATTAAGATCATATAAAATGATTTCATTTTTATCTAAATATTTTTTTACATCTATAACTCTTTGATTCGAAGAACCTCTTAATTTTATAGATAAATTTTTTCGTTCTTCCTCAAATTGTCCATCTATTAATATATCTATATCATTTAAAATCTCTCTTTGATTTTCATTAAATTTTTCTACAGTATATCCTGTCCATAAATATATAAGTTTATTTGGATAATGACTTTTAAATTCTTTGCATAAACTAATTACGCCTTCAACATTTTGAGAACATAATGGTTCTCCTCCTAATATTGCTAAATCTCTATATATATTATTTTTATTTATGTTTTCTATAATATAATCTAAGTTTTCTTGCTTAAATTCTTGTCCTCCATCAAAGTCCCATGTCTCTTTATTAAAACATCCTTTACAATGATGCGGGCATCCTTGAGTCCAAAAAGACATAGTTATCCCTAATCCATTAGCTATATCATTATCTTTTATTTTAGAAAATCTCATTTTCATCACTCCAACCTTATAGATGTAAAACTCTTTCGCCTATTTCCTGTGTACGTCCTTTTCCCCACATATTTGCACCTATATATCCACAAGTTCTTCTCATAACTTGCATTTCATTCTTATCTCTATTTCCACAATTAGGGCAATACCATTCTAAATCTTTATCTAACTTTATTTCTCCGGTATAACCACAAGAATAACAAATATCAGGTTTAGTGTTTATCTCAGCATATTGTATATTATGATATATATAATTTATTATTTGTTCTACTGCAGGTAAGTTTTTACTCATATCAGGAACTTCTATATAACTTATACATCCACCTAAACTTATATCATGGAACTGACTTTCAAATTTTAACTTTTCAAAAGCATCTATTTCTTCACTTACATGAACATGATATGAATTTGTGTAATACATTCTATCTGTAACATTTTTTATCTCTCCAAATTTTTGTTTATCTATTCTACAAAATCTTGAAGTTAAACTTTCTCCTGGAGTTCCATATAACCCAAATCCAAGACCAGTTTCATCCTTCCATTTTTGGCAAGTGTTATTTAAGTGATTCATTACTTCAAGTGCAAATTTTTCACCATCTTTAGTAGTATGACTAATTCCAAGCATAGCTTGTGTCATTTCATACACACCAACATAACCTAAAGAAAGAGTTGAGTATCCATTTTCTAATAATGAATCTATTTTTTCTCCTTTTTTAAGTCTTGCTATACCACCATGTTGCCAATGTATAGGTGATACATCTGATATTACACCTTTTAATAAATCATGTCTAACCATTAGAGCTTCTCTACAAAGTTCTAATCTTTCATCTAATATCTCCCAGAACTTCTCCATATCTTGATTTGCTGTTAATGCAACTTGCACTAAGTTTAAAGAAATCACACCTTGGTTAAATCTTCCATACCATTTATAATTTCCATTCTCATCCTTCCATGGACTCAAGTGTGATCTACATCCCATTGGTGGGAATGTGTTTCCTTCGTAATTTTTTTTCATTATTTTTGCACTTTGATAATCAGGTACTAATCTCTTTGTATTACATTTAGCTGCTAGTTTAGTAATGTAGTCGTATTTACCACCTTCTAAGCAATTATGCTCATCTAATAGATAAACTAACTTAGGGAATTCTTCTCCTACTTCTTGTCCTTTGTAGTTTTTCATTCCTTCTAATCTTTGAGCTATCATTTCCTCACAAATTAAAGCCATTTCTCTTTCATACTCGTTACCTTCTTCAATTTCTAAGTAAATAGTTGAAAATGGAGATTGTCCATTACTTGTATATAATGTAGATAGTTGATATCTTATAGTTTGAATTCCGTTTTTTAATTCTTCTAGCATTCTATCTTCTGCTAAATCTTTAGCCATTTCTTCTGGATATTTTTTCTTATATTTGTTTAAATATTTATCATATGAAACTCTTAAAAATGGAGCAATATGTTTTATAGTTATAGAGTTACCTCCATACTGACCACTAGCAATTTGAGCTATTATCTGTGTAGTAACTGTACAAGCTGTAGTGAATGACTTTGGTGATTCAACTAACTTATTACTTATTACTGTACCATTATTTAGCATATCTTCTAAGTTTATAAGCATACAGTTGTGAATAGGTTGTATAGCATAGTCCATATCATGATAGTGAAGAACTCCCTCATCATGAGCATGTGCTATATGAGCTGGAATTAACTTTCTTCTAGCTATATCTTTTGATACTTCCCCAGCTATTAGATCTCTTTGAGTTGAAGCTAATAAACCATTTTTGTTAGAATTTTCATTCATAACATCTTCATTACTATTATCTAAAAGACCTAAAATACTATCATCTGTAGTATTAACTTCTCTTTTAAATGATTGAACCGCTCTATACCCCTCATATGCTTTAGCTGTTAATTCATGTTTATGATTTATTAAATTTTTATAAACCATATCTTCAACCTTATTAACAGTTGCTACGTCTTTTGTTTGATTAAAACTTAATTCAATTTCATTGGCTATTTCTTTAGCCATTTCTTCTTCATATATTCCACTTCCGTACTTCATAGCTTTTAGTATTGCATTTTCTATTTTTGTTTTATCAAATTTTACAACACTACCATCTCTTTTAATTATATTTAATTGTTTATTCATAAAACTCTCCTTTTGTCTAATACATATTGATTGATTAAATTTTATTCTACAAAAGTATTGACTTTTATAATTTTATGTTGTTCATATGAGTATTTTTTATACTATATGTAGTAAGCACATAGTCCATTCTATACCATATATAGTATATATTCAAGTTGATTAATACCCATATTTTTTAAAATTTATCATAAAAATTTAAAAGAAACCGCTCTAAATCTACACTCTAGATACAGTTTCTTTTTTTATTTTTTTTATTAATTTTTTTACGCTTGAAAATTATACTCACTAATGCATTGTTGTTAATTTATGAAACTTAGTTATACCAATATTCTATAATTTTTAGAGTAAAAAACTTTTGAGCAACGGACAAAGTCGTTAGCGACATAAAGTGGTTCGCAGACGTAGTCGCTCAAGCGAAGCGAATTTTATATGTTATTTAATACTGGAGCTAATGATGAATCATTAAAAAATGTATTTGCATTATACAAGTAAAGTAAATCCGTAACGTTCTTTTCTTTAATTAATTTTTCTATATCTTCATAATAATATCTTGGATCTACCATTATAATCTCTTTGTAATATGGAGTTAAAAATTGAACAAAGCTATTTGCATAAGAATCTTTTATTAGTAGCAAGGTTTTATCACTTTCACTTGTAGTTTTTATATCTACGACCGGGTGGTTCCCACCTAAAAAAACTTCATACTTATCTTTGTTCTTCAATGCTTCACTGTCATATATAGTAGGAGATTTTTTCTTTTCTTCTTTATATTCCACTATTACCTGATCATTTTTATTTTTAGGTGTGTATATATCAACTTGATCAGGTTTTACTTTATAACCGCTCTTTGAATATAGAGTTCCATAAAAATCATTTGAAACCCTGTACTTGTCATAACTATTAGGTTCAGTTTTTAACCCTGATTGCTTTGCAAAATCTAAAAAGGCATAATATGCTCCTAATGTAGTCCAATGGTGATCCGTTTTATAATATATATATTCATCTTTATGTTTTTTCATTTCACTTGATATATTTACAAAATCTATTTTGTTGTCAATAGATTTTGACAATCTACTTAAATACTCATCTTGATTATAAACAGGAGCAAATGCAGGTAATTTATCATCTAATATATTAACAGCTGTTGGTGCTATTAACATACTTGTCTTTATGTTTTCATGTTTATCTGCAAACTTATTTATAGCTTCTATATTAGCTTTTAAATACTCTTCACTCGGTTTTCCAAAGTTTTCTATTAAGTAACCATCATCACATTTAAATACATCGTTTTCACTATTTTTACCCATAAGATCGTCAGTCTTAGTTTTAATTTTAATAAATTTATCTCTTCCAACGATTTGATCCACAGTATATTTTTCATATTTTTTAGTATATCTTCCTTCAAATAATCTATCTAATGTAAATTTAGGTTTTTGTTCTAATAGTCTATTTTCATTTTCTGAAAACTGCTTATCCTTAACTAGTAAATTAAGTCCTACAAATGAAAATGTAGTTACTAAAAACATTATTGCCATTAACTTTATGTATATATTTCTATATTTACGCGTATTTTTTTTTGTAAATTTCAAAGTTCTCACCCCTTATTAGAATCTAAAGTATAAGAAAGGATTGTATGTTTCGTTTACTAAGTATGCTATGCTTAAAAATAACAAAACAAATTGAACTGTTACAGCCAATGTAACTCCTTCCATTCTTCCATTTTGTATAATTTTTTTAAATACCTTATTAACTATAGGTGTAGAACACAATATTAAAATTATTAAAAGAATTAAATTCGTATGTAAATAATAAATGAATGTTGAGTCAATTATTTTATTTCCATTTAAGAAAAACATTACTTTTATGTATTCTAAAGATTTTTGTATACTTTCAATTCCAAAAAATGTCCATCCAATCATAACTAGTACCATTGTATATATATGCTGTATAAAGCTAGGCATTCTTTCTAGTATATCCTTTAATAAAAACTTCTCTATTATTAAAATCAATCCATAGTATAAGCCCCATAATATAAAGTTCCAATCAGCTCCATGCCATAGTCCTGTAAGAAACCATACGATACATAGATTTCTAAGTTGAAATATAGTACTACATCTATTACCTCCTAAAGGTATATAAACATATTCCCTAAACCAGCTTCCTAAAGATATATGCCATCTTCTCCAAAATTCAGTAACACTTTTAGATATGTATGGATAATTAAAGTTCTCTATAAAGTCAAACCCTAGCATTTTACCAAGACCTATTGCCATATCTGAGTATCCACTAAAGTCAAAGTATAGTTGCAATGTATATGCTGCTATTGCAAGCCAAGCCGTTAATACGGATATTTCACTTGCATCGTATTGTTGGATACTAGTAAATATCATACCTATATTGTTAGCAAGCAATACTTTTTTAGAAAGACCTTGTATAAACCTATCCACACCCTCTCCAAATTTATTCATACTATGAGTTCTGTACTTTAACTGATAATCTATGTCTGTATATCTAACAATAGGTCCTGCAACTAACTGCGGGAACATGGTTACATAAAGACCAAAAGATATTAAACTCTTTTGAACTTTTACCTTGTCTAAATAAACATCAATAACGTATGATAATGTTTGGAACGTATAAAATGATATTCCTATTGGAAGTGGCAACTGATTGTATCCAATATTTAAAGAAAATACGCTATTTATATTTTCAATTACAAATCCATAATATTTAAAAAATCCTAATATACCTAAATTCACTAAAACAGCAAATATAAATATTCGTTTAGATTTAATCTTATTTCTTCTATATTTATTTATAAGTAGTCCTATTAAATAATCAAATACAGTAGTAAACATCATAAGAAAAACATATACAGGTTCTCCCCATGCATAAAAAATCAAACTAATTAACAATAAGACTATATTTTTCATTTTTCTAGGTGAAATATAATATAGAATCAAGGTTATAGGTAAAAAAGTGAATAAAAATACTATACTACTAAAAACCATTGGTTTACCTCTCTTTTTTAATTTTTGATACTTTCTTTAAATGCATCAGTCAGTTTATCTAAATCCTTTGAAACTGCATAAAATACGAAGTTACCTTTATCTTTAACTTCGTAATCTTGAAGTAATGCTACTTGTTTTGGTCCATATCCACTAAAACTTTCAATTTGCTTATTAACTCTACTATCTATAGCATCTTCTATTCCTTGAATTTGGCCTTTATCTTTTACTTTTATCACAAGCATTTCTTCTACATCCATAGTAGATTTAGGTATGTATATTGAAAAATCTTCAAACTCACTAGAGTTTAAACCAAAAAATCTTCTTAAAGATTTACTATCACTTTTTTCCATATTATTTAAATTAACAGTTTTGCTAATATCTTCAGTTATACTACTAGCAGACTTATCGTTATTTATTCCACACCCACTAGCAACAAACATAGTACATACAAAACTAAGAGTCAAAATGTACTTTTTAAACTTTTTCAAAACACTCACTCCTATCTATAGATTAGCCTTATTCTTTAAAATGTTTAAATACCCATTATAAAATTTAGCACTAAAATGTATACCATCTGGCTCATACAAGTTATTCTTTGAGTTAACGCTATCATTAACATTTATAAACTCCACATTTAAATCCTTGCACATATCTTCTAATGCCTTATTAAAACTGTACACATTCTTAAAACTATGGTCTTTTTCCATAGCTGATTGTGTTGTTGGTATGATAGAAGTTACATATATTTTAGAACTTGGCAATTTTTGTTTAATATCCTTAATAAGTATTTCATACTTATTAATAAAGTCCTTAGAATTACTAAACAATTGTAAATCATTCATTCCATAAGTTAAAAATATATTGCTAGGTGAAAGATTAACAACTTCTGATACATCTCCTCTTGCCTCTATTACATTTCTTCCTTTATATGCTACAACTGATGATGGACTTAAAAAACCATATTCTGTTAGTCCCTCTCCTCTTGAGTCACCCATTATTACTGAATCCTCAAATACCTTTTCAAAGTTTACATCATTTTTGTTTTCATCTATATCTGAATTATCGTCGCTATTTTTTTCAATTTCATTTCTTATACTTGATATGTCTTCTGATTCTAATTCTTTTATTTTAGCTACGCCTTTTTCTGGATTTACTTCTGTTTGACCAAATTTACTTTTATATATATGCCTCGCAAAGCCTAATAAAATTAGTATAGCGCCTCCGATCAAAGCAATTTTCACAATACGAACATATAAAATTTTCCTCATAAGTGTCACTTCTTTCTCACATATAATATTGATTTTCTTACTTTAAGCAATTAATATTATACTCTTTGTATATTAGTGTTGCATATATCTTTTTTTACATTTTTCTATTTTTTTCGACATGACTTTATAATAACAAAAGGCATTGCCAATTTCTATGACAATGCCTTTATTTCAATAATTTAACATTTTATTTTTCTATTACAGTATATTTTTCAGCAAATTTAACTGGGTGATATGAAAGCTTTGCTTTTCTAAGACCTTCTATACCTAAATCTTCTTCTCTATTAACAAATTCTACATCGCTAAATTCATTTAATAAGAACTGTTGGTTAATATAAGGGTACAATCCTCTTATATCCGCATTTGCTTTTTCAACATGTATTACCGCCATATTATCATTTAACATTTCTCCAATAGAAAATGCTTCTAATTTAGAGTCAATATATATACCACTTATCTTTAATGTATCTTTTAATTTTTCATAATTCTTAAATATTCTTTTTATTGCTTTAA
This sequence comes from Paraclostridium sp., assembly GCF_051656405.1. Classification (GTDB taxonomy): domain Bacteria; phylum Bacillota; class Clostridia; order Peptostreptococcales; family Peptostreptococcaceae; genus Paraclostridium. The sequence goes on from NZ_JBOGBV010000019.1 coordinate 14,616, forward strand.
ATTCACTATCTAGTTCTATACTTTCTTCTTTATCTTTTGACCACTCTTTTAATAAACTTATACATTCATCAAAGTCTTTTTCTTCTAACTTTTTATATTCTACTCTATCACCATATTCTTTAACAAAACTATTTAGGTGATTTCTTTTCTTTTGATTTTTTCTTCCTGCTAAAGTTCTTAGACTTTCTCCATCATATATATAATCAAAATTGTTACGTTCTTCAATATATTCGAATCTATCTTCATAAACACTTTGTAAGTATTCAACGACTTCTTTATTTATAGCTTTTAAATGAATTTGTTTATGTTCTTTTTCAAAGTTTTTAATTATAAAATCAAAAGCTTTATTCATATTCTCTTTTTTTGCTAAAGGCAATATTATAAAACCTTTGTTTTCATATTCCCCTGCAACTATAGCAAAATCATCCTCAACATAATACTTTGTATTATATAAATCTTTCCACATATATAATGTAGTAAAACAATACTCACAAGCTTCATAATCAACTAAATCAAAATATTTATCTAATATGTTTTTACAATCTATTTCTATATCCTTAAACAAAATAAACTACCTCCAAATCAATATATCATATAATACATTATATCAAATTTAATTGATTTAATTAATTAGTTACTTTTTCGTAACCATGTTCAAAGTTGTCAATTTATTTATCAAAAAAATTTGTTACAGTTTTGTTATATTGTATTTAATTTAAAGTTGTATAATTATATTAGACTTAATTTTATACATTAGAGGAGAGGATTAGGAAGTGGCTTATGCAAAAGGTAAACATAGCGTAAAAAAGCAACAAAAACTAAACAAGCACAAAGTTAAACTTATTGCTTTACCCATAGTTTTATCATTAGGTATATTTATAGGATATAAAGGGGTATCAAATGCATTTTCAAGTACGGTTGGATATGCAAGCCCACAAACTGTTGAGTTGTCTAAAGAATTACTTGAGTCAAAAGATCCTGTAATTCAGAAATTAATAAACTTAGCTCCTGTATATCCTAAAATTTATGAAATACTAAAAGATCCAAGTGAGTATCCTCCTGAGTTTTTAGTCATGGCATCTAAAAAGCCTGAAACAATAGATTTTGTTGCTGATTTTGTAGATCATAAAGGTGGACAAACTGAAGTATCAACACCTGTTGAAGGAAGTTATACAAAAGGCGAAATACCTCTATACATGCAATGGGATGAAAGATGGGGTTATGATAAGTATGGTCCTGATTATTTCGCAATTAATGGTTGTGGCCCAACAGCCTTATCAATGGTTGCTGTAGGTCTTACTGGAAATGAAAACTTCAGTCCAAAATATATTGAAAACTTTAGTGTTAAAAACGGATATCTAGTCGATGGTGTAGGTACAGCTTGGTCATTAATGACTGATGGCGCTAAAAAATTAGGTCTTAAAGGTAAGGTTATACCTTTAAGTGCTTCAAGCATTATCTCAAACCTTGAAAAAGGAAATCCAATTATAGCAACTATGGGACCTGGTCATTTTACAACAGAGGGTCATTACATTGTTTTAACTGGTGTTACTGATGACGGAAAAATAATAGTTAATGATTCTGATAGTAAAGATAGAAGTAGCAAAACTTGGGACGTTGACGTATTTTTAAAAGAAGCTAAAAATGTATGGGCATTTAGCATTTAAGTTTAATACTTATATTGATTTATATAAAAAGAAGCTAATTCAATTGAATTAGCTTCTCTTTATATAATTAATGAGTAAAACCATATTTTTTATTTTCTGCTTTTTTACCATGAACTAATATAGTTGCTTTATTTAAATCATCTATAGCTGTGTTTAAGTCTCTTATAAATAATTCAGCCATATCATAGCTTAAATCTGCTCTACATACTATACGTTGTATTATAACTTTATCTAGATTAACAGGTAGTGGGTATGCTGGTATTTGCCACCCTTTCATAGCTAATCTATCTGCTAAATCATATAATGTCCATTGTACAGCATCTTCATTTCTTAATCTATAGCATACTATAGGTAAATTTTCACCATCATTATATATCTTAAATAATCCTGTGTTTTCAATTTCTTTAGATAAGTACATAGCTACATCTTTTGTACGTTGATGTATCTGTCTATATCCTTCAAATCCAAGTCTTAAGAAGTTATAGTATTGTCCTATGACTTGACTTGCTGATCTTGAGAAGTTTATTGCCATTGTTGGCATTGATCCGCCTAAGTAACTTACTTCAAATATTAATTCTTTTGGTAAGTACTCTTCGTCTTTCCATATTACCCATCCTATACCTGGGTATACTAATCCATATTTATGTCCTGATGTACTTATTGATACTACATTTTTCAATCTAAAATCCCACTCAAGCTCAGGCTCTATAAATGGTGTAAATAACCCACCTGATGCAGCATCTACATGTATTGGTACACTTATTTTTGCTGTTTTATTGTATTCTTCAATTAATGCATCTAATGCTTTTATATCATCAAATTTTCCTGTATATGTTATTCCAAGTAATGCTGCTATACCAATTGTATAGTCATCTACATAATCTAAAACTTTGTCTATATCTAAACTCATATGTTCTTCATCCATTGGTACAGTACGCATCTCTATATCCCAGTATACACAGAATTTTTCCCAACAAACTTGGTATCCTGAAGATACTACTAAGTTTGGTTTTTTCTTTGTTGTATCTATTCCTAATTTTTCTGCTCTATTTCTCCATCTAAATTTCATAGCCATACCACCAAGCATACATGCTTCTGATGATCCTACTGTTGATGTTCCTATATAGCTTAACTCTTTTGGTGCATTCCATAAATTTGCTATCATATCAACACATCTATTTTCCATCTCTGTTGTTTGTGGGTATTCAGATTTGTCTATAGCATTTTTTTCTAGTGTTTCTGCCATAAGTTGTGTTGCTTCATCTTCCATATATGTTTGACAGAATGTCGCTAAGTTAAGTCTTGCATTACCTTCATTCATTAACTCATCTTTTATTAATCTATACGCTATGTTTGGAGCAATAGAATCTTTCCCTATTACGTCTTTTGGAATATTAGAGCCAGACTCTATTGTCCCAAACACTGGTGTACTATAATCATCTTCTTTTTTAAATAACATTTTGAAAAACCTCCCTGAATTACAATGCTTGTCTTTTTTATTAATTAATTTTATTTATATTATCTACTCTTCTTACATGTAATTGAATATATTACAAAAGGTATTAATACTGTTACTACAAAACTTACACTTAATATAGTTAAATATTCATGTATACTCTTACCAACTAACTGACTTGGTGGGAAAAATGATATAATCAATGCAAATATTGAAGTTAAGAAACCGCATGCGGCAACTATTAATTTAAACGTTTTTCCACCAGGAACTTGATAAGAACGTTTTAAATCGTCTCTTTTTAGTATTAATTTAAAGTACCCTATGAAGAATAGTAAATATCCAACTAAATATATAACTACTGTTAGTGATATAGCTGTAAGGAATGAAACATTGTCTCCTCCACCGCCAAGTGTAAGAACCGCTGCCCATATTGTAACTACTATCCCTTGTACGAAAACTAAATTTACTGGAACATCATGTTTATTAGTTTTAGTTAATGATTTTGGTAAAATTCCTTTTTGAGCTGCTATATACATACCTCTTGATGGTCCTACAACCCATGCACTAACCTCACCCATTACTCCTAATGCTAATAGTAAAGCTATTAATTTTACAATCCATGTTCCATTTGGTATAAAGTGTAGTATTAAAACTTTAAAAGTATCAACTACGCCTGAACTTAAATTTAAATTACCTTGTGGAATTACAGCGGCTACTGTTAATCCACCAATTGTATTAAGTATTATAGCTACTATAACTAATATAATCATAGCTAATGGATAATTACGTTTAGAATTTTCTAATTCATTTACATGTGATGCTGATGCTTCAACACCCATATATGCCAGTATAAATGATACAAAAACAACTAATGTATTTACTTTTGAAAAATCAGGAACAAAATATCTAGCTCCTATCTTTACATCTATTGGATTACCTTGTACTAAATAAGCTATAGATATTCCAAATAATATTATTGCTGGTATAGCTATTCCAAGTACAAATCCAGCTTTTGCTATTTTAGCAGTATTCTTTGTTCCACCTAACTGTGTTAATGTTAATCCCCAGAACATAACTAAAACTGCTATAAATTTTAAAACAGGAACATTGTTTAATGCATTCCAGTTGAATATATATGAAACACAACCTAATATAAAATAAATCATTGTTACAAATCCAACTGTTATTTGGAACCATTGGAAAAATATCGCTGCAAATCCTAATCTTTCTCCTAATGTATTTCCAACCCAAGCAAATATTCCACCTTCTTGCCAGCCATCAACTGTTGCCATTTCTGCTGCACACAATGCTACAGGTAAAAACCATAATATTCCTCCAAGTAAAAGGAAAAATACTAAATTGAATCCTGATGTAGCAAATGTAGGATACTCATATACAGTCATAACCATTGATGCAGTCATTGCGAAGAATGCAAACAAAGTAAGTGAGTTCCCTTTAGCTGCGTTTTCTTCTTTCATGTCAATCATCTCCTATTTTGTCTTAATTCTTCTCAATGTAAATTATCATAGGCCTAAAATAATTTTTTAATTGTATATTGTATATTTACCCTAATTATAATCCTATCAAACCATTTTTGCAAAAAAAGTTTCATTTTATTTTATTTTTGCAATTTAAGTTTCATTAGCTTTCAATTTAACAAACAATAAAAAAAGTCTTAGTATTTTTTAAATAACACTAAGACTTTTTCAATCTATACTATATTTTTTATATTAGTGAGTAAATCCGTAAACTTTATTTTCTGGTTCTTTACCATGTACTAATACATTTGCATCATTTAAATCTTTTATAGCTGTTTTTAAATCTCTTATAAATAATTCAGCCATATCATGACTTAAGTCTGCTCTACATACTATACGTTGTATTATTGTTTTGTCTAGGTTAATTGGTAATGGATATGCTGGTATTTGCCATCCTTTCATTGCTAATCTATCTGCTAGGTCATATAATGTCCACTCTACATTAGCGTTATCAATTAATCTATAACATACAATCGGTAAATTTTCCCCATTATTATAAATTTTGAATAATCCTGTTTTCTCTATTTCATCAGATAAGTACATAGCTACATCTTTTGTACGTTGATGTATTTGTCTATATCCTTCAAATCCAAGTCTTAAGAAGTTATAATATTGTCCTATTACTTGACTTGCTGATCTTGAGAAGTTTATTGCCATTGTTGGCATTGATCCTCCTAAGTAACTTACTTCAAATATTAATTCTTTTGGTAAGTACTCTTCATCTTTCCATATTACCCATCCTATACCTGGGTATACTAATCCATATTTATGTCCTGATGTACTTATTGATACTACATTTTTTAATCTAAAATCCCATTCCATATCTGGGTCTATAAATGGTGTAAATAACCCGCCTGATGCAGCATCTACATGTATTGGTACACTTATTTTTGCTGTTTTATTATATTCTTCAAGTAATGCATCTAATGCTTTTATATCATCAAATTTCCCTGTATATGTTATACCTTGAAGTGCTACAACCCCTATTGTGTAGTCATCTACATAATCTAGAACTTTGTCTACGTTTAAACTCATATGTTCTTCATCCATTGGTACTAAACGCATCTCTATATCCCAGTATACACAGAATTTTTCCCAACAAACTTGGAATCCTGAAGATACTACTAAGTTTGGTTTTCTCTTTGTTACATCTATTCCTAATTTTTCTGCTCTATTTCTCCATCTAAATTTCATTGCCATACCACCAAGCATACATGCTTCTGATGATCCTACTGTTGATGTACCTATATAATTTAACTCTTTTGGTGCATTCCATAAGTTTGCTATCATATTTACACATCTGTTTTCCATCTCTGTTGTTTGTGGATATTCAGATTTATCTATAGCATTTTTTTCTAATGTCTCTGCCATAAGTTTTGTTGCTTCATCTTCCATATATGTTTGACAGAATGTTGCTAAGTTAAGTCTTGCATTTCCTTCATTCATTAGTTCATCTTTTATTAATCTATAAGCTACATTTGGAGCAATAGAATCTTTCCCTAAAACATCTTTTGGCACGCTAGAGCCAGATTCTGTTGTCCCAAATATTGGAGTATCATAACTATCTCCTAATTGATTTTTTTTACCGTATAACATTTTAAAAACCTCCTTATATTTTTCACAAATTTATTTATTATTTTGTTGTTTTAAATTCTCTTTTTTTAGATGTAATTGCATATATTACAAATGGTATTAAAATTGTAATTATAAAACTTACTATTAATATAGTTAAATATTCATGAGCACTTTTTGCATTTAACTGATTTGATGGAACAAATGAAATTACTAATGCAAATATTGATGTTACAAACCCACATGCCGCAACTATTAATTTAAATGTTTTACCACCAGGTACATGGTAAGAACGTTTTAAATTATCTTTTTTAAGTACTAATGTAAAGTAAGCTATGAAGAATAATAAGTATCCAACTAAATATATAACAACTGTTAATGATATAGCTGTAAGGAAAGATACATTATTTCCTCCACCACCGAAAGTAAGAACTGCTGCCCATATTGTAACTATTATTCCTTGTACGAAAACTAAGTTTACAGGAACATCATGTTCATTAGTTTTAGTTAGTGATTTTGGTAATATACCTTTTTGAGCTGCTGCATACATACCTCTTGATGGCCCAACAACCCATGCACTAACTTCACCCATAACTCCTAGTGCTAATAATATAGCTATTAATTTTACAAGCCATGTACTATGAGGAGCAAAATGTAATATTAAAGCTTTGAATGTTTCAACAACACCTGCACTTAAGCTTAATTGATTTTGTGGAACTACTGCTGCAACTGTTAATCCACCAATTGTATTAAGTACTATAGCTAATATAACTAATATAATCATAGCTAATGGATAGTTCTTTTTAGCATTATCTAACTCATTTACATGTGATGCTGATGCTTCAACACCCATATATGCTAATATAAATGATACGAAAATAACTAGTGTATTTACTTTTGAAAAATCTGGTACAAAATATTTAGCTCCTATTTTTACATCTATAGGATTGCCTTGTACTATGTATGCTATTGATAAGCCGAATAAGATTATTGCTGGTATTAATATACCAAATATAAATCCAGCTTTTGCTATTTTAGCTGTGTTTTTTGTACCGCCTAATTGTGAAATCGTTAACAACCAGAATATCACTAATACTCCAATAAACTTGATAACCGGAACATTGTTTAATGCATTCCAATTGAATATGTATGAAACGCAACCTAATATAAAATAAATCATTGTTACAAATCCAACTGTAATTTGGAACCATTGGAAAAATATTGCTGCGAATCCGAATTTTTCACCTAGAGTATTTCCAACCCAAGCAAATATTCCACCTTCTTGCCACCCTTCAACTGTAGCCATTTCTGCTGCACATAATGCTACTGGTAAGAACCATAATATACCTCCTAGTAATAAGAAGAATACTAAATTAAATCCTGATGTAGCAAATGTAGGATATTCGTAAACTGTCATAACCATTGATGCGGTCATTGCAAAGAATGCGAATAAGCTAAGTGAATTTTTTTTGGCAGCTTGTGCCTCTTTCATCTTAATCATCTCCTGATATTTAATTTTTATAAGTTCACATAATAATACCGGATTACTATCCCTAGAACCTTTGGCATCACTCGTGTTTGTATTAATTAGATACCCGGTATTTCTATGTCAAAACATATCTGGTAAATGTTGTAAAAATCTAAAAATTCATTTTTAACAGACAATAAAGATATTTTAAAGTCTATTTACCTCAATTAAAAAGAGTAGCAATTTAACTTGCTACTCTAAAATTTCTTTTAAATTCAATGTTTTTAATACATCTTTTCTAAACTTTTCAATGCTTATTCTATCTATAAAATCTCCTAGTTTCTCTCCCATTTGACCATGTTCGTTATAATATTCAAGTATTGTTTTTACTAAATTATAAGCTTCTTCTTCAGTAAGTCCCTTAGTTATAATGTCTGCACTTCTTGGATAAAATCCAGCACTACCACCTGCTGTTATGAAAAACTTTCCATCTATATCTACTAATACTCCTATATCTTTAGAATAAACACTAGTGCAAGCATTTCTACAACCTGCAACGCCTATTTTAGTTCTATTTGGAAGTATCATTCCATGAAAGTTTTTGCTTATTTTCATTCCTATTCCTATAGTTGGATATTTTGAACGTTTACAAAAGTTGGCTGGGCATATCTCTACATTTTTAACTGAGTTTTGATTTTTAACTGCTGGCTCCATATCTAAATCTTTCCATATACTTACTAAATCTTCTTGCTTTAAATTTGTTATTAAAATTCTTTGTCCAGATGTTAACTTAAGAACACCATTATATTTTTTTGTAACTTCAGCTATTTTTATAAGTGTATCAGGTAAAACAAATCCTCCTGGTATATGTGGAGTTATTGCATAAGTTCTTTTCCCGTCTTTAATTTTTTGTAAGTTTCCGTAATCGCTCATAAATATCTCTCCTTAATATATTAATTTAATTTTTTTCATATATCTATTATAACCACTTATTTAATTTAATTCTGTAACATACGTTATAACTTAATATAAAAAATTAGATAACGTTTGCAATTTTATTTATTAATTTAGTTTTATTTTTAACAATTTTCCTCTTCCCTTCTGGTTGTTTTTTTGCTAAAATGTTTTTGAAGAACAAATTAATTTTTTAACAAGCTAGTACATTTATCTCAGTCAAGAATTACATTAAGTTATATCACCCGATAAAAATAATTATAGTTGTATAAAAATCTTCAATGAATTTTATCATTAAACAAAAAAAGTTGCATACATTTTTTCAATGTTACAGCTTAATTAAACCAAGGGGGAATATAAATGAAACAAGAATTGTTAAAAACTAATCAATCAGTAGTTGATGGACCTGAATCTTTAGCCATCAAACTAGATCAAATCAAAAAAGCTCAAAAAATATTTTCAACTTATACTCAAGAACAAGTTGATAAAATCTTTTTAGCTGCAGCAATGGCTGCAAATCAACAAAGACTTCCTTTAGCTAAAATTGCACATGAAGAAACTAATATGGGTATAGTAGAAGACAAAGTTATAAAAAATCACTTTGCTTCAGAATATATATACAATACTTATAAAGATATAAAAACTTGCGGAGTTTTAGAAGAAGATTCAGCTTTTGGTATCACTAAAATAGCTGAACCAATAGGCGTTATTGCTGCGGTAATTCCTACTACAAATCCAACTTCAACTGCAATATTCAAAACTTTAATTGCCCTAAAAACTAGAAATGGTATTATAATATCACCTCATCCTAGAGCAAAAAAATCAACTATTCAAGCTGCAAAAGTAGTTCTTGAAGCTGCTGTAAAAGCAGGTGCTCCCGAAGGAATTATAGGCTGGATAGATGAACCATCTCTTGAGATGACAACAACTATAATGGAAAGTGCTGATATTATATTAGCAACTGGCGGTCCTGGTATGGTAAAATCTGCATACTCTTCAGGTAAACCAGCAATAGGTGTTGGAGCTGGTAATACTCCTGCAATAATAGATGACAGTGCTGATATCGAAACTGCAGTAAACTCAATACTTCTTTCAAAAACATTTGATAATGGTATGATATGTGCTTCTGAACAATCAGTTATTGTCTTAAATAGTATTTATGAAAATGTAAAATCTGAATTTATAAAACGTGGTGCTTACCTATTGAATAAATCTGAAATAGAAAAAGTAAAAGGTATCTTATTAAATAAAAATGGAGGTCTAAATGCAGATATAGTTGGTCAACCTGCATATAAAATAGCTGAATTAGCCGGACTTTCAATACCTAAAGAATCTAAGATATTACTTGGCGAAGTTGATTCTGTAGATATATCTGAACCTTTTGCTCACGAAAAATTATCTCCAGTGCTTGCAATGTATAAAGCTAAAGACTTTGATGATGCAGTATCTAAAGCAGATCAACTTATATATGATGGTGGTTTAGGTCATACATCTTCTATATATTTAAATACAATAACTCAATATGATAAACTTGAAAAATTTAGAAATTCTATGAAAACTTGTAGAGTTTTAGTTAATACTCCTGCTTCTCAAGGTGGTATAGGAGATTTATATAACTTCAAATTAGCTCCATCTTTAACACTTGGATGTGGTTCTTGGGGAGGAAACTCTGTATCTGAAAACGTAGGTGTTAAACACTTAATAAATATAAAAACTGTAGCTGAGAGGAGAGAAAATATGCTTTGGTTTAGAGCCCCAGAAAAAGTTTATTTCAAAAAAGGTTGTTTAGGAGTTGCTCTTCAGGAGCTTAAGCATGTTCTAAAAAAAGAAAGAGCCTTTATAGTTACAGATGGTTTCCTTTATCAAAATGGATATACTAAACCTATAACTAATTTACTAGACGAAATGAACATTAAGCACCATACATTCTATGATGTTGCACCTGATCCAACATTAGATACTGCTAAAGCTGGTGCTAAAGCTATGGCTGACTTCAAACCTGATGTAATAATTGCCATAGGTGGTGGTAGTGCAATGGATGCAGGTAAAATCATGTGGACAATGTATGAACATCCAGAAATAGACTTTGGTGACTTAGCAATGAGATTTATGGATATAAGAAAAAGAGTTTATGAATTCCCTACAATGGGTGAGAAAGCTTATTTCGTAGCTATACCAACTTCTGCTGGTACAGGTTCTGAAGTTACACCTTTTGCAGTTATAACAGATCAAGATACAGGAATTAAATATCCTTTAGCTGATTATCAATTAATGCCAAATATGGCTATAGTAGACTCTGACTTAATGATGAGTATGCCAAAAGGATTAACTGCAGCTTCTGGTATAGATGCTTTAACTCATGCTTTAGAAGCTTATGCATCTATGATGGCAACTGAGTATACTAATGGTCTAGCTCTTCAAGCTGTTAAATCTATATTTGAATATCTTCCAAGAGCTTATAAGGACGGTACAACTGATCCTGAAGCTAGAGAAAAAATGGCTAATGCTTCTACAATGGCAGGTATGGCATTTGCTAATGCATTTTTAGGAGTTTGTCACTCTATGGCGCATAAATTAGGTTCATTCCACCATGTACCTCATGGTGTTGCTAATGCACTTTTAATAAATGAAGTTTTAAAATTCAATGTATCTTCTGCTCCTATAAAAATGGGTATATTCCCTCAATATAAATATCCTCAATGTTTAGAAAGATATGCTGAAATAGCTTCATTCATAGGTATTAATGGAAATTCAAATGAAGATAAATTTAATAAACTATTAAATAAAATAGATGAATTAAAATCTACTGTTGGAATTCCTAAGACTATAAAAGATTGGGGTGTAGATGAAAGTACATTCTTAGCAAGCTTAGATGAAATGGTTGAGCAAGCATTTGATGATCAATGTACTGGTGCTAACCCTAGATATCCATTAATGAGCGAAATCAAACAAATGTATTTAAATGTTTATTACGGAAATACAAATGCAGCAAAAGAAGTCCTAGAAGGTAAGTTAAATTGTGCTTTAGATTAATTTTTTAAAATAGATATTTATTGATTATAAGAAAGAACCTCAACTTTAATAAGTTGAGGTTCTTAATCTATATAAAATGAAATTCATGGGATGACTATTTTAAATCATTAGATATCTCAGTAAATATAACTCCAAGTGCATGAGCTCCTGCATCTGGATATCCTAAACTTCTTTCTCCAACAGTTCCTGCTCTACCCATACGAGCTACTATTTCTTTAGTTGCCTCTGCTCCTTCTACAGCTTTTCTTGCTGCTTTTTCAAAAGCTTCTTTAAATGTATCATTTTCTTTTACGCTTAATTCCCATGAGTTTGCACATGGTACTAAGGCATCTATTAAAGTCTTATCTCCTACTCCAGCTCCTCTACCAAATGATCTCTCACCTGTAGCTTGTACACCATTAACTGCTGCATCCATCATATTAGCAAAGTTTAAAATAGTAAGTTCTTCTTTATCTCCTACATATCTTCCTGCTGCTCTAAAAGCACTTCCCCATATTGGTCCTGATGCTCCTCCACAGTATTCCATTATTACCATAGAACATTCATTTAAGAATTTACCAATCGTTAGGTCTTCTATTGAAAGTATGTTTGCCCATTCTCTTTTTAATTGCTTAAATCCTTTTGCAACACTCATTCCAAAATCTCCATCTCCAGCGTAAGAATCTAATTCACAGAATGGCACTTCATTTTTTATTATTATTTCACTCATTTTATCAACTACATAGATCATATTTTCTAAAGTGAATCTATAATCTTCTATATTTGAAAAATCTTTATTAGTTTGCACTTCAAAACATACATTTGAATCATCTGTATTGTTTTCATCTTCATATATATCTGTATATTCTACTGGTACGAAAGCTCCTGAAACCTTAAACCCAGGTGCTTCACTTACTTGAGATAATAAATGTTTTAACTCATTATCTAATTTCATTATAGATACAGATGCTCCTGCCATATCTATACTAGTCATGTAGTTTCCAACAAAAGCTGTACATATTTTGATATTTCTCTTAGCTAACTCACGTATAACAGAATTATTAAGTAAATATAGTTCTTGAAGTGGAGTTCCTCCGAAACCATTAATCATTAATGCAATTTCTTCTTCATTCGAATCTTCTATTTTCATATCTGCTAATATAGCATTAACCATTTTTTTAGCCAGCTCATCTGCAGAAGATGTTTTTTCTCTTCTTACACCTGGCTCTCCATGTATTCCAACTCCAAATTCTATTTCATCTTCTTCTAATTGGAATGTAGGTGTTCCTTTTGCTGGTACAGTACATGATGTAAGTGCAAATCCTAAACTTCTAACATTATTAGCAGCTTTTTGTGCAACTTCCTTTACTTCATGTAAACTCATACCAAGTTCAGCTGCAGCTCCAGCTATTTTGTGAACTAAAACTGTTCCTGCAACTCCACGTCTACCTACTGTATATAAACTATCTTCAACAGCAATATCATCATCTACTTTTATATAGTCAACAATTAAACCATCTTCTATAGCAAGATGTGCTGCATTTCTAAAGTTCATAATATCTCCACTATAATTTTTGATTATTAGTAATGTTCCTTTATTACTTGCAGTCTCTTTTATTGCATTATATATTTGTATTTGAGAAGGTGATGCAAACACATCTCCACAAACAGCTGCATCTAACATACCTTTTCCTACAAATCCTGCATGTGCTGGTTCATGACCACTTCCACCACCACTTATTAAACTAACTTTATTCTTATTTATATTTTTTTTCTTAATTACTTTATATTTTTTTAAAAACTCAAGTTCTGGATGCGCCATAGCTATTCCATTACACATTTCCATAACCACAGTTTCTGGTTTATTTATTATTTTTTTCATAATGTCACACCTCTATCTGTTTTTATAGTTTTTCCCTATACTATCAGCTGTTATTATTGCAGCTGCAACTTCATCAACGTTTATAGGGAATGGCATAGAATATATAGATTCTTCTTTAATACATGCTTTCTCAGCCACTTCTTTTAATTCTTCTTCAGTAATAGTTTCTACCCCTATATCTTCTAGACAAACAGGAAGCCCTACTTGTAAGCAAAATTCTAATACTTCTTCTATTTCTTCTTTAGGTGCATTTTCTAAAACTAATTGTGCTATTGTTCCAAAAGCAACTTTTTCACCATGGAAGTATTTATGTGTTCCTTCTAATATAGTAAGTCCATCATGGATCGCATGAGCTGCTGCTAATCCTCCACTTTCAAATCCAAGTCCAGATAAAAGAATATTTGTCTCAATTATATTTTCTAAAGCTGGAGTAACTAAGTTACAATCTGATGATACTTTTGCTTTAACCCCATCATTTATTAGAGTTTCATAACATAATTTTGCTAAAGCTAATGCTGTATTAGTTCCCTTAGCTTCTCCACATAACCCTTCTCTATAACCACAAGGTAGTCCTGCATTTACATTTGAATATGAACTAGCCGTTGCTCTTGCTTCAAAGTAAGTTGATAAAGCATCTCCCATTCCTGAAACTAAAAATCTAGTTGGTGCTTTAGCTATAACTGTAGTATCCACTAAAACTACACTTGGACTTTGCTTGAAATATGCATAATCATCAAATGCTCCATCTGGTGTATATAATACTGCTGAATGACTTGTAGGTGCATCTGTTGCAGCTATAGTTGGAACTATTATTAAGTTATCTCCTTGAGCTACACACTTAGCAGTATCTATTGCTTTACCTCCGCCTAAACCAATTGTACATGCACATTTATTCTTTTTAGCTAGCTCTTGTAATCTTGCTACTTCTTCTCTAGAACATTCGCCTTTGAAGTTACTTTCAACAAAAGTTACCCCGAATTTTTTAGCAGTTGAATCTAATTTATCTTTAACACGTTCTATATCATCTTTATGTGCGATTAATAAAGCTGAATCCCCAAATACTTTTATGAAGTACCCTAAATTTAATAACTCATCTTGACCTTGTACATATTTTGTAGGACATATAAATGCTTTTCTCATATTAATCTCTCCTTTGTATTTTGTAGTGATATTATTTTTTAAGTTAACTTAATTATAATACCGTTTTCCCAAAAATGCATTGGACATAGATGTTAATAAATTACGATTTAAAACCGTAATTTTTTGATGTAAAATTATATAATTGGAATTTATGTACTTTTCGAAATTTTTTTAACAAATTCAATTTATCTATTATCTAAGATGTTTCTTGTATAAATTTGGGGTTACACCTTCATACTTTTTAAATATCTTTATAAAGTATCCAGACTCGCTAAATCCAAGTTCATCACTGATTTCATTTATTGTCATATCAGTTTCTTCTAAAAGAGCTTTTGCCCATTTAATTTTAAGCTTTGATATATATGTTGAAAAATTCTCACCTATTTCTTTTGAAAATAGTCTGCTAAAATAGCTAGGACTAACATGGCATAGCTTTGCCATCTTCTCCATTGATATATTTTCACTTTTATTGTTATATATATATTGTATTGCTGGCTTTAAAGTTTTGCTTACATTAATTTCTTCGCTGTCTTCTTTGTGATCATAAGTTATATATCTATTCACAATAGCATTAGAAATTTCTTTTTTAACACTTTCTATATTTTTGATACTATATCTATTAAAAGTTTTACTATCTATTTCTATTCCATTTTTCATAGTTTTTTCATACATCTCTAAAATCAAATTTTTATTTAATGCCTCTTCTACTATATAATTAGATAGTAAAAATAACATATTAGATGTATCTTCTACTTCTTTATATGATAAAACAGGTAGCTCATTATAATATTGATTAAGTTGATTTGAGATATCATCTTGTTTTAGTACTTTATCTGGAACTTTTAATATTTGTTCTAACATATCTGTTGATTCATAATCATCTATTCTCACTTGCCCTGCCATTATTGCACCTATATATTTTTCATCAACTATAATAGGTATAGCAACATCAACTATATTATAATGACATAAATATATATATGGTTTATTCATTCGCACAGCTTCTAACCCACCTCTTGAATCACATTTTTCACAGTACTTTGATAACTTAGAATTACCTCTTACTAACTCACAAAATTTGTGGCATCTACTGTGTTTAGTTATCGGATTTCCTTTATAGTCCACTATAACTATTGCCATTTTCGTAACTAGCGAAAGATAATCTTGTAAATTATCCCATTTTTTGAAATCTATTATCTTATTTAGACTTAAATTTTCATTTCTCACTTTTCATACTCCTTTAAAGGCAATTTTATATCATGTACTAATTTTATCATATATGAATAATATATTGTTTATTATGCAGACTATTTAGTGGAGGTGGATTTTATGTTAAATTTAACTGCTAAAGAAAAAATGTTATTAGAAGATGAAAAAAGCCATGAACAATTATGTGTTCAAAAATATCAAGAATATGCTCAAAAAGCTTCAGACCCACAACTAAAAAGTTTATTTAATGAACTTGCTCAACACGAACAACAACACTTAACTTCAATAAATCAAATTTTAAGTGGTACTGTTCCTACCGTTAATCAAGGTCAAAGCCAAGGAACTCAAAACTCAAATATGCAAAATTCAAATACTATGCCTAATATGAATTTACAATCATCACAAATGAATGCTTCTAATGAGCAAGATAAAATGTTATGCCAAGACTCACTTAGTACTGAAAAATATGTATCATCTACATATAATACAGCTATATTTGAGTTTGCAGATAAAAATGTACGCCAAGTTTTAAATCATATTCAAAAAGAAGAACAAGAACACGGAGAAAAACTTTACAATTACATGAGTCAACATAATATGTATAACTAGAAAAATAGGATGTGATATCAATTAATGGATCACATCCTTAACTATTTTTATAGCACTAAATATTTATATATTATCGGTATATCAATGATTTTCTTTACCAATTTAACTTAATTTTTCTCATTTTTATAAATCATCTGAAAATAGTTAACTTTGCTAATATAATTTTTTTTATTGACTTATTTCAAATTTGTTTTATAATTGTATACAACAAGTAGATAACTGAGATAGAGGCGCGAAACTTATTAGTAGTATTATGGAGGTAAGCTCGATGAAGTAATATGAAAGGAAATTTCGCCGAAGTAAATAGTTAATAGCTTTAACACTGTTTACTGGGCTTATATAAAATATATATAAGACTGTCACATTTTGTGGAGTGCTATTTTCAATGAAAGCGTACGGTATCATCATACTTAGTTAGTATGAATTTTTTCGTATAAAGTCATGAGCATAGTCTCATGGCTTTTTTTACGCTTAAGGGATTATAATTATTCAAAATTCGTAGATAACCTATGAAACTTAGTTATATCCATATAATATATTTTGAGCGTAAAAAAGCTTTTTGAGCAACGGACGAAGTCGTTTGAGTAACGGGACACGAGTTTACCGAGTGGACGTTGACGATATGAAATTTGAGCGACATGAGCGAAGTGAATTTTTTATTTTCATAAAGATTTATTATCTTAGTTACTTACTTATGGAAAACTAACACCATAAGGAGGATAAGTAAAATGAGTAATGAAAATCAAGATTTAAAAAGAGGGTTAAAAGCTAGACATCTAAATATGATTGCTCTAGGAGGATCGATTGGGACAGGTATATTCCTTGCAATGGGTGATACTCTTCACCAAGCAGGTCCTGGTGGTGCTTTATTAGCATATGGGTTAATAGGAATAATGGTTTATTTCTTAATAACTAGTTTAGGTGAGATGGCAACATATATGCCTATATCTGGTTCTTTTAGCTCTTATGCTACAAAGTTTATTGATCCAGCGCTTGGTTTTGCACTTGGGTGGAACTATTGGTATAACTGGGCAATAACTATAGCTGCTGAAATGGTTGCAGGATCATTAATTATGAAATATTGGTTCCCTAATGTCCCAGGATTTTATTGGAGTATATTTTTCTTAGCTATAATTGTAGGATTAAACTTTTTATCAGCAAAAGCATATGGTGAATCTGAGTATTGGTTTGCAGGAATTAAAGTTGTAACTGTAATAATATTTTTAATAATAGGTGTGTTAATGATACTTGGTGTAATGGGTTCTGATGAAATAGGATTCCATAATTACTTTATAGCCGATGGACCATTTCATGGTGGTATAAAATCTGTATTTGCTATATTTTTAGTTGCAGGTTTTTCATTCCAAGGTACCGAACTTATAGGAGTTGCAGCCGGAGAAAGTGAGCAGCCGGAGAAAACTATACCAAAAGCTGTAAAATCAATTTTTTGGAGAATATTAATATTTTATCTAGGAACTATAATTGTTTTAGGTGCTATTATACCTTTTACTCAAGCTGGTGTTTCTGAAAGTCCATTTACTATGGTTTTTGAAAAAGCAGGAATAGCTGGTGCTGCTTCACTTATGAATGCAGTAATATTAACATCTGTTTTATCTGCAGGTAATTCAGGTATGTATGCATCAACTAGAATGCTATATTCAATGGCTAAAGAAGGTCTTGCCCCTAAAGTTTTTGCAAAAACTAATAACAGAGGGGTTCCTGTAAATGCATTAATATTAACTACATTAGTAGCTTCTGCATGTTTCTTAACAGGTATATTTGCAGAAAGTACAGTTTATGTTTGGTTGGTTGCTGCATCTGGACTTGCTGGATTTATAGCATGGGTTGGTATAGCAGTTTGTCACTATAGATTTAGAAAAGCATATATACATCAAGGTCATAGTTTAAAAGAATTAAAGTTTAAAGCTAAATGGTATCCATTTGGACCTATATTAGCACTTATAATGTGTTTGATAATAATATTAGGTCAAGGATATTCTTGTATATCTCCAAATGGAGTTGACTGGCATAGTTTAATAGCTTCGTATATAGGTATTCCTTTATTCATAGGTTTATATGTTGGATATAAAATCAAGCATAAAACTAAAGTTGTATCTTTAGATGAAGTTGACTTAACTTTTGACGAAAATATAAATAATAATTAAATATATTGATTAACTAAAAAAAGGCTGATTTTAAATCAGTCTTTTTTTATATTCTTTCTAATTTATATATAACAGGGTGTAATCCATCATTACAAGAATGTATTGCAACCCCTTCTTGTTTTACATAAGGACTGTTTTTCCCTGATGCCAAAAATTCAACTTTACTTTTTAATCCTTCCCATGCCCCTTTACAAAAACGTTCTGGCATTTCGCAATCTTTTGATATAAATTCATCTCCAACTTCACCCTTAGCGCAAACTAATGGCATGTTTTCTTTTGCATATTCTACAAAAATATCATTTACCTTTAATTTTTTTAATATCGTTATTTTAATATCTGAATACTTTTGTGATTCCATTTTATTCCCCTCCATAAAAAATTTATGTAATAACTATATTCTAAACTAAAACTTATTTCATATAAACACAAATAAAAAGAAAATCTCGAAGTTATTAATAACTTCGAGATTAAAATAATTTATATTAACATAAATCTATTACTTGAACTTGATATACAACAGTTATAATTTGACCAGGAACCATAGTATTTAAATTAAATCCTGCTGATGGGTTGTAATCTGGATGAGGAACACCATTTACAGTTACAGTTCCTAATACAAATATAGAGTTATGAGGAGTATAGTCTACAAATACTACATCAGTAGCATTTATATTTCCTACATTTTCAATTGTGATTGTATAAGTTAATTTTTCACCTATAGTCGCATATTTTTTATTTACAGACTTAGTTACATTTAAATTACCATAAGCGATATTAGTAGTTACTGTATTTGAGTAAGCTGTATCACTATATGGAGGCTGTTTTGGATCTACTAAATATTTAAATGGTATAACAGCCTGGTTAGTTACTTTATTAGAAGCAGGAACTGAAGTCACAGTTGCACTAAATTGAACTATTACCACGTTTCCTATTCCTATGTCACCTATGCTAAATCCAACTGTAGGATCATAACTTGGTTTACTTTCTCCATTTACAATTACAGAACCTGCTTTAAATTGAGCACCAGTAGATGGAGTATCTTGGAATAGAACTTCATTATCTATAACATTTCCTACATTTGTAAGAGTTATAGTATAGTTTAATATATCTCCTATTGTAGCTATTGCTTTATCTACAGTTTTAACTACATTAAGTTTTCCTAAAACTACATTAGTTGTCACTAAATTACTTGATTGAGTTTTAGTTGCTACTGTACCGCTAGGATCTATCTTATAACTAAATTGAATTTGAGAAGTATTTGTTACATAATCTGGTACCGGTAAAGAATTTATCTTAACATCAAAAGTAACTGTCACTGTTTGATTAGGCGCTAAATCTGATAAATCAAATCCTAAAGTTGGATCTAACGCTGGGTATAAAACATTGTTTATTCTTACAGTTCCTAATACATAACTTAATTCTGATTGTAATAAATCGGTAAATCTTAAGCTAGTTGCATTTACATTTCCTGTATTAATAATAGTTGAAGTGTAAGTTATCGTATCATTTACTTTTGCATATAACTTATCTACTGATTTTGTATTAGATAAACTACCCACATTAATATTAGTTGTTACTGTATTAGATGTTGCTGATATAGGATAGTTTCCACCTTGTGGGTCTACTTTATATACGCCATTTGATGTTGCGTAGTTTGTTACTTGTGGTGGTGTTGGTACAGAGTTTACAGTTGCATTAAATTGCACTAAAGATGTATTTCCTGCTATAAGATTATTTGGTAAGTTAAATCCTGCTATTGGATCATAATCAGGATAACTAATACCATCTATTGTTACTGTTCCTGGCTTAAATATAGCTCCATTTGATAACGTATCTGCAAATGCTAAGTTAGATATAGTTGTATTTCCATCATTTTTAACTAATACGTTGTAATTTAATATATCCTGTAAAGTCGCATATAATTTGTTTACAGTCTTAGACATACTTAGTTTTGGATAAACTATAATAGTATAAACTGTATTTGACGTTGATGATTTGCTATAATTTTGGCCACTAGGATTAACCTTATAATTAAATGTTCCTACCGCATAGTTTAGTACTGAGTCATGTGTTGGGTGTTGTATTACAGTAGCAGTAAATGAAACAGTTACACTACCTAAAGGTTCTATAGTTCCTAAGCTAAATCCTTGATTCGGATCATAATCTTCATAAATATCTCCATCTATTTTAACTGATCCTGTATTAAATGTTACATCTGATTGTAAGTTATCTGAGAAAATTACATCAGTTGCATTTACATTTCCATTGTTATTTACGACCACTGTATATATTATTGTATCTCCTGTTGTAGCATAACTTTTATTTACAGTCTTATTTAAATTCAGTGAACCTAAGTTTATTTGAGTATCTGCTTTGTTGGAATTTGTTTGCCCATATAAATCACTTCCATTAGGGTCTATTTTATATGCAAATGTTAAGTTAGCTATATTGCTAATTAATGAAGGTGTAGGCAGTGAGCTTACAGTTGCATCAAATTTAACAACAATCGTATCTCCTGATATTATATCACCTAGGGTAAAACTTGAATATGGGTCAAATCCCGGTTTTAATACTCCGTTTATAGTTACAGAGTCCGTAACAAAAGTTAATCCTGTTGGTATAACATCTCTAAAGTTTACATTATTAGCAATTACATTTCCATTGTTTAATATATTAACTGTATATGTTAATACATCTCCAATTGTGGCATATGATTTACTAACTGATTTTGTTGCACTTAATGATCCTACATTTATAACAGTACTTACTGTATTACTTGTTGATTGTTTTGATACCGGAGTATTATCTGGGTCTATCTTATAACTATAATTTGTTGTAGCAGTATTGTATAAAGTATAGTCTCCAGTAGGTATACTATTTACTTTAACCTTGAAACTAACTGTTGCATTTCCATATCCAATTATATCGGTTAAACTAAATCCTGCATTAGGATCATAATCTGGCTTATTTTCTCCATTTACATAAATAGATCCATTTACAAAACTTGCATCTATTTGGACTAAATCTTTAAATATGACATTTGAACAAGTTGCATTTCCTTGATTTACTATATTTATTGTATACGTTAATACATCATTTATAGTTGCGTACATCTTATCTACTGATTTTGTAAGGTTTAATAAACCTAAATTGATAAAAGTAGTAACTTTATTAGATGTAGATGTTATTGTAACTGGATCATCACTTGGAGTTAATTTATAAGTGAATTCTACATCTGCAGTATTTTCTACTTTTCCACTTTGAGGAATTGAGTCTACATGAATACTAAATGATACTACATGATATTGATTTGGTGTTAAATCACTTAATGCAAATCCATCAATAGGATTGAAAGTTGGTTTAGGTATTCCATCTACTACTACAGTTCCACTATTAAATGAAGTTGAACTTGGCATTAAGTCTGTAAATGTTAAATTAGTTGCATTAACTGATCCAGTATTTTTTATCATTACTGAATAACTTAAATTATCTCCAACTGTAGCATAATTTGTATTTACTGATTTTGTAAGTGTTAACTCTCCAACTGCAACAAACGTCATTGTTGTATTTGTATTTATCGTTGCATTTACTAATTCACTACCTACTGTATATTTATAATTTATAGTAGCAAAGTTATAAATAGTGTTATCTAAAGGTCTACTATCTATAGTAGCTTTGAAAGTTACTGTAGTTGTTGTATTCGGTTCTATATCATCTAATAAAAAACCATTACTTGGGTCATAGCCAATTTTTTGTTGCCCATTTATATAAACTGAATCTTTTACAAATTTTAAATGAGTATCTAAGTTATCTATAAATTCCACGAATTGGGCAGGTACATTCCCTTCATTAGTTACATCTATACTAAAGTTTAAAGTATCTCCTAATTTTGCAATACTCTTATCAACTGATTTACTTGCAGATACTATAGTATCATACACATAAACAGTAGTTGTATTTGAGTCTTTTGACTTAGTAGTAGGGCTTCCATTAGGATCTACATAGTAAGAATATTGAACAGTTGCTTTATTCAATAGTTTATTATCTAATGGTAATTGCTCTGTTATAACAGTGAAACTAACAGTAGTTTGATGCCCTATATCTATATCCTCTAAGCTAAATCCAGTTTCTGGATTATAGCTTGGTTTATTTACTCCATTTACATATACTGACCCATCATTAAATACAGACTCTTCTTGAATCATATCTGTAAACATTAAATTCTTTAATATAGTATTTCCTGTGTTATATATAACAAAACTATAAGTTATTATATTGTTTAATCTAACTACAGTTCTATCCGCTGCCTTTGTAACTGTTAGATTTCCTAATCTTATATAAGTTGTTACCGAATTACTAGTTACATTACTTACTATACTGCTTCCATTTGGATCTATCTTATATGAATAGTTAATATTTGATGTGTTAGTTACATATCCATTGTTCGGAACAGATTCAACATTAACATCAAATTTCACAGTAACTGATGACCCTGGTGTTATAGTATCTAATGTAAATCCTACATTCGGATCATAATCTGGATATGCTGTAGATCCAATTTTTACAGAACCGCTTACAAATGTTGTATTGTTTGGCACTAAATCTGTAAACATAGTGTCTGTTATATTTATATTACTATTATTAGTTATTACAGAAGTATAAGTTAATTTATCTCCTACTGTTGCATAAGTTTTATCTACACTCTTTGTATTGGTTACATTTATATTTCTTATATTTGTGGTTGTTGTATTACTAGTTAAATTTCCATCAATGTATGGACTTGTTGGACTTAATTGATATTTAAAGTTGATACTTGCACTATTGTTGATTTGAGGAGGATTAGGAACGCTAGTTACCGTTGCTTTAAACATTACAACAACATTTCCTCCAGGTAAAATATCACTTATCGTAAATCCATTATTAGGATTTGCACTTGGTTTATTAGTTCCATCCACAAATACAGATCCATCTACAAATGCTGCTCCATTTGGAATTAAATCTTTGAAAGTTACATTTGTTAGTGGTATTGTTCCTGTATTGCTCGCTACAACTTCATAATCAAGTACATCTCCTACAACCGCATATGATTTATTTACTGATTTAGTTAAAGTTGCTGAATATGAGTTTATTATAGTTGTTACGGTGTTACTTGTTGATGTTTTTGATATTGGCTGTTGATTCGGGTCTATATAGTAACTATACGATGCTGTTGCGCTATTTTTAATAGTATTAGGATTTGGTAAACTTTCTACTTTAACTTTAAATTCGATATTTACAACCTGACCTATATTAATAGTGCCTAAGCTAAATCCAGACTCAGGGTTATAATTTGGTTTATTTACTCCATTTATATAAACCGATCCTGAAACAAAAGATATTTGAGATTGAAGTATATCTGAGAAAATAACATTGTTTGCACTTGCGCTTCCATTATTCTCAACTGTAAATGAATAAGTTAAATTCTCACCTACTCCTGCATATGATTTATCTACACTTTTTACAATATCTATTTGAGCATATGGATCATAAGTTTTTACAGTGTTAGAATATACAGTTTTGCTTACTGTTGGGCTATATGGTGTTTGTTTGTAGCTAATTGTAACTTCTGAAGTATTTGGAATATATCCAACAGGAGTATTTCCAACTATTGTTGCTACAAATACTATTGTTGCAGTATCCCCAGGTTTTAAGTTTTCTATTGGAAACTGTGTGTTTGGATTATAATTTGGATAATTTATACCATTTATATATAAACTTCCTTCATAGAAAGATAAATATATTCCTAAGAAATCCACAAATTTGATATTCGTTAAATCTACATTTCCTGTATTTTGAATTACTGTTGTATAAACTATATAATCTCCAGGTTGTGCATATGCTTTATCTACAGATTTTGTCACTGTATATGCTGCTTTATTTATAATTGTTTGAACAATGTTACTATAAATTGTATTTGTTAATATATTTCCATTAGGATCAGGTTGGTAGCTGTATACTAAATCTGATTGATTATAAACTATATTTGGGTTAGGTACTGAATTTACTTTCACTTGATATAAAACTTCTATAGTTTCCCCTGAACAAATAGTTCCTAATGTAAATCCTTGGTTAGGATTGTATGAAGGATATGATATCCCATTTATACTAACTGAACCTGCAATAAATGAAGTTTCTGATTGTATATTAGATAAAAATACTGTATTTGTAGAATTTATGTTGCCATTATTAGTTATCTCAACTTTGTAGTATAAAATATCATTTATAGTTGCATAATCTTTGTCAACACTCTCCACAATATTCATACATGTATAATTTGCGATTGTATCTACTTTGTTAGAGTCTTTCTCTGATTGTATAACTCCACTTTCAGTAGATATTTGATATTTAAATGGAACCTGTGCTATATTTTCTATTAAGTTAGCTGGATTAAGTTCATTTATTAAAACTTTATACTCTACCTCAGTTGTTTCTTTAGGTTGAATTGGATTTGGTAATTCAAATCCATTAAATGGATTTAGTGTTGGCTCTATTTCTCCATTTATTTTAACACTTCCATTTGCAAAGCTTGCTCCTGGTATTGTTGGCTCTAATACTTGAACATTATCTGCATTTATATTACCTGTATTAGTTAAACTTAATGTGTAAGTTACTGTGTCTCCTACTTTTGGATAATTATTATTATTGCATCTTTCTCCTATAATATCTACATACTGAATTGTTGTAGATGTAGTATTGCTGAATATAGTTTTTTCTCTTAAATATCCATACTGATTAAATATATACCCGAATGAAACACAAGCATTATTATACACCTTAGTCGAAGCTGGCAGTGAGTTTACTTTACATTGGAAAACTATTTTTGTAGATGCGCCTACAGGTAAATCAGGAAGTGATATTCCATCTACGGGATTATATTCTGTATATTCTGTTCCATCAATAATTACACTTCCATCTACAAATGAACAATTTAAATCTATTTTATCTTGGAAAAATATACTTTTAGCTATTTCTGTTCCAATATTTTTTATATCAACTGTATAAGTTATAGTGTCCCCTATAACCGCTGTTGATTTTGATGAAGCTTTTGAAATTGATAATAATCCATCTTGAACAATTATCTCTATAGTATTTGTAGTTGCATAATTCGTAATATTATCCACACCTGATATAAATTGATAATTGTAATTTACATTTTGATGAAGTAATCCTCCATTTGGTACTGAGTCTACTCTAACTGTAAATAATACATTTTTAATACCTTTTGCTGGTATAGTTCCTAAATTTATTCCAGCAGATATGTTTGCTGATGGATATGAAACTTCATTTATAGTTACAGACCCAGGTATAAATGTAGTACTTGAATCTAAATTTGCTGATATAATAACATTGTTCGCATCTACTGCCCCATCATTTTTTATACTTAATGCATATACTAAAGGCTCTCCAACTTGTATATTATACTCTCCATCCCCATCTATATCGTACACATCTAGGTTGGTTATAATATTAGGCGCATTTACATTTAATTGTGTTCCGACTGCTACAAGTTGTACCCCATCTCCAGTCTCAACTGAGTTTACTTGCCCCGCTAATAATGTTTGATTTGGAACTAAGGTTTTAGTTATATCTACATTAGTTATATCCCATTTATTTCTGGCTCCTAGTTTTTGAGTAGGAACGAATCCATCATTATTGTTATTTCCATTAGTTCCATTTATATTTAATAATCCATTGTTGCTATTTAATGGATTAACTACGTTTATTAATCCTGAAAAAAAGTTGTTCCCAGGATTGTTTGGTGCAGTTCCAGGGTTTGGATTAGGACTATTTACTGAGTTTCCTATATTGCTAAGATTAGCAAAAGAAGGTCCTGCATAAGCAAAATCATCGCCATTTATTGGCTCGCCATTTGCACACGCTATAAACACATTTCCTTTAAGTTTTGAAATATCTGAACTTGTTGTAAATCCTGAAATAGTTGTTTGTAAAGGAGATCCCGGTTTTGCTACTGATATACCTGATAAGTACATTACCTTTTGAGGTGGTAAAATGTCATTTCTATAAACTACCGAAAGCGTCCACCCTCCTCTACTATTACTTAATCCAGTGTCTGGAACACTTATTGGCACATTTGATACTGTATAATTTCCTGATAAAGAATTTTGTATATATGATGTTACATCTGCCGCTCTATATCTGTCTATAGCTCCCGATGTAGCTGTATTTGTATCTGTATATTGAGGTGAAATTTGATAGCTTCCTTTTGACGTTGTAAAAGTTATTGAATTGTCTTGTATACTTCTAAGATCTTGTGCACCTTGTACATTACTTTTTACAGTTGAGTACCATAAAAGCTCCGCATATAATATTGTACTATTTGGTAATATATTTAAATTTGCTGTACTTCCAGCTTCTGACCAATCTCTTGTTATGCTTCCATCTGGTTTTATCATATCAGATGTATTTGCTCCTGTAGCTGTAGTACTTCCGCATACTACAAAGCTATTTCCTGTAGCTACTAATACAGCTTTATCTATAGCTGTAAATCTGGGTGTTAACGACACAATATCTCCTCCTAATTTTCTATTATACTTGTAAGGTTTAATAACTTTAAAATAACCCTCATATATACTATTGATATGCCCCTTTTTAGTTGCCTATTTTATTTATTTTTAATTTTAATTTTAGTTTTGAATAATTTGTCGTATCACAAAGTATTTAGATTGAATATATTTTATTAAAAGGAGTGATTTCATGTCTTCAAATATACTGAGTATGACTATTGATAAGACCCAAAATATACCTATATTGGTCGGCAATACATCTACGTTTAACATAAAGATTAAAAATTTAAGTACATCTCAAAGATTATATAATTTAGGTTTGTTTTTAAAACTTCCTGATGGTATGGTGCTTTCTAGCTCAACTATAACACAAACATCTAGTGTAACTAATGCAGATAATAGCATTACTTACTCTTGGATTAATTTAAAAGATTTAGCACCTCTTGAAGTTGATTATACTTTTTCGATCACTGTAAAATGTAATACTAAGTTTAAAAATGGAACAACAATTCCTTTTGACTACACATTTTCAGGAATCACTGTTTCTTGCCAAGTTGATACTATGCCAAGAGGAATTTATGATATAGGAAATGAAGTTATAACGCAACAAATCGATATGACTTTTAAAACAGTGCGATTTTATAGCACGATTTCTACTGCAGGTAAAGTACTAAAAGGAGCAGGCACTTCAATTTCTTCAAATGATTATACTCAAGTTAATACTGCAACTTGTAAGTTTTATAATAATTCCAATTCTACATCTTTAGTAAATATATCTATTTTATTAGAAGATGGTATTAGGTATATTGGAAATATTAATGTATCAGGTACAGATTCCTCAAAGTTTGTAAATCCTACTATCAGTGTTGTAAGTATAAATGGTAAAATTTATACTCAAATTTATTACGGAAATATTAATCTATCCGTAAGTAGTACCACAACTTTAACTTTTAATTATGCTGTATGGAATCAATATAATAATAATCAAGGCAATTTTATAATTCATGGAACATTATTAAATATGCTTATAAATATGAACTCAGCTGATCCACTTGTTGTTTCAAGTTCAGATAGTAATACTAGCTTTTCTGCTATGGATTTAATCATTACTACATCTATAAGTAAAAGTTTGATAGATGTTCAAAGCACTGTAACATATACTTATGTGTATAAAGTTGGTCAGTATTATAATATTCAAAATATAGTTGTTAATTATTTTTTACCAGACGGAATATATTATATTTCTAGTTCATCGACTCCTACATCTGTTGTTGATGACCTAATACTTCAAGGCTTTAATTTAACATATAACTTTAGCTTAGCTACTCAAAACTCAACTAAAACTATTACGATATCTGCAAAAGTTGATAGCTATTATAGATATAAAAAAGACAGTCAATCTTTAAATCTTCCTGTAGTTGCATCTGATCCATTTTTAGCTACTACAAATATATCAGGTATTCTTATTGGTCCATTATCTACAGTAACAGATAGTTCTAGTGTATCTTCTAGTATAAGCGTGGGTTCTATAACAAAACAATTTGTAAAAGGATACTATAAAGATGGAACTCCTAAAAATATAAATACTCTAGCTCCAGGGGATTTAGCTGAATATTTATTATCATATAATGCTTCAAACTTGAAAGCTATGCAAAAAGAAGTTTATATAGATGATTTCTTCCCTCTTTCAGCAGATCCTATAAATAACTTAAATTATGTATACACAGGATATAATCCAATTAGTTCTCCTAAACTTATAAGTCCTCATGGTGTAGACTTTTATTATGGTGACATTCCAGGATTGTCATCCGCTACAATTAATTTTAAAGTTCCAATAGCTCAGCTAGGTTCATCTACACAAAATGCAAACCTAATGAAGTTAAAGGGAACAAACACATATGGATATGCTTATAGCAATAGAGCACAAGTGAACTTCAATATAGGTGCTCCAAATTTACAACTAACTAAATCTGTAGATGGTCCTAATAAAAATGCTATAAAATCAAATGAAATTTATACCTACTCAGTTACTATATCTAATACTAACAACTTAGGAACTGAAACAGATGCGTTTAACTTTACACTTAGTGATACTTTATCATCATGGTTTACACTTGACTCAAGTAGCTTAAAGGTTAGTGGTTCAGGAAGTTATTCTTCTATAAATATACAAAATAATAATATAGTTGTGAGCATAAACAAGCTAGCCCCCGGTCAATCCTTAACCTTAACTTATAAGGTTACAATAAGCTCTGTATTAGCTCCTGGAGTTAGCATAACAACTACAGCTACTAATACAAATCCTTACTCACAAGTTTATGAAGAAGGTTCTTCAAATTATCAATACTCTAACCTTGTTAAAACCGCATCTATAACTTTATCTTCACTAGCTATATCACTTTCAAAAACTAATATATCAGACTTGTTTAAAGTTGGATCTAATATAACTTATTTAATAGGAGTGACTGTTCCTCAAGGAACTATTGCTTATGGTATATATATAAAAGATACTCTACCAAGTGGTGGTCAATCTTATGTAGGCCCTACTACAAGAAACAATGTTCCTATTACTCCAACAGTTTCCTCTAATATAGTAACATTCCCTAGTGAAGGTACTGTAGATGCTCGAAACTATTCACAAACAATCAATTATACTATGGTGTGTAAAATTACTAATGCAAATA
The DNA here is from genome assembly GCF_051656405.1 of Paraclostridium sp. GTDB lineage: Bacteria > Bacillota > Clostridia > Peptostreptococcales > Peptostreptococcaceae > Paraclostridium. Next base: position 44,536 of record NZ_JBOGBV010000019.1, read on the forward strand.
AAAGTTTAAATTCAACAATATCAACTCAATCTAATACTATACAATGTTTATATCAACAGGTCCAAGGAGGAAGTTTTTCTAGTATTAGTAAAAGTTTAACCGTAACTATAAATCATCCTAATTTAGTTTTAAATTTAACCGCAACTGATAAATCAAACTCTACAGTATATAATCAAAATGCAAATATAAATATAAATTCAGTAATGCAATTTAAATTAACATTCCAAAATAACAGTTCTATTAAACTTGTAAATGGAACTATAGAGATACCTATACGTGGAAACTTCTTATTCTATGAAGTAAATACAACAGTATTTTGTAACGCTTCTTACAACTCAACTTCAAAGAAAATCATTGTATCTATCTCTCAGTTAAATGCTTCTACAACTGGATATGTATACTTTACAGTAGTTCCTCAATCAACACTTAGAGCTGGCACTTCTATAGCTACACAAGCAACTGCTGTATCTTATTATAATGATATATCCCCTTCAAAAGTTTACAGTGGTGAAAAAAGTAATATTGTAACTTGTACTTTAGCTCCTGGTGTATCACTTACTCCAGATCCATTAACCAAAATAAATGATTCTACTTCATTTATAGTTACACAGCCTGGTAATACTGCGGTTATATTAGACTACTTCAAAAACACAGGTGGCGGTTATGATGATTTCACATTGATAATACAAAAAGTAGGAATACCATACACACTGTATATAGATAATGTTAAAATAGCTGATATTCCAAAAAACACACTATACCAACAAACATTACCTATAATGTCAAATTTAGCACCTAATACAACTAAGGTTATTCAAATAAATGCTTTAATTCCTTCAAATAATCCACTTGGAACTAGATATGATTTTATAGTAACTGCTAAATCAGTTACTAATCCTTATCCTGAACAAACTGTATTAAATATAGATCCAAGTTTTTAAAGTGAAAAAAATCCCTTATATTAAGATTATCTTTTAATCTTTTATAAGGGATTTAACTTTTTATTTGTTTTTAAATTATCTTCAAAATACATATATAAATTTGTGCTAGTAACTATCAAATTTTTATTTACTAAATTTGCTGAAGCATAATCCACATTAATTTTTATATTTTCATTTTTTATGTATGAAATTCCTATAGGTGTCATTAAATATGATGAAAATCCAAATTGATATCTAATCATATTCTCATTATTATTTTGTTTATTTCCAGATAAAAAGTGTATTTTATACTCTATAGATCCGATAACAACTAAGTTACACATGTTAGATTTATTCTTTTTATTAGTTCTATTAATTGGGCTATCTACTATTTTTAACCTTAAGACTTTTACATTAACCTCATATTTTAAAATTTTAATAATATCTTTTTTTAGCCTTATATTCTCACATATGTTTATTTGTTTAAATACTTTTCGCTGAAATTCACTACTTACAATGTTACTATCAATATTTAATTTAACAGGTGCTTCCTCTATATTTAATATATAATTTTGTTGTATAGTTGAAAAGTTTGTTATTGGTTGTGTAAAACATTGAGGTAAAACTATAACCTTAAATCTTATGATTACACTACTTCTATAGTTTATTTTATTTATATAAAAACCATTGTCAGGTCTTAAACATCTTTTTTTGATATCGTCTACTTTTACTGAGTTTTCTATAAAAACAGTTCCTTTTGGTATTTTATCTTTAAAGAATACATTTGTAATTGTGAAATTACTTGTATTAGTTATAACTATACTATATGTTAGTATATCAAATGCATATGTGCATTTTTTATCTACAAACTTTTCTACATGCAACATATCTTTTACTATTTCCGTTGATACTACATTGCTAAAATTTGTTCTAGTCACTAATGGACTATTCTCAGTTAATCTATAGTTAAAATCAACCCTACATTCATTGACAACCCTCATTGAATCACCTTTTCTATTTTGTATAATTACATTTTAATAAATGTTAAATTAATCTATATATTGTATTAATATAGTAACACTTACTAATACTTGGTTTGAACTGATTTTAGCAACGGTTATATCTTCAATTAAATATCTCAAATTTATTGTATTTGTTGCACATATATCTTCTGGTATTACAATAACTGTACTAAAAGGTATATTAAAGTTAATAATTTCTCTCTTTTTAACACTTTTATTTTTTTTACCTTTAGTGCTACATTCTAATATTAAACTCATATTTATATTTCCTACAACAATAAGATTTTTGCCACTTAAATGTTGACCCTCTAATGACGTACCCTTTATACTTTCAGTTATCTTTGTATCAATTATTTTAGTTGAATATATTTCTACTTTAGGATTTGTATTTTCTATATTTGAAACATCTAAATTTTTACTGCTTAAATGTAAATTTTGATATACATTTAATTGCTTGAAATACTCTAAAGGCGGTAATTCTTCAAAACAAGATAATTTACAATTCATTTTTTTTAAATTTACTTCCATATAATATTCTCCATACTATTTATATTTAATTTATAACATCCTTTTTATCCAATATATTAAATAATATGTAAACTCCTTAATTTAAATAACTATCATATTAAAATATAAAAAAGAAGAGAATAATATTCTCTTCTTTCTCAACTTAAACTTCTATAAGTATAAATTATTATATGTTATCTGCAACTTCAAGTTCTCTAATTTCCTTAAGTTCTTCATCTGTATACTTTTTCATAGAAAATCCTGTTACTCCATAAGTAAATGAAATAATTGGAGTTATCCAACTTAAAAAACAATATGGTATAAAATCAAACGGACTGACCCCTAATGTTTGACTACAAAATATTGCATTTGAATTCCATGGAATTAATGGTCCCCCAAGAGTTGCCGTATCTTCTATTATCCTAGATAAGTTTTCTGGCTTTAATTTAAATTCTTTATATAAAGGTGACATAACTGTCCCTACAAATACAGATGTGAACATCATTGAAGAACTAAATGCATTTGCAAAATAACTAGTTATAAATGTTGCTCCTACTAACTTCGTTCTAGAGTTTCCTATTTTTTCAATCATAGGCTGTAGTAAAACTTCTAAGAATCCAGTTTTTTGAAGTATTCCTGCTATAACAAAAACTATAAATACTAGTAATACAGTTTCTGCCATACTCATCATCCCACCGCGATTTAATAGTTTATCTGCATATTCAAGTCCTGTATCTACAGAGTACCCATTTAGCATATAATTTAGTAAGTCTCCTATTTTTTCTCCTTCTTGGAAAACTGCTATAACTCCACCAAGAATAGCAGAAGCTAGTATCGATACTATTGGTGGTTTCTGTAATAAAAGTAATATAAGTAAAAAGATTATTGGTAGTAAAGCAATAAATCCTATATTAAAATTAGCTTTTAAAACATTTATAACTTCGTTGATTTGATTATAATCGATTGTATTGTTTGCATATTTAAATCCAATTACAGTGTACAAAATTATACATATTATATATGATGGTACGGTAGTGTACATCATATGTTTTATATGAGTTATTACATCCGTCTTACAGACAGCTGCAGCTAAATTTGTAGAATCTGATAGTGGAGATATTTTATCTCCAAAGAATGCACCTGATATAATAGCCCCTGCTGTAAGTCCAACTGGAACTCCCATACTTGTACCTATACTCATCAGAGCAATACCTGAAGTTCCTAAAGTCCCCCATGATGTTCCTGTTGCTATAGATGTAAGAGAACATACTATTAATGCTGTTAATAAAAAATATTTAGGCGTTATTATGGTAAGGCCGCTATATACAATAGTCGGTATTGTTCCTGCTGCTATCCATGTAGCAATTAATACTCCAACCGACAATATAATTAAGTTAGACTGAAACGCATCTTTTCCCACAGAAAATCCAAATTCTTCAATTTCACTATTCGTATAACCTAATTTCATAGCGGCTGGAACAACGATTAGCCATGATAATAAAAACATAGTTGTTATAGATGCCTTAAATACAACCATTCCAACTGTAGTCAAGGATATAATCGCAAGCATAACTAGAACTGCAAATCTAAATGTAGGTTTCTTTTTTTCAACATTTTTACACATGGGGAAACTTCCTTTCTCTTTAATTAGTTTTTTGGTATCGTTTTCACACTTTTTAAAATTTAGACCCCAAAATAAGGCTTATATAATTTTGAGGTCTAAGTTTTTTATAATGAATCTATAGCATTTTTTATTCTTGTTAAAGCTTCTTCAACCATAGACCTAGGACAAGCTAAATTTATTCTTTGATATCCTTGTCCTCCTATCCCAAATGAAGGTCCATTGTTTAATGCAACTTTAGCATTTTCTACTAAAAACTTGGCAACTTCATCATCACTTAATCCAAGTTCACTAAAATCTACCCATAATAAATAAGTTCCTTGTGGCTTTCTTACCTTTAACTTCGGCATGTTTTTCTCAATATAATTAACAGCAAAATCCATATTACCTTCTAAATAATCAATAAAATCTGTTAACCATTCTTCTCCATGGTTATATGCAGCTTCTGTTGCAACTAAACTAAATGCATTATTTCTTCTAATATCTATTCTTGCAAAAGCTGAATCTAATGCTTTGTAATCATCTTCATTCGGAAGTATAACTTGAGACATTTGAAGTCCTGCTATATTGAAAGTTTTAGTAGGCGCCATGCAAGTAATACTATTTTGTTCAAATTCCTTACATATTGATGCAAAAGGTATATGTTTATAACCCTTGAAAATTATATCACTATGTATCTCATCTGAGATAACTTTTACATTATGTTTAATACATATATCCCCTAATTGCTTTAGTTCTTCTTTTGTCCAAACTCTACCAACTGGATTATGAGGATTGCAAAGTATAAATATTTTTACATCTTTTATCTTAGATTCGATATCTTCATAGTCCATAACATAATTTCCATCTTCCAATTTCTTTAAAGGACTTATAACTAATTCTCTTTTATTATCTTTTACTACGCTATTGAAAGGACTATATACTGGTTCTTGTATCATTATCTTGTCACCTTCATTAGTAAGTTCTTGTATTAATATACTAATCGCTGGAATAACTCCTGGGCTAAAAACTAGCCATTCACTTTTTATATTCCATCCAAATCTTCTAGATACCCAATTTACTATTGATTCATTATAAGAATTTGGTCTAGTTGTGTATCCATAAATTCCTTGTTCTAATCTGTTTTTTAAAGCATCTATTATGCATGGAGCTGCTTTAAAGTCCATGTCTGCAACCCACATAGGAATAAGATCATTTGTTCCATATTTCTTATCCATTTCTGACCATTTAGCTGCAAAGTTATTACTTCTATCAATTATAGTATCAAAGTTATAATTCATCATTTACTACCTCCAATAAATTCTTTATACTTAGATATATAAGCAATATCTATGCCAAATCTTTTCAGTATAAATTTCATTTTTATCATAACCCTATAATCATTGAAATTTCAATAATCTAATAATCAAATTAATTAATCTGTTCTTTATATTTTTAATATTAGTTAGATAAATTTAAAAATATTTTCTTAATTTACTCTTAAATAAATAAAAAGAGGTTTAACAGGCTAAACAGTTCAACCCGTTAACCCTTTTTATTAAAATCTACATCCCCTCATTTCAATTAAATTCATAAACTGATTTTTAACAATTATAAGTTTTCCCTATAACTATCATGTAATTTTACTATTTAACATCTTAATTCTAAAGTAATATAATATTAATTGTAATAAATACATTTAATATATCGAAAGAAGGAATTTGAAATGGCTATAAAATTAATATGCATAGATATGGATGGAACTCTTCTAATGGATCAACAAAATGTATCAGAAGAAAATAAAAAAGCTATAAAAGAAGCTGTTTCTAGAGGTGTCCACGTAGCTATCACTACCGGTAGAGTTTATAATTGTGCAAAATTGTATTCTGATGAAATAGGTTTAAAAACTCCTATCATAGCTTCAAACGGAGCATTTATTGGTGGAAGCAATGGTGAAACTATATATAATAATCCATTGAGTACTAATGAGATAAAAGACTTTTTAAGTCTTACAAAACAGTATGGATTATTATCTTACTTAACTGGTAATTTTGGTATAGTATCTACAATTGAACTTCCAGATAATCATATATATAAAGTTTTAAATAAACGTCTTAAAGATGAAGAAAAAATTAAATTTGAAGTCATTGATAATATAGATACTACTTTTAAATTATATCCAAATCAATTATTAAAAGGTGTTTGTATAGAAAAAAATAATATTTCAAAATTAATGAAAGTAAAAAAAGAATTAAAACAATTAAATCCTGAACTTGAAATTGTTTCTTCTTGGAATGATAACTTTGAGATAATGAAAAAAGGAAGCTCTAAAGGAGAGGCAGTTGCTCAACTTGCAAAATATTTTAATTTAAAAAGAGATGAAGTTATGTGCATAGGTGATAGCGAAAATGATTTATCTATGATTGAATATGCAGGAATAGGAGTAGCTATGGGTAATGCTATAGATATAGTAAAGCAATCTGCTCAATATGTAACTCTTCCAAATACAGAGTCTGGAGTAGCTAAAGCTATAGAAAAATTTGTTTTAAACTAAATAAAAAAACACTATTTTTAAAATAGTGTTTTTTTATTTAGTTCTTAAGCTAATTCTTCCTTTAATGACTCACTTTCAATATTACAACTTTCATATCTATAATTCTTACCATTAGATACTAACATTATAACTTGAATCATTGTAAATATAAGGGAAGTTCTTTTTTTATAAGCCATATACCTTCCATCCCAAGACTCACAATATTTTTCCTTAAATCTCTTTAATCCTTCAAAAGAATAGAAATGTTGTCCATGAGAATAAATTTTAGCAGCCATTTTTTCTCTTAAAAATGAATATTTAGATCTTCCTACATTAGATAAAGGTGCCATCCCCATATTAAATCTTGAATATCCATGTTCTATTCCATACTTAAATAAGTTTACAAATATAAAATCCATTATCCCATTACAACTATCTTTTGAGAAACGCATTAAGTCTATAGATAAAGTTTTATTTCCATCATACATAGGCATTAAATTTGTAAATCCTTTAATTTCTCCATCTTTATTTTTTACTATGGCAATAGCATCTAAACTTAAATATTCTTCATCAAAGAATCCAACTGAGAATCCTTTCTCTGGTCTTCCTTCAAGCCATTCATCAGAGATATTTTTAATTTTTTCAAGAAAATCATTACTAAACGGCGGATGTATCATTTCAAATGTATACCCTTCTTTTTCAACTCTAGAAAGGGCATTTCTTACACTCTTCATTTTTCGTCCTTCTAAAGTAAAGTTTTCTAAGTTTACAGATGCTTCTTCACCTAATTTAATAAATTCATATCCAGTTTCATGTAGATGAGGTATCATTTTTTCATCTATTGCAGTAAATACAGGTATATATCCATATCTATCAGACATTTCATAAAATTCTTGGATAGATTCAAAAAACTTGCTTTCATTACCTACCAAGTTGCCAAGCACTACTAATTTATTTGCATATACTTGGTATTGAAGCATAACATCTTCATCTTTATTCATATATACAAATTTATCATTTAAATTTATAAAGTGAATAACGGAACTTCCATTATATTTTTTTAGTATACTATCTACTTTATCTTTACACTGATACAACTTAACTTTTTTAAAATCATTCTTTTTATTTAAATAATATAGAATAACTAAGAATGCTACTGCAATTAAAAATCCAATAGCACTCATTGCTCCAAATTTTTTCACTTGTTCTAGAGTATGGTAATTACTTAAATTAAATATAGAATTACTAGCAACTTTTAAATGTGTGTTATTGTATGCTACATATATATATAATCCTTGGAAAAGCAGTAATATTAATGTGTTTTTTAATATATCTCCCCACTTCATAACAAACCCATCTCTATAGAATTGGTTTTTGCTAATTTTTAGTACTATTCCTACAATAATTAGATACATACTAACCTGATATTCAAACCTAATTATTAAAGACACGAAAATTCCAATTATAACCAATGCCATAGTTATCTTATATACACTTTTAGACTTAAAGCTTATTACTCTAGACATAGCAATCAATAAAAATCCTATTATTATAGAAATACCACCTGACATACATGTAATTTTAAATCCTAAAATTTTGTTCACTACATTTATTCTTTCCACCATACCAGGTATAGCCTGAGATGCTAGAAGTAGTAACCCTGCAGAAAATACTAATACAATCAATCCATAGTGAGCGAATTTTGATGACACTATTGAAACTACATATTTTTTATTTTTATCTACTTTAGTCCATAGCTCAGATATATATAATACGACTCCTATAAGTAATGGTATTATATAGTAAGTTAGCCTATATAAAAATATAGCTAATATCACCTTTTCTGATGAAACCCCTAAAGCATTAAGTCCAGTTAATAAGGTCAAGTCAAATGTTCCTACTCCACCAGGAGACATACTTATTATCGCTACAGCTATAGCAGCTACAAATATTGGGAAAAACTGTGCTATTGATATATTTTCTCCTAATATTATTACTATTGAATAAACTAAAGTTATAGTTGTAATCCATTCTAATAATGATATTCCTATTATTTTAAATGTATCTATAACATCTCTTCTTACCTCATTTTTATACTTTATATATCTTCCAACTAAAATCAACGTTAAAACCGGTAAATACATACTTATGCATATAGTTAACACATTTGTGATACTAATTTTACCAAGATTAAATTTCATCATTATTAGATATATAAAACATGTCATTGAAAAACCAGTTAGATTTAAAGCTACTACTTTAGATACCTCTTTTGCTAAATGTTTTTTGTCTTTAACATAAGGATTGTAAAAATGACTTTTTAAAGCAATAGCACTGCTTCCTCCAAATCCAACGATACTAGATACAGAACTGGCAATCCATGAGTATTTATATAATTTTTTATTATCTAAATTTATTCCAACTCTCTTCTTGATTATAAAATCATAAAAAGTTAAAGGTATATATGAAATTATGCCCAGCGAAACAATAATAAGTATATTTCCTAATGTAAGCTGGTCTGCATAAGTATAAAATGTTTCCATGTTAAATCCTCTAATAATATTAGCTGACTCTTTAGCTGTTATTCCTAAAATAATTACTACAAATAATATTTTCAATCCTAGTATTAGTTTATTTTTATTTATTTTGATAACCATCACCTCTCTAATTTATTTTACTTTATAAAGTCTACCATATTAAACTACACTTTTTGGCTTTATTACAAATTTGTTATGTACATGTAACATTACTGTAAAATAGACACTCTATAGTATTATCTTAATATAAATAACTTAACTATTTTGAGATATAATTCTTAATTTAACCTTTATTTTTTCTTAATTTTTTCTTAATTTTTTAATTCTAATTTTATATTTATATTTTCCAAAAACAAAAATTAGTATATAACACACTGTATTATATACTAATTTTTGTTTTATAATTGCTTTCCTTTTATATCAAATTTTCCTGGAATCGGATTATAAGATTCTATTTTTTTATCTGGACCATTTGGATCACAACTAATACCCAACAGCTTATCTCCATCTGCTATTATATACATAACTGTAGAATTTATATTATCTCCTTTTTTAGAATCTAATGGATGTTTTTTCACAACAACTGTATATTTACTTAAATCACTTAAATTATTGTAATTAGGTTCGATTTTATATTTTATACCTTCCTCTTCAGATATATAATAACTTTTCTCTTCATTGAAACTTATAAGTCTTAGATTATTGTCTTCTATAATTTTTTTTACAATAGGTGGTGTAAGTACTCTTTGTGATATATTTGCTTCTATTGTCATATATGCACATAATAAAATTCCTACTAATATTCCTAATTTTAAACTATTATATTTTGATTTTTCATAGGTGTCTAGCTCATCCTTTTTTATATTTTCATAAAAATTTGTAAATGTTAACTGAATATAAGGTCCTACCCAAATATACGCTATCCCAAAAGTAAACCCAACTAAAAGCATCCATCCAAAAAAACTTAATGTAAGCAATATATAGTCCCAAATATAATTTTTAATAATACTGATAGATTTTTTAATAGCTTCAATTAATGAAATATCTTTTTTATCTGCAACAATGTATTGAAGTTGTGAAAATATTATAGAGAAAAATAAATTTGATATACTACTTATAAACGCAATCATAGTTAATCTTGTGTGACTATCTTTTACTAAAAATATGGGTATAGCTACAAAAGGAGCAGTCAGAATAAAAGTTATAGCCATCTGAAGCAATATAGATCCATATGATTGATATAATATATTAAATCCTTTTAAGATATCTTTTGCTTTGATTTTCTCCCCTTTTATACAATCTAAAGATACTATATTTAATCCTACTACTAATGGAGTCGACACAAGCATTGATATAATACTTACAACTAGTGTCATTCTATACGATGTGAAAATTTCTTCACTTAAAAACTGAGGTATAAATGTAATCATTCCAACTAATACAGTAGCTATCGTAATATCTATTTTATTATCAGCTAACTGTCTCCTAGCTTCTGCTTTCATATCCACCCTTAATTCACTTTTACTCATTTTATTCCCCCCTGATTTGTTGCTATATAATCTATTTATTATAAATTATATATATTTTATGCTTAACTTTAGTTACAACATTCCTACAAATATAAAAACTTATCTAAAATTTATTTTTCATGTCTTTTTTTATATTTTTAAAAAAGATATTACCATAAATATTATGGTAATATCTCGAAATTCCTTTAATTTATTCTAATTTTTTGTCCTGGATATATTAAATTTGGATTAGATATATTATTAATATCTGCTTCTTTATATTTATTTAATAATATTTGTTCAGTAAATATATCTAGATCTGTTTTACTTTCTATTCCTCTAACGATTCCTGATTCAGAATATTGCCATCCAGCATAATTTTCTCCCCATATAGGATTGCTTTCCGGCTTACTTGTTCCGTATTGAGCTATCCACAAAGGATATTTTTCTAGTCCAGACTCTGAATCTAAATTATTTTGAGCAAAATTAGTATATGTGTAAATAGCTACATCCAATTCGCTTAAAATCTTAACTTCCTCCAAAAACTCTATTGCCTGTCTGGATAACTTTGATTTACTTAGTCCTCCTGTTTTTTCTAAATCTAAAACTAACTTGCAATCAGATTTTAATTCCTTTATTGTGCTTACAAAATGTTGAGCTTGTCCTTTAGGCGTTCCAGAATTTACAGAATTAAAAAAATGATAAAAACCTATCTTTAGTCCTGCTGCTCTTGCTTCATTATAGTACTCTCTAAATCTAGGATCTATATAATTAGTTCCTTCTGTTGCTTTTATATAAACAACTTGAATTCCACTATTTAAAACATCTTTAAAGTTCACATAGCCTGTCCAATGACTGACATCAATACCTTTTAATTTATTCATATAAAACCTCCTTTTTAAAATTTTTCCAAGTAAAGTCCCCCTAATCTATATAATATTTAAAAATTTTTTTTATGTTCCTTTATATTAAATAATTTATAAAGTAAAAAAGTTTGATAGATTGTACTTCTCATCTATCAAACCCTTTTATTTTCTTCTAAAAATAGAATTCCTTTTTCTGTTATTACCGATCCACCTCGTCCAGATAAAATTTTTACAAATCCAAACTCTTGCAATTCTATTAATATACTTCTAATTTGTTGTTCTGTTAAAAATATTTTTTCTTCTAACGCATATTCATATATTTTTCTTCTTCCAATTCTCTGTTTTAAAACATATGCGTTATTTATTTTTTCTAATACAAATATATAATCTCTTAAATCTCTTTTTAAATTGGATATATTTTTAATATCATTTTTATTCGATAATTCTAAGCAATAATCTTTATGTTTTATTGATTCTAACATATACTCAGGTAAATCATATATTTCTATTATACTTTTATCTAAATATGAACAATACTCTACTAAATTTCTTAATTCTCTTATATTCCCTTCCCAGCTATATGTTTTAAAAACCTCAACAAGTTCATCCGAAAGGCTAAACTTTACATCAAGATTTTTCTTAAATGATTCGAAAATTAAAAATACATCTTCATTTCGATTTCTAAGTGGTGCAATTTTTAATGGCAATACATTTAATCTATAAAATAAATCTTTTCTAAATTTATTTTCGCATACTAACTTTTTTAAATCTCGATTGGTAGCTGCTATAATTCTTATATCCACATCTATAATCTTATCTGAACCAACTCTTCTAATTTGTTTTTCTTGGATTACTCTAAGAAGTGTAGCTTGAGAGTTCAAGTCCATTTCTCCTATTTCATCTAAAAAGATAGTCCCTTTATTAGCTAATTCAAACAATCCAATTTTCCCACCTTTTCTAGCTCCTGTAAATGCTCCTTCATCATATCCGAAAAGTTCACTTTGTAATAATCCTTCTTGAAAGGTGCTACAGTTTACAGCTACAAACGGTCCTTGACTTCGTCTTGACGCACTATGTATGGATTGTGCAAATAACTCCTTACCTGTCCCACTTTCACCAATTATAAGAATAGATGAATCAGATTGAGCCATTTTATATGCAATTTTTTTTGTGTTTTTTATAGAGTCACTGCAACCAATTATATCGTCAAAATTATATTTACTTACATTTCCTGAGCTCATTAACTGTGCTCTTAACTTTGCTTGTTTCTTTTCAGCTTGATGGAATTTGGATACTTTTATTATAAATCCATTAAAAACACTTATATGTGTGTATTTAACCTCCATGTTTATATCTATATTATTTACTTTAATAAGTTTTTGAAAATATGGAACTTCTTTTTTAATTATTTGATCAAAGTCTAGAGATTTTACATATTCACCTATATATTTTCCTATCATTTCATTTCCATTGATAGACAATATTTCTCTGGCTACGTGACTATAAAACTGCACTATTCCCTCATTGCTAACTCCAATAATGCCATCGTCAATTGCAGATAATAAAAAATCAAATTGATTCTCTAATTTAGTTTGTGTTATTAAAAGCTTTTCTGTTATATAGCTAATTGGAACAATCTTATCCATAAATTTTTTTACTAAATCCTCTTGAATAAGACTCTCTAAATTTAGCTTCATAGCTATATCTGCAATAGAACTTAAATCTATTATTCTATATTCTAAATCTATAATCTTACAATTTTTAGCTTCTATATTTAATTTTTCTCCTGGTGTAAGAACTATTGAGTTTTCTGGTATCTTTTTCATCTCAGGATAACAAGGTATAAGATTTGGTATGTCTACGCCTAGTCTATATATAATTGCTATTGTTTCTAATGCCATACTTTTTGATAAATTATAAACGAATACAGTTTCATTTTTATTTATCTTACATATTTTTTCAAAACTAGATTTTTCAAAAGTTAAATTAGGTATGATTATCTGTGCATCTGGATTGCACATCTTTAAGATTTCTTCATATTTTAAATTTACAGAAAGAAGAATTAGTTTTTCTTCAAAGAAAGTAAACCCGCCCTCTTCAAAAGAATACAGGTTTATCTTTATACTGTCTCCTAAAAAATAATTTATTTGATTTGCATATATTTCTCCTGCATCTTTTTTTAATGTTACTATAGCTAATTCTCTTTTTTTCATTTTTATCCCTCATATCTAATAGTCTATAATCATTAAATAAATTATAACAATATCATATACAAATTGCAAAATATAAAAAATTCGCTTCGCTCATGTCGCCAACGACTCCGTCCGTTGCTCAAAATGTCATTTTTTACTTTCACCAAAACATTTGTATCACTATGTTACATAAGTTATCCACAAAATTTAATTAAGTATAATTTCCTTAAGCGTAAAAAATAAAGAGAGATAAATTAACTTCATCTCTCTTTACTGTGTTTTTAATTACATTTTTTTATATAATCAACAATCTCTTTTGCTGTATCAATTAAGTACTCGCCTTTAAAGTAATTTAATTTAATTTCTTCAAAATTATCAATCTCTGAAACAACTTTAGGAGTTTCTTCAAATACACCTAAAACATTCATATCTTTATCTAAAACTGCAATTGTAGGAGCTTTATAATTTTCAATTTTTAAAATAGGAGCTAAAAACTTTTTACCTCTTGTTATACTTATTACTGACATATTGAAATTCTGATTTAAATCGCAAAGTCTTTTAACTACACTTACATTAAGTTGGAAATCTGGACAAAAGATTTCACCTGAAACTAAAAAGTTTATTTCTTTATCAAAGTTTTTAACCTCTTCTATTAAATTATTTGGTAGGTTGATACGAGAAGTATTTTTTACTACGCTAGCTCTTTCTTCTTTTGTTCCTACTCCTACAGCTGATTCAAAACTTACTCCTACTTCAAATAACTCTTTGATGTTCATTTCCATATTAATAAATCCTCCAATATATAATTTTTGTACTATTAATATAGAGCAATTACTATGCCAGTTTTTGAAGTTTCACATTAAATATTATTTATAAGTTTCAACCCCTTGAAAATATCACATTTTATAAAGTTTAATTTATATAAAATAGTTTAACTTAATTTTTCACTTTTATTTTATTGGTTATTATGGTTGTTATTTAACCCTGTTAACCCATTTATCTATTTCTACGAATGTTTCATTATAGGTTACTTGTCCTCCCATATCTGAAATGCCACTATATGTTAAAACATTTGGATTACCATGTTTTTTCCACCATCCAACGTAAATTAAAATTGTATTATCCCCTACACTATCAGTTATTTTAATTTGAACTTTTATACTTCTATTTTTACTAACTAATTTTACGATATCATTTTCTTTAATATCTTCTCTATCTGCCATGTCTTCATTTATGTAAGCTTTTGCTATTTCCTCTTTATCCATCATATGCTGACTAGAAATACTATCTCTACAGTGATTAGTTAATAATCTATACTTATTTCTTTTATCAGATTTTATATATATAGGAATTGGGTTTACACCATCTAAAATAGCATCGCTTGAATATAGTTCAAATTTTTTTGATGGAGTTTCAAATATTTTAGCTTCCCATGCTATAGGATTATGTATAGTCAAATAATTGCTTTTTATTGTATCTAAATTTATATTTCTATCAAGTTCCATCAATGGCTTTATTACCTCTGATATATATTCTAACTTAGATACCATTGGATAATCTTTTATGTTTAAACGTTTTGCTAATTCCATAAAAAAATAATATTCATCCATTAGTTTATTTTTTGGATTTACTGCTTTTTCATTATATATAATATAAGGATTTGTCATTGATGAATATAATAAATCTTCACTCTCCAAAGTATTTGTACATGGTATAAATAAATCACACTCTTTTGCAGTATCTGTCATAAACATATCGAAACATACTTTGAACTCTATATATTTAAAAGCTTGTTTTATATCTACTACATCAGGTAATTGATTCAATAAATTACTCTTTGTTATAACTGCCATTTTGATAGGAGTTTTACTATTCATAGATTCTTTTATAAACTTACTAATGTGGCTAGTATAAAAAAATCTATTATCACAATAATCCTCACTATTAAATGGATCTGTATTTAAAACTGATGGATATACTTTGTTTGCATAATTAATACCTCCACCAGCAAATCCTATTTGCCCAGTTATAGCCCCTAAAGCATCTATAGCTCTTATATTATTTCCTCCATTTTTATATTTTTGTGTTCCATACCCTATATATATAGTAGAATACCTATCTGTATATAATTCTACTAAGTCTTCTACTATATTGAGCTGTACTCCACATTCATTTAATAATTTATCTAAATCTAAATTAAGTATATAGTCCTTATATATATCAAATCCTAATACGTATTTATCTATATAATCATTATCACAAATTCCTTTTTGTATTATAATTTTTGTCATAGCCATAGCTAATGCTCCATCTGTACCTGGATTTATTCGTATATATTTATCTGCAATTTTAGCTGTATCTGTATATATTGGATCTATGACAACTACCTTTACTCCTTTAGCTTTTGCTTTTTTTATCATTTGAAATGTATGTATTGTAGTATACGCAGGATTTTTTCCCCATATAAAAATACTTTTACTATTTAACATGTCTTCTAAAGAATGACTTTTAGATGTACCATAGTCATATTTTTGCGCTTTTATTCCAGCACTCCAACAAGGTCCTCCCTTACTTTTACTTACTCCTCCATAAAAATTAAAAAAGATATCACCTATATCTTTTAAAACTGAACCACTCCCGTATTGAGTGTAATATAATATAGATTTTGATGAGTATTTATCTTTATATATCTTTAGTTTTTGAACAATTATATTTATAGCTTCTTCAAAACTAATTTCATTCCAAACTCCATCTATTTTTATTAACGGATTATATATTCTTTCTGGATGATTTAGCCTTTTTAAATGAGCTCTTCCTTTATTGCATATAAATCCTTTTGTATACGGATGATTTTTATCACCCTCTATTTTTATAACTTTTTCATCTTCTACATATACATTAAACTTACAACAATCAAAACAATCTAGCGTACATCCATGACTTAAAATTTTCATTAACGATTCCCATCCCTTTTATTTATTTTGATAAATAATATTTTCTTTATAGATAATAATATAAACATCTATACACACAATCAATACTTTATACACTTAATTTGCATAAATCTTTAGATATGATATAATATTAGACAATTTAACCAAAATATAGATAACTTTTATGAGGTGATAATATGGAATTTTTAAGAATTCAATCTGAGAATAACAAATATTGGAACGATATAATATATATGTATAATACAAGCTTTCCATTATTTGAACAAAGAACTTTAGAGGATCAAATCTTAGCTTTACAAGATGAAAAATATTACTGCATGGCTCTTTGTGAATCTGATTCACTAATTGGACTTCTATTTTATTGGGATTTAGGTGAATTTGTATATATAGAACATTTTGCAATTTCTTCAGATTTAAGAGGCAAAAGTTATGGATCTAAAGTTATTAAAGAATTTTGTAAAATTAATAAAAATGTAATTTTAGAAATAGATCCACCTTTGGATGATGTGTCTATTAAGAGATTAAATTTTTATTCAAAATTAGGCTTTAAATTACAATGTTTTGATCATACTCATCCATCATATAGAAAAGATACACCTGCTCATAAACTAAAAATCATGGCTTATCCAAATAATATAACGGAGTCTGAATTTAATAATTTCAGTAAGTTTTTAACTAATAGAGTAATGAAATACTCTGAAATATAAAAATAGGTACATGCTAGCATGTACCTATTTTATTTATTTTTCTACTAATCTATCAATTATACTAACTAAATTAGCAATTTCTGGTTTAGTTATTTGTTCGTCTGCACCTATAGATTTACCTTTTATTCTCATTTCTTCACTTATTAATGACGAGAATAATATTAAAGGTATGTCTTTAAGTACACTATCATCTTTTACTAATTTTGTTAATCTATGTCCATCCATTAATGGCATTTCAATATCTGAAACTATACATGAAACATGCTTTTTAACTTGCTCTCCACAAGTCTTAACTTCTTCTAAGTATTCCCATGCCTCTTGTCCATTATCGACTTTTATTGTATTTTTGTATCCCGCTTTGTGTAAACATTCAACTATCATCTTAGAAAGTAACATTGAATCTTCTACTATTAGTATAGTTTTGTCAGTTTCTTTACGTTTACCTAATCTATCTATTTCTTCATACTGAATACTTGACTCAGGACTTATTTCTGCAATAATTTTTTCAAAGTCTAGTATAGTTATAAGTCTATCTTTATACTCTGCTATACCAGTTGAAACACCTTCGTCTCCACCGTAAATTACTTTGTCTGGTTTTTTTATATCTTGCCATGAAACTCTAGCAATACCTACCACAGATTCAACATGGAAAGCAAAGTTTAACTTGTTGAAATGAGTTACAATAAATATATCATTATTTTTATTTTCTGTCTTAGGTAAATTTAGATATCTACCTAAGTCTATAACTGTTATAATTTCATTTCTAGGCTTAAATACCCCTTCTACTAATTCATGTGAATTAGGCATTTGTTTTACTGGTTGTGCAATCATTATTTCTCTAACTTTTGCGACATTTATACCAAATAATTCACCTGCTATAGTAAACTCCATAATTTCAAGTTCATTTGTTCCCGATTCTAAAAGAATTTTTGTTTTACTAGTATTCTCTGAAACGCCCATAGTTACCTCCCGATTTCTTATTTTCAACTATAAAATATACTTTCTATATATACGGAAGATTCTTTTAAATCTAGAGATGCGTATTTATGTATATATTATTAAAACATTATATAAATTTTATAATACATATAATAATTACTATAATTATTAACACTCCACTTAAATTATCCACTAGTGATGAAGTATTTAAATAAAGGTAAGGATTAATCCAAAGCTGTTTATTTTTATCTTTTTTAATTTCCTTTTCTAAACTATTTATATAAAATAAATTTAACTTAAACTCTAAATTTGAAATTTTATTGGACTTAAATAAACTTTCTAAATCATTAAAAGTCTTTAAGATTTTTTGTTGTTTTTCTTCATTTGTATTACAATTGTTAATCTCATCTTTTAATGATTTATTTTCTTTAACTATTTTGTTAATTATTTGCTTTATATCTGGTACTTTCTCTTCTATTAAAGCAAGTTCTTTTGAGGTTAAATTTTGATTCTTTAATAACTTTATTGCTATAACCTCAATCTTTTTATTTTCTATTTTCATTGTATTTGAAAATTTTTCAACATCACTTAAAGCTCCTAATTTTAACTTCACTTCAACTTCTGATATTAACCCCTTCTTCCCCATAAGCTTTACATTATTTATTTCTCTATTAATTAATTCTTTTCTTTCTTCATCTGAATTACAATTTTTTATTAAAAGCTTTAATTGATTTATATCTTTTTTCAATTTTTCAGCTAATTTTTTTATATCAGGATATTTAAAATTCATAAATTTTTCTTCTGATTTATTTATATTTTCTCCACTTATAATTTTCATAGCTATTAAGGTTGCTTTTTGCAATTCGTCTTTAATCCTACTTACTATAGCTTCACATTCTTGGCTTGGAGTTTTAATTTGTTGTTTTAACTGTTCTTTATTACTTGTAGTCACATTTGTTTTATTTCCTACATCATAAGAATTTTTATTTATACTATTAATCATCAGTTCACTCCTAAATATGATAATAATTTATAATCATATTATTTATATACGGATTAAATAATTTATAGCTAAGTTAAATTCTCCAAAGCTAGACAATATAAAGTTATTAATTTATAATAATTTTATATTTAAAGTAATTTATAAGTTAATAACTTTGCATATATAAATGTTTTTTTAGAAAGGATATACTATGAATAAAATAGGCTTAATATTAGAAGGTGGCGGTATGCGTGGTATATACACCGCTGGAGTTTTAGATTTTTTTATAGAAAAAAATATAGAAGTTGATATAACAATCGGTGTATCTGCTGGTAGTTGCCATGCTTCTTCTTATTTATCAAAACAATATAAAAGAGCATATAATGCTACTGTAGACTATATAACCGATAAAAGATATTTAAGTTTTTCTAATTTAATTAAAACTGGATCAATCTTTGGTATGGATTTTATGTTCAATAAAATTCCTAATGAACTAAATATTTATGACTATGATACTTTTGCTAAATCTAAATCTAAATTCGTAGTGGTTGCTACTAATTGTGAAACTGGATCTCCAGAATACTTTGAGTTAAAAGATTTGAAAAAAGAAATAATTTATATGCAAGCATCTTGTTCGATCCCTATGTTTGCAAATATAGTAGAAATAGATGGGTTTAAATTGGTAGATGGTGGTGTATCCGATTCAATACCTATCGAATATTCTTTAAATCAAGGATATAAAAAAAATATTGTTGTTTTAACTAGAGATATTACTTACAAAAAAAATAAGCAAAAATTTCTTCCTATTGTAAATAGAAAATATATAAAATACCCAAATCTTATTAAAGCGATTGAAAATAGGCATTTAAATTATAACAAAAGTCTTAATTTAATAAATAAATTAGAAAAAGATGGGGATGTTTTAGTTATTAGACCTAAAAATCCAGTTAATGTTAGCCAAATTGAAAAGAATGCTAAAAAACTTACATCATTATATGAAGAAGGATATGATGATGCTAAGGAGTTATATGATAAAATTTTAGATTTTATAAAAAAATAACTGAACTTACTTATTTAAGTTCAGTTATTTTTATTTAGTATTACATTTCAAAATCTTCTGCGTCAAATAACATTTTTCCATCAAAATATTTATCTTTCTTATCTTGATTATTTTTTAATTTGAACTGACCAATAAGATCTCTTAGCATATTAGCTTGGCTTGATAGCTCTTCACTTGCTGCAGCACTTTCTTCAGAAGTTGCTGAGTTTGTTTGAACTACTACTGAAATTTGTTCCATTCCAGTGTTTACTTGATTTATATGCTGAGCTTGTTCATTACTTGCATCTGCTATTTCTTGTATAACTTCAGATGAAGTCTTTGCTCCATTAACAACTTCTTCAAGAGATATTGCTGTTTCTGATACAATCTTTGATCCATTTTCTATAGCTAGTAAAGATCTTTCAATTAACTCAGCTGTATCTTTTGCACTTTGTGCTGATTTTTCAGCTAGGTTTCTTACTTCATCTGCAACTACTGCAAATCCTTTACCTGCTTCTCCAGCACGAGCTGCTTCTACTGCTGCATTTAATGCTAAAATGTTAGTTTGGAATGCTATGTCATCAATATTTTTAATTATATCTCCAATTCTATTTGAAGTACTGCTTATTTCATCCATAGCTGTAATCATCTCTTGCATTTGTTTTTTACCTTTATCTGTAGCAACACTTGATTTTGTTGATATAGCCTTAGCTTTTACTGCATTTTTAGCTGTTTGTTGAATTTGTTCAGATACTTCACTTATAGTTGCAGAAAGTTCTTGGATAGAACTAGCTTGTTCTGTTGCTCCTTGAGAAAGAACTTGAGCTCCTTCTGATAACTGTATCGAGCTAATTGCAACTTGTTCTCCAGCTATGCTTATTTGATCTAATGTACTATTTAAACTATCAATAATTTTATTTACAGCTACTAACATAGGTTCAAAATCATTTATGAATAAATGACTTAATTTTTCATCATTTGTATCTAAATCTAAATTTCCATTACTTATCTCTGTTAATACATACATTAATGTACTAATCATTTCACTCATATCAATAACTATTTTATTTGTAGCATTAGCTAATAATCCAATTTCATTTTCTTCATTTATTTGCGGAGTTTCTGAGTTTAAATCTCCTTCTGCTAATTTTTTAAGTCTTTCGCTACAAGCTTTTAGTGGATTTCCTATCTTATTAGCAAACTTTATAGCTGCTATTAATGATACTATAGTAAATATTATTGCTAATCCAATAGTTGTTCCAACTGAAGTGTATACTGGTCCAAGGAAATCTGCTTTGTTAGTCATTATTCCAACTCCCCATCCATCAGTATTTTCAACTGGAGCATATGATAGTATCCATTTTTCTCCTTTTAATTTTACATCTGTGTTTCCTGTTTCACCTGATATAAGTTTTTTATCAGCTTCTGCAAATGGTTTTATACTTGAATTTGTTTTTGCCTCTTTTATAGAGTTTTGAACAGCTACAAGGCTTGCATCCTTATGTGCAATAGTCGTTCCCTTGCTATCTATTAAATAAGTATAACTATTTTTACTTATTTTTACATTTTTAACTATATCATTTAAGAAGTTTTTATCTACGTCAAAAGTTACTATACCTACAATCTTACTTCCTTGTATTCCATTTTCCCAAATAGGAGCTGAAACTACCATTGTAAGATCTCCTGTTACTTTACTTACAACAGGACTACTCATGTATGCATCTCCCTGCATAGATATTTTAAAATAGTCTCTAGATGAATAATCTTTTCCACTAAAAAGGTCTTTTCCATCTGCATATATAATTTGTCCTAGAGTCAATCCTGTAAGTTTCTCTTCTCTAGCTATAATATTTTTCTTCTCCTCAACACTTACCTTAGGATCTGAAAGTTCTTTTATTATACCCGTCTGTATTGTAGCGTCTTTAAGATTTTTTATCTTTTGTGCAACTGTTTGTGATGCTTGTTTAGTATTTTCTAAAGCAGCATTTGCTAAAATCGTATTCGAAGTTTTATAGTTTAAATAACTCGTAATTGATCCTAACAGTAAACAACAAACTACTACTACACACACTATTATAAAAGTAAGCTGAGTTTTTATACTTTTATTTTTGTACTTAATATTAGTTTTCATTTTTGATTTCATACAATTATTCCTCCTTTTTTAACCTTATTTGTTAACATGTAATTTATATTAACAACTTTTTCACAACCCATTTTCGACATTTAACCTCTAAAATGTCCTACTTATAATATTACGAACCATCGCTAATTTTCTTTAACACTAAATTCAATAATTCATAATTATTTTTTATAATTATTTCATCATCTTTATTCGATGTTTTTCGTATATTTAATTAAGTTTTTTAACACGTTTTAAATAATTTTGAATATTATGTATTAGGGATAACTATTATCCCTAATATATATATAAAGGTGATAATATATGACATGTGGTAATAATTCATTTGAAAGAGAAATTTCTATCCCTTATGCTTTGTATCAATCTGAATTAGGAAGATATTTTATAGGTCAAACTCCAGTATTAAATCCAACAGTAGGAAATGCTACAGCTATAGCTGCATTAGTTAACCCAGCTGGGTCTGCTAGAAATCTATTTGTAAATGCAATAACTATAAAAAATCCATCAGGAGCTCCAGTAGATGCTGCTTTCTATGTTAATTCTACTTTGCCAGCTGGAATAAATACCAGTACTCAAGTAAACGTAACTAATTTAACTATTAATCCACAACCTGTACCTTATGGTAGAGTTCAATATTTAGTTGATGCTTCTGTTCCTTCTGGTGTATCAATTTTTTCTAGAATAGTAGGACCTATTTCAACAGAAATAGTAGATGGAGGTCAAATAATTATTCCTCCAGGTAAATCTCTAGTTGTTTATTTAACTGAATTGACTCCTACTTCAGACGTTGTCGTTGCTTTTGGATGGTGGGAAGAGTATCCTTATACTTGTAAATACGCTTATCATGAGCATACTTGCTAATTTTATATTTTAATTAAATCTAACTAAAGGCACTCTTATGAAACAAGGTCAGAGTGCCTTGATTTATGTTATAATGAAAATATTATACATAGGAGGTACAGTATGAAATCAGCAAAATATTATATAGAAAACCTAGGTATGACACCTCATGTTGAGGGTGGTTACTATAAGGAATCAGTAGTTTCGAAAGATTTATTTAGAGATGAAAAAAATTTATTTACTAGTATATACTTCTTGCTTGAAACTGGAGAAGTGTCTAATTTTCATAGGCTAAAGTCAGATGAAATGTGGTACTATCATGACGGACAACCCCTTACTATATACATGATTGCTCCAGACGGTAAGCTAATTACTAAACAATTAGGGCTAGATGTTGAAAACGGAGAACTTCCACAAGTTTTAGTTCCTAAAGGATATATATTTGGATCTTCAATGAATAATGATGGTTTTGCATTAGTTGGATGTATGGTAGCACCTGCATTTACATTTGGAGACTTTGAGTTATTCAAAAGAAATGATTTATTAAAAATGTATCCTAATCTTGAAGATATAATAATTAAATTAACTAGATAAAAAATTATGCCTCAATGATGATTTTACTACTTCACCATTGAGGCATAATTTACTAAAATATACTTATATATGCTAATGCTCCGAAAATTGCTCCTACTATTGGAGCCACTACAGGTATCCATGCATAACTCCAATCAGAGTCACCTTTATTTGGTACAGGCATTAAGTAATGCATAAGTCTTGGTCCAAAGTCTCTAGCTGGATTTATAGCATATCCAGTTGGTCCTCCTAAGCATAAACCTATTGCTCCTACTATCATCCCCACTGCCATTGGCTGAATCCCATCGGCAAGTGAAGATTGCCCTATCCCTAATATTGCAAAAACTAATACAAAAGTTCCTACAGCCTCAGTAATAAAGTTTATTTTAGTATTTCTTATTTCTGGTCCTGTACAAAATACAGCTAATTTAATAGCCTTATCTTCTGTTTTTTCAAAATGATTATAATAGCAAATAAGAACTAATAATGCTCCTATAAAAGCTCCTATAAGTTGAGCTAATATATACATAGGTACATTTTCCCATGGAAAATTTCCAATAACTGCAAGAGCTATTGTAACTGCAGGATTAAAATGAGCTCCACTAACACTTCCAAATATAAAAACCGGAATTGCTACTGCTAAAGCCCATCCTGTTGATATTACTATCCAGCCCGAACCATTTCCTTTAGTCTTAGAAAGTATTACATTTGCTACAACTGCGTTTCCTAATAATACTAACAATAAAGTTCCAACTAGTTCTCCTAAAAATATTGACATATTCATTTATTCCCTACCTTTTTATAAAATCTATTTTTTTCAAAATATAATATAAAGTTCTATATTTTTAAATAACTAAATAAATAATTAATGTAAAAAAGTGTATATATTTAAACTATATATACACTTTTAAAAATCTATCTAACATTATTAAAATGCAGATTTAAATATCTCTATTATGTCGTTTTCATTTCCTTTTCTAGGGTTACTGAATGCATTTCCATCTTTTAATGCCATTTCTGCCATATATTCGAAATCCTCTTCTTTAACTCCCATTTCTTTTAAGCTTGCAGGTATTCCTATATCTGTAGATAACTTAAACATTGCATTTATTGCTTTTTCTGCAGCTTCCATTACTGATAATCCATCTATATTTTCACCCATAAATTCAGCTATGTTAGCAAACTTTTGAGGATTAGATATTAAATTGTATTTTTCAACATGTGGAAGTAACATTGCATTTGCAACTCCATGAGGCATATCATATAGTCCACCTAATTGGTGTGCCATCGCATGAACATACCCTAAATTTGCATTATTAAATGCCATACCTGCTAACAATGAAGCATATGCCATGTTCTCTCTTGCAACTAAATTTTCACCTAATGCAACTGCATGTCTTAAATTATTTGATATTAATTTTATAGCTTGGATAGCAGCAGCATCAGTTACAGGATTTGCATCTTTTGATACATAAGCTTCTATAGCATGAGTTAATGCATCCATTCCTGTCGCAGCAGTTAATCCACCTGGTTTTTTAACCATCAATTCTGGGTCATTAAAAGAAACTAATGGTAAGTTTCTCCAACTTACTATAACATATTTCACTTTAGTTTTAGTGTTAGTTATAACACAGTGTCTTGTAACTTCACTTGCTGTTCCAGCTGTAGTGTTAACAGCAGCTATTGGTGGTAATGCATTTGTTAAAGTTTCTATACCTGCATATTCATAAAGATCTCCTTCATGAGTAGCAGCTATTCCTATTCCTTTACCACAGTCATGTGCACTTCCTCCACCAACTGTAACTATCATATCACAATTTTCTTCTTGGTATATTTTAAGACCATCTATAACGTTAGTATCTTTAGGATTTGGTTCTACTTGATCATAATACGCAACTTCTATTCCAGCTTCTAATAAAGATTTAACTGTTAATTCAACAGCTCCGCCTTCCATATGTCTTAAAAAGTTATCTGTAACTATTAAAGCTTTTTTACCACCTAATATTTTACATCTTTCTCCAACTAATTTTACACATCCAGCTCCCATAAAATTAACGCTTGGTACTAAATAATCATACATTCTCATTTGTCATTTCCTCCGATTAATTTTTGTTGTATTATTAAATTTAAATGCCTACTTATTAAATGCATCTATTGCTGCTTGAGCTATAGCCATGTCTTCTTCTACAGTTCCTCCACTTACTCCAACTGCACCAACAACTTTACCATCAACTATTACAGGAAATCCACCACCAAAAGGTACTATTTTACAGTTGTTTGTAAGTTGAAGTCCGTAAAGGCTTTGTCCTGGTTGAACACACTCTGCAATACAGTGACTTCCTTGCTTTAAACAAGCTGCTGTATAAGCTTTGTTTATTGCAATATCTATACTAGTTATAAATGCTTCTTCCATTCTGTGCATTAACATTAAGTTTGCACCTGCATCTACTGCTGCAAATATTACTGGAACATTCATTTCTTGTGCTTTTTCTTCTGCTGCCTTTGCCATTTCTTTTACTATATCTAAACTTAATTCTTTTATTTCATTTAATTTTTTCATAACTAAAGCCTCCTAAGCTATCTTAGTTTTTTTGTTATTTAAATGGTATTCCTTTTACTAATCTGCCTGCATTTGATCCTAAGTTTCTTAAAGTATTAGGACTATCATAAATATTAGCAATAAATAAAGGTTCATTTTCTTTTAACTTATTTAAAGTTAATGTAACTTTACCAGTTTTATCTATACCTATACCTACTGATAACCTAGAAAGTTGAGATGCAATATAGCTTAATTTCTCTGAGATAAGAGATTCTTCATTTTTTAATACTTTACAAGGAATTCCTTCTTCTTCTATTCCCCATAAAATCTCATCTATATTTTTTAAATCTTTAAGTCCTTTACAAAGGTACATATGTATTGTTGGTATATTATGATTAAAATCTCTAGTTAACATTACCTTTTTCTCCATTTCCATTAAAAGCTAACACAAGTCCTGTAGCCACTGCATTTCTAGGTCCTTCTGTACCTCTAATGTTACCTCTTCCCGCTACTACTCCATATTGAGATAATGAGTTAGTTACTAATTGAGGAACTTCAAAATCTAATGATGATCCACCAACTAATACAACAAATTCTATAT
>NZ_JBOGBV010000020.1:0-52602 GCF_051656405.1 Paraclostridium sp.
TTTTCAACAACTTCTTCTTTTCCTTGAAGAGTTTTTCCTATTTTAACAAGTTCATCCATAAGTTCATCTTCTGATTTATCTTTATAGCCATCTGCTATTTCTTCGATTTTGCCTTTATCAATATTTTTTTCCTTTGCGAATTTTTCCATTGCTTCTTTATCTATTTTTTTCATAAAAGCACCTCTTTCAATAATATATATTTGATTAAGTTCATATTATTTATATATAGAAGTATCTAATGAATTATGATTAATAATATGAAAAAATAAAAAATACCTATAAATAATATATATGCGAATTTATAAAAAAAGTAACAATAATAGTAAATAAAACATAGTTTATATATTAGGAGTAGTATATAGTAAGGGGTGACAAAGGTGAACAGTTTACTATTTATATTAGGGATGATAGCTTTAAGTAATGGAAATATATCATTGTCAGACAATAAAACTGGTAGTTTAGATATAAATCAAGAAATGGGAAGTATGAGGTCAAAATTAAATAAGAAAAATAATAAAATTAAGTTAAAAAACAAATTTAGACCAAAAAATATTGAAGACGAAGAAATAGATTTAGAAGAAGATGAAGACGAGTTTGTTGAGGAATCTGATTATATCGATCCAGTATCTAGTTTTAACATAAATGATCTTGATAAAGGAATGAAAATGTTAGAATTAAGTGATGATGATTTAGATAGAGGTTTAGAAATAATAACCAGAACTAAAAAGTATATGGATAAAGATGAACGAAAAGTATTAATAAAAATAGAGAGCGTTTTAGATTTAGTAAGAGGTATAAAAAAACTTAGTAGTGTTGATTTGGTCGATAACGAAGATGAATCAGATTTCTTTAGAAGTATGGAAGAAGAAGATAAAAAAAATATGATGATTAAAGAGATAATAGAGGTTTTTCCAGAAAGCAAAAAAGAATCTGTTGAGAGAGCGATAGACATGAAAAAGAAAATTGAACTATTTGCAGAATTGTTCTTGCCTGATGATATAGGAGAAGAAAATAGTTCTGGATTTAGTTTAAGTTCATTGGCTAGTATAAATAACATAGGAAGTTTAAATAATTTGAAACTTTTAGGGAATCTTTTAAGAAGTGATAATAAACAGAGCAATTATACAAAAAATAATAAATATGATTATGTAAATAAAGAAGAAAATGAGGAAGAAGAGGAAGAAAATGAGTTTGAAGATATGTTAGATGAAGATGAAAACTATGAAACAGATGACTATATAGACTATGATTATGTAAGGATAGATAAATAAAAGTAGAAAAAGAACGAAAAATTTATAAATTTGCTAATTAAAAATGCTTTCAAAAATTTGAATTTTATTATATAATAAAAATATGAAATCCTGGAGCATGCGACAGTGCCTATTTAAATTCAACCGACAAAGTTTGAACGGGAGTATGAGTTTAGTGGTGGATAAAATGCCCCTTCATAATTATGGGGGACTTTAAAAACTGCTAGTAGTACACCCACCTGGGAGATTCTCGGGTATGAATTTAAAGGGCCATCGGTGTTTTGGGGTAAAAAAAGTATTGTGATTTTCACAATACTTTTTTTATTATTATCAATTGTAGAAGTTACCTAATATTCCAAAAGGGTCTTTGCTTACAAAAACATTGGTAGATACATAATCTTTATCAGATAAATAATTAGATTTGAAACAAGCCCTTATAAACTTATCATTTATGCTAAACTCATCCGCATATGACTCACTCCAACTACAACCTAAATCATCAGAATAACAAGTATATAAAATGTTTTTATACACATAAGATATGAATATTGAAGAATTATATTTTAATATAGATGGATATAAATATAAGGACCCATCTGTTATAAATTTATTGACGCTTTCATCAAATGAATTATTATTTAGATATCCATTTAAATATTTAATACTGTACTTAAAGTCATTGCTTTCACAATATGCTATGTGATAAAAGTTAAGTTTATCTTTTAGAACAGATAGATATATTTTATTTTCTAAAGAATTAGTTATACATATCGGATCATTCCAACTTAGGTTACTTAAATTAAAATTGGTGCAATAAACTTGTGGAAACTCGTTATTTTCTTTAAAGTAAAAAATTGTTGGAACTTTTTCATTAAAATAAATTATAAAGTTATCCAAAACAGGTAAATTTATAAAATCAACTTTATTTTCAAACCATTGGTTACCATTATTATAATGATGGAATAAGATAGTAGTGGCACAATCTTTATTAGTTAGATAATAAAATATATGTATTGTATTATTTATAAATTTTATGTATGGAAATGTTATAGTGTAGTTTTCAGAGTCATAATCTATTGTATGGAGAGTTAAAAATTTATTGCTATCATTATTTAGTTTTAAAATGTTTATTTTAGAATCTGAAAAAATTCCATATACATTGTCATTTGAATCTATATCAAAATAATAACTAGAAAAATCAATAGGAACAAGTGTTATACTTTCAGAATGAACCATTGAATTGCTATTTTTAAAATATTTATAGCTCAGTCCATTTTCACTTTTTATAAGTATCATATCTTTATTAGATTTTCTTATAACATATGAACATTCATTAAAAAATCCCATAACTACCTCCTAAAATATATATTCTATAAATATATATTAACTCAGCAGTAAATTATTCTAATAAGAATTAATTAATAAAAGACTAATTAAGTAACAATTAGCAAAATACATGCATATTATTAATTAGGCATAAACAAGAGCCTACATTTTAATAAGACAATAAAAGGGGAGGCCAAAACTGAATGAAGGATTTAATGAGAGCCAAAAAAGTAGTTAACAAAAGAGTAATACAGCCTAATCAAAATATAGATTCAGGAAGAAGCTATATAGAAACGAATGAAATAGAAGAGGAACTAAGAGGATGTAAACCACAATGCCATCCATATATACAATGTGATTGTAATAATGATTGCAATAATGATTGCAACCATCATAATCATAATTGTGGATGTAATCCAGGATGCTGTGATTGCAAAGACGAAGATTGTACAGACAATTGCTTCCCAAACCCTTGTCCAGAAGAGTGTAGTAATCCTTTAGTACCACCTAAATTTTCAACATCACAAGCAGTATTGTATCCAATAGAAACTAATAGAATATACGATACTATAATGTTTAGAGTATTTACAGATGGTAAAATGACGAATGGAGAAGATTTAAACTTTGACTATGAATTAGGTAGTTTACGTGGACCATTACCAAACTCTACTCAAACTAATGCTACAATAGAAAAAGTTTGTATAAATTATACAAGTATAAAAATTAATCCAGGAACAACATCTTTAGAAAATTTAAGCATTGATGAAGTTGATAAACATGGCAAAAAATGCAAATCAGTTTTTGAATACAATGTTTGTGGTCAATTAAATAGATGCTGCAACGATAAGTGTTTGGGACAAAATGTAATGTATAAACAAAAAGGGTTAAATGTACTAGTTAAAGATTTAGAAATAGAATTAATAGGTAGATTTGGATGTTCTGAGTTTACTGCTATAGCTACACCAGTTGGTAAATGCCATAAAGGCGATGAATCAAATGATGTAGTATTCTATTTTAATACTTTATCAAGTGACTTAGTAGTTCCAGCAGATGGAAGAGGATTTACGCTAAGACAAGATTTCCAAACTCAATTAACAGTTGACTGTATAGGAAAAGCAACAATAACTCAACACATAGTAAACAACAAACCTTGTTATGAGTTACAAATTCCTAATGGCATAGACTTAGTATTATGCTTACAAAATATAGTTAGTGTATTAATAGAAGAACAAATAGTAGTTTTAGGTGGACCTACAAGAATAAAACCTAGATTAGTAGACACATTTGGTAATGTTTGTGATTTCTCTCAATTCAATGGAAATTGTGAAGAAAAACATGACCACTGCCATAATGATAATAAGTGCTAATTAAAAAATATATACACTAATATTGAAAATAAAAAGAGCATTGATAAAATCAATGCTCTTTTTATTTTCAATATTTTATAGTATCACAGTACTTAAATAAAATATTACTAGTTTTTATATTTGAAAAGTGTGACCAGTTTTTTTCATTATCATTATAAACCATGGATTCTAAATCTATTTTATTTTTTGACTTAACATAGTAGGAGCATATAATATGGTTATTTGATACGTTAATAGTATAAAGGGGTAGCTTGCTTTTAAAAGCGTTTTTAATATCGAACTCTACAAGTTCATTATTATAAAAATTATAGTTTAAATGATATATATTGTGATAATGTTTGTTTAGAGACTTAGAAAAAAATATATTTATAGAATCATTCAATGAGTACATAGAAAGCTTATAAATTTTTTTTGAACTAACATTCAACTTAAATGATGATATCAAATTCAAAGAGCTGTTATTATAAGTGTAGTAATAAAAGTAATTTTTAAAGTCGATAAAACAAATGTGAATGTTGTCATATTTATCGATTATTGCTGAGTATAAATAAACACTATTTGAAATATTTTCAAGCTTATTTGTATAATTTTTTATGTATAAACAATTATTTTTATTAAAAATAGATAAAGACAAATTCGCATCTTTATTTAGAATAATCATAAAAGTAACCACCTTAGTATAATGATTTTAAAGATTTAAATAAAACATGAGAATTAAATGCAAAAGTTATGATAGGAACTATCGTAAGAATCAATATATAGCCCCATAAGCCTACATCTGGCATTGGAAGTATAAAGTATAGGCAAAGCGTTTGTATAATCATAGAGGAGATTCCTATGACGCTAGAGATAAACTCCTTTCCAATAGAATGAAGAATACCAGAAATTACATGATTTAAACTTAAGAATAAAGGAACTAAGCACATGTATTTTAAATAAAATCCTGCAACCTTGTTTTTAAATGTATATAAGCAAATCTTTTCTCCAAATAAATAAAATATTAAAGAACATAAAAATCCCATAACAAGAGTTAGAACCAAAGCAAATAATATCTTGCTTTTTATAGATTTAATATTTTTTCTGCTTACATCCAATGATATGCTAGGTATTATATTTACAACTAACGCAGAAACTAGCATAAATGGGAGGTAGACAAAAGGAAATACCATACCTGCAATAGTTCCATAAATTCCTAAAGCGGTTGTATATGTAATTCCGGAAAGGGCTAGCCTAGATGGAATAATCATAGAACTAATAGAATTTAGAACTATATTAGACATACGGTTACAGGTAATAGGTATTGACATTTTAACTGTATCATATGAGGATTTCATAAACTCTTTTATATCTATAGTGTACCTATTGTCTATATATGGCTTTCGAGCTAAGCCTAGTGTCATAAATGATAAACTTATACATTCTCCTATTGATATACCTATTATTGCAGATAGACAGATTAAAGTTGGATCATTAAAGTTTTTTACTATCAAATAAACAAAAATAATTTTTGAAATTTGTTCTAAAACCTGAGAGATAGCAGGTATATCAACTTGCTTTATTCCATAATAGTATCCTCTGACAATATTTGAAAGTGTTATAGCTATTATTGATGGACAAAGAGCAAGTATAAAGATAGAACTATTATTGCTATGTAATAATTTAAGCGACAAAGATTCAGAACTAATTGACACAAAAAAAGCAATAAGTGATGCTATAAAAAATGATATATATATTGCCGATATAAAAAGAGCATTTGTACTATGCTTATCATTAAATGCTTTTTTTCTTGCAACTAAGCAACTAAGAGCAGTTGGTATTCCTGTTGTGGTAAGCGCTATACAAATCATTAAAAAGTTAAACACCATGTGATATATTCCTAAGTGAACCTCTGATAAATTATTTGATAAAAATATCTTATATATAAAACCTATTATTCTGACTATAAAATTAGATAAAAAAAGCACTAAAGTTGAATATACAAGATTAGGAATCTTCAAATATATCACCTCCTATCTTAAGTTATATTCAATAATTAATATAAAAATGAAAAAAATAACTCGTATCTAAAAAGATAGAGTTATTTTTTATGTTTGATAGTTAAAGTAAATTTTTTATTTGTTTAAAATGCTTTTTATGCTTGTAAATTGAGGTTTCATTTTATCAAAAGTTGTTACGTATTTAAATCCAAGTTCATCAAGTCTATTATATATATAGTCAAACTTATAAGCTACTTGAGATGGTATATGAGAATCGGAACCAGTAGTTATTATCTCACCACCGAGTTCTTTATACATTTTTAGTATATAGTTTGAAGGTGTTAAGTCTTTTAGACCGTATCTAAAACATGACGTATTTATTTCTATACCTTTTCCACTATGAACAACTTCTTTTAAAATTGATTCTAATATATCAGAAAAAAGTTTATCATCAAGTTCTTCATTGTAATCTCCATATCTCTTAATTAAATCAAGATGTCCTAAAACAGAATAATCTTTATAATTTTTGACTATATAATATAAAATTTCATAGTATTTTTCATAAGCTTCGTGTTGAGACTTATCATTAAAGAAAGTTCCGTTGTATAAATCAATTTTATCTATTGCGTGCATTGAACAAATAACAAAATCGAATGGATAGCTTTTTATATCATTTGAACACTTTTCTATTATATGAGGTTGGACTCCCATCTCAATTCCTTTTTTTATAGTAATTTGATTTTTAAATTTATCTTTAAGATTATCAATACTTTTTAAGTAAGATATGTAGTCTGTTTCAAATGGAACATCACTTATTATGTCGTAGTCAACATGATCAGTAAAACAGATTTCCTTTAAGCCTAAATCAATAGATTTTTTGACCATATCTTCCATAGGTGTTTGACTATCTCCAGAAAAGTTTGAATGCATATGATAATCGTAGTACATAATTAGTATCCCCTTTTTTTATAAATTTTGGTATTATATATACATAATAATATCAAATATAGTTATAGGCATCAATAAACACATGTACAACAATATCATTTGAAGTGGTGATTAAATGGATAAATACAAGTTAGTAATAGAAGACAATGGTCCAAAGTATTTACAAATTTATAATCATATAAAAACAATGATTATAAATAATGAAATAGAATCAAATAAAAAGCTTCCACCTATAAGATCTATAGCAAAGTTATTAAATGTTAATAACACTACAATAGTAAAGGCATATGAATTATTAGAAAAAGAAGGATATGTATATAAAATTATTGGTAGTGGGACATTTGTGTCAGATACTAGAGTAAAAGCTAATAGTGATGAAAATACACCTATGGAAGGAATAATTAGATTTGACAATGGGAATCCTTCAATAGATATGTTTCCAGTAGAAGAGTTTAAAAAATCCATAAATATAGCTCTTGAAAAAGAAGGAAATTCAATGTTTGAATATGATGATGGATTAGGGTTTATAAAGTTAAGATCTAAACTAGTAGAATACTTAAAAACTCTAAATATAAATACTAATAAAGATAATATACAAATTATATCAGGCGCTCAACAAGGTATAGATATAGTTTGTAAAGGTTTAATAAATTATTCGGATTTAGTATTTGTTGAAGAACCAACTTACAGAGGAGCTCTTGAAGTATTTAAAAATAGAGGGTCAAAAATTATAAGTATACCGATGTTAGAAGATGGAATAGATATAGGTATACTTAAGTTAAAACTTGAAAAAATAAGACCGAAGATACTGTATACAATGCCTAATTACCAAAATCCAACTGGAATATCTTACTCAGAATATAAAAAGAAAAAGTTAATTGAACTAGCTGAAAAATATGATTTTTATATATTAGAGGACGATTTTATGAGTGATTTGAAATTTGAATCAACAGAACATTACCCTCTTAGAAGTTATGATGATAAGGGGAGGGTAATTTATATAAAAAGTTTCTCTAAATTACTTATGCCAGGGATTAGAATAGGATTAGTTGAAATGCCTAATGAAATTTTAAATAAAATACTATGGGCAAAATACTCTTCAGATATATCAACATCAGGTATAATTCAAAGGTCTATGTATTATTATATGGAAAACTTCAACTGGAACAACTACATAAAAAATGTAGAAGATGCTTATTATGAAAAATTTAAATTAGCACTAGAACTTATACAAAGTAAATTAGCTAATAAGCTTAAAATAAAAGTACCTACAGGAGGGATAAATTTCTTTCTAGAATTACCAAGAGGATACTCATCAAAAGAATTCAGTAAGTACTTAAGAAAAAAAGGAGTAGCTATTTTATCAGGTGGGCACTTTTTTGACACATCTATAGACGATAGATTTTTTAGAATAAATATTGCACAAACAAGCTTAGATGAAATACAAAAGGGAATAGATATAATATCGGATAATATAGATGAATTTTTAAAATGCTACAAAAACATAGAAGAATTTAAAGAAAATAAATTATTTTTTTAGGAGTGAATGATATGAATAATGAATTTGATAAAAAGAAATTAAACAGAATAAATGAATTAGCAAAAAAGCATAAAGGTGAAGGTTTAACTGAAGATGAACATAAAGAAAGAGAAGGATTAAGAAAAGAATATTTAGAACATTTTAGAGGTCACTTTAGATCAAGATTAGAAAATATAAAAGTAGTTTCACCAGAGGAATATGAAGAGGCAATGAAAAACAAGAAGAACTAGAAAAATTTAACATTTGACAAATGTAAGTGTGCTATAATTATCCCGAGGGTATTTTAATAAAGAAAGGGAGTATTAAGTATGAATTTAAGACATGAATTTAAGAATGCATGGGAACAAATTAAAGAAAACAAAGAACTTGATGCTGTGATGAATTACTCAAATGAATACATGAAGTTCCTAGATGCTGGTAAAACAGAAAGAACTTCAGCAAGAGAGATAATAAGACAAGCTAAAGAACATGGTTTTATATCAATAAACGATGCGATGTCATCAGGTTGTTTAACTGCAGGGACTAAAGTATATGCAGAAAACAAAGATAAAGGCGTTGCTTTATTTGTAATTGGACAAGAAGAATTACAAAAAGGAATGAGAATTGTTGGGGGACATATAGATTCTCCGAGATTAGATTTAAAACCAAATCCATTATATGAAGATGGAAATTTAGCTCTTTTCAAAACTCACTATTATGGTGGAATAAAAAAATATCAATGGACAGCATTACCACTTGCAATACATGGTGTAGTTATACTACAAGATGGAACTAAAGTTGATATATGTATAGGTGAAGATGATAATGATCCAGTATTTTGCATAACAGATTTATTAATACATTTAGCAGGAGATCAAATGCAAAAAAAATTAGCTGATGGAGTAACTGGTGAAGGATTAAACCTTTTAGTAGGGCATATGCCATTAGAAGATGAAGAGAAAGATGCAGTTGAAGCTAATGTACTAAAACTATTAAATGAAAAATATAACATGACTCAAACAGATTTCTTAACAGCTGAGATAGAAATTGTTCCAGCTGGTAAAGCTAGACACTTAGGATTTGATAAAGGAATGGTTATAGCTTATGGTCATGATGATAGAGTTTGTTCATATGCAGCTGTAAAATCTATATTTGATATTGAAAATCCAAAATATACTGCAGTAGCATTATGTGTAGATAAAGAAGAAGTTGGGTCTCAAGGAAATACAGGAATGCAATCTAAATTCTTTGAAAATGCAGTAGCTGAACTTATAAACTTACAAGGAGATTATTGTGATCTTAAAGTAAGAAGAGCTATGGCAAATTCAAAAGTTTTATCAGCTGATGTTTCAGCTGGATTTGATCCAACATATCCAGATGTTTTAGATAAGAGAAATGCATGTTTTATGGGACATGGTTTAGCTTTAACTAAATACACAGGAGCAAGAGGTAAAGGTGGATGCAATGATGCTAACGCTGAATTTGCTTCAGAAGTAAGAAGAATATTTGATAAAGCTAATGTTGTTTGGCAAATATCAGAACTTGGTAAAGTTGACCAAGGTGGCGGTGGAACGATCGCTTACATATTAGCTGAATATGGTGCAGAGGTAATAGACTGTGGAGTTGGTGTATTAAATATGCATGCTCCATATGAAATAGTATCTAAAGCAGATATATATGAAATGTATAAAGGATATAAAGCTTTCTATGAAATAGAAGCTTAATATAAAATAAAAAAGATAAGTGATTAATCACTTATCTTTTTTTATATGTTCCAAATTAAAATAGTCACATACTCCATCTAAGAACTTATACTCAAGAGGAGTGAAAGCTTTTTTCTTAGAGTATATGAAATAAAATTTTCTATCAAAACTCATATTTTTAATTTTATAGAAGTTTAACTTATTTGAGTTTATATCTTCAATAATTGAAGTATAAGATACAAACGAAACTCCAAGTCCTAACTTAACCATTTCTTTTATAGATTCATTGGATTCAACGTAAGCAATTGTGTCTAAGCTATTAAGAGGTATTTTGTTTGATTTTAACTTATTAATCACTATACTTTGAGTTCCAGAACCATCTTTTCTCATTATAAATTTTAAATTATAAAGTTTTTCTATATCAATAAAACCATTTTCATTTTCTATAATCAAATTTTTAGGAGCAATTAAAACTAGTTCATCATCTATTAAATCTATATATTCAATTTGTTTATTGTTTACCTTAGAACCTACAAATCCAAAACTTATACGTTCATTTAAAATTTCTGATATAGCATCTTGAGAATCATAACGACTTATACTAAATTTAACATTTGGATAATTAGTATAAAAACTTTTTAAAAAGTCAGGAAGTATATATGTTTCAGGTATAGAACTACATGCAAGATCTATAACACCTTCTATTTTTCCGCTATATTCCTTTATATCATAAACAGCTTTTTTGCAATTATTTAAAATATAAATAGCGTGTTCATATAATATTTCTCCTGCCTTTGTAAGCGTAATTACTTTATTATTTCTATTAACTAGTACTGTATCAAGGCTTTTTTCAAGATTTTGAATATGGGCACTAACTGTAGGTTGTGTAAGAAAAAGCTCTTTAGCAGCTTTAGAAAAGCTATTATATTTAGCTACAGCTACAAAAACTTCAAGTTGTTTTAAGTCCATAAAAATATCCTCCCCCTAAATATGTCCTTACATATTATAACATACAAAAAAGTATCTAGGATAAAATAAAAATTAAATGTCAATATACGGAATAAGTTTTACAAAAATATTACAATATAACTTTTTAGGTTATTTAATGTAAATAAATAATATATAATTAGATATAAGTAAATTTAGGAGGATTGGTGTATGAAAAAAAGTTTGCTAATTAGCATCATGCTAATAGTCATACTAATGTTCTCAGGATGCAGTATGAAAAGTGAAAAAAAAGTAGATAAAGCTACGCAACAAAAAAACATGACTAAAATTCAAAACGATGTTAGTGAAGTTATGGGGAAAAATTATGAATATGTTATGGATAATATAGGGGATCCATACATGACAACATATTATATAAATACAGAAAAATACGGCGAATACGAACATTTAGATAAGGAAGGAATTTTAAAAAATCTAAATATTGAGATGGTATATCCTAAAGAAGGGTATGAAAGTAGCGCTTTATACGTGGATATAAGTAAAGATAAAGTTGTTAATGTAGAAAGTGATGAGTTTGTGGGATTATCTTCTGGATTTGAAGATTTACCTAAAGAAGCAAAATCAGCTAATGTAATAATTGATTTTTTCAATGATCAATCATTTATTGATTCTAGTAAAGTTGATTTAAAATCGATAAAATCTTATATAGGTAAAAATATTGATGATTTAGTTAGGGACACTAGCTTAGATATGCCAAATGCAGTTGCATATAGTAAGAACAAAGAAAAAATTATAAATTATTATATTTTAAAAAGTGAAAAAAATAATACGACTTTCGTTGTATCAGTAACTGAAGATAAGGGGAAAATATTAGATATAATGGAAGTTTCAGATGCTTCATTAATAAAAGAATTAATAAATATGTCAAATTAAAAAATACTCTCTATATTTTAAATATAGAGAGTATTTTGTTTGCTTACTTATAGTATATATAACAAAATAATGTAAATAATAAATTAGTGAGTATAAAACTAAATTACATAATGTAAGTATATATAGGAGGCTTAATTTATGAGTAAACAAATAATTACTATAGATGGAAATACTGCAGCGGCACATGTTGCGTATGCATTTACAGATGTTGCAGCTATATTCCCTATAACTCCGTCGTCAACAATGGCTGAGGTTGTAGATGAGTGGGCTGCACAAGGAAGAAAAAATATATTTGGACAAAAAGTTAGTGTTGTAGAGATGCAGTCAGAAGCAGGAGCAGCAGGAGCATTTCACGGATCATTACAGTCTGGAGCTCTAACAACAACATTTACAGCATCTCAAGGATTACTACTTATGATTCCTAATATGTATAAGGTATCAGGAGAATTGTTACCGGGGGTATTTCATGTAAGTGCAAGAGCTATTGCATCTCAGGCTTTATCTATATTTGGAGACCATCAAGATGTTATGGCAGCAAGACAAACGGGATGTATATTATTGGCATCAAGTTCTGTTCAAGAAGTTGCAGATATAGCTCCAGTTGCTCATTTAGCTGCTATAAAAGGAAGACTTCCAGTTATACATTTCTTTGATGGATTTAGAACATCACATGAAATACAAAAAATAGAAGTTTTAGATTATGAAGACTATGCAAAACTAATAGATCAAAAATCACTACAAGAATTTAGAGAAAGAGCATTATCTCCAAATCATCCAGTGACAAGAGGTACGGCTCAAAATCCGGATATATATTTCCAAACTAGAGAAGCTTCTAACAAATATTATGAAAATATTGTACCTATAGTTGAAGAGTATATGAATGAAATGAATAAACTTACTGGAAGAAACCATGGTTTATTTGATTACTTTGGGCCAGAAGATGCAAAGCACATAATAGTTGCAATGGGTTCAGTGACTGAAACTATAGAAGAAACTATAACTTATTTAAATGGACAAGGTGAAAAATATGGATTAGTAAAAGTTCATTTATATAGACCGTTTTCTATAAAACATTTTATGGATGTAATACCATCAAGTGTAGAAAGAATTTGTGTTTTAGATAGAACTAAAGAACCAGGATCTATAGGAGAACCATTATACTTAGATGTGAAATCGGCATTTTATGAAAATGAAAAAACACCTATGATAATAGGAGGAATATATGGACTTGGATCTAAGGATACAACGCCAGCAGATATAAAATCTGTATATGACAATTTAAAATCTAGTAACCCTAAAAATCAATTTACAGTAGGTATAGTAGATGATGTAACTAATAAATCTATAGATGTAGATAGAAAATTTAAAATAAGACAAGAAGGAACTATAAGATGTAAGTTCTGGGGATTGGGATCAGATGGTACAGTTGGAGCTAATAAACAAGCTATAAAAATAATAGGTAATAATACTGACATGTTTGCTCAAGCATATTTTGCATATGATTCAAAAAAATCTGGTGGGATAACAATGTCTCACTTAAGATTTGGTAAAACCCCTATAAAATCAACTTATCTTATAGATGAAGCTGATTATATTGCTTGTCATAACCAATCTTATGTAACAGAATATGATTTATTAAAAGGGCTTAAAAAAGGTGGAGTATTTGTACTTAACTGTATATGGAATAAAGAGGAATTAGAAAATCATTTACCAGCTAGAATCAAAAATTATATAGCTGAAAATGATATAGAATTCTATACTGTTAATGCAACAAAAATTGCGCAAGAAATAGGTCTTGGAAATAGAATAAATATGATAATGCAATCTGCATTTTTCAAATTAGCAAAAATAATACCAGAACAAGATGCTATAGATCATTTAAAAGATTCTATAAAAAAAGCATATGGTAAAAAAGGTGAAAAGATAGTAAATATGAACTATGAAGCAGTTGAAAAAGGTATGAGTTCAATAGTGAAAATAGATATACCACAAGATTGGAAAACTGCTAAAGATAGTATTGAAGATAGAAATGAACCAGAATTTATAACAAACATATTAAGACCAATGAATGCACAAGAAGGTGACAATTTACCAGTAAGTGCATTTAACGGAATAGAAGATGGAACATTCCCTAATGGTACAGCAGCATATGAAAAACGTGGAGTTGGAATAAATGTACCTGAATGGATATTAGAAAATTGTATTCAGTGTAATCAATGTGCTTATGTTTGTCCACATGCAACTATAAGACCATTTTTATTAAACGAAGAAGAAAGTAACAAAGCGCCTAAGAGTTTTGGAACGAAAAAAGCTATAGGTAAAGGATTTGAAGGATTACAATATAGAATGCAAGTTGATACTATGGATTGTACTGGATGTGGAAACTGTGCAGATATATGTCCCGCTAAAGAAAAAGCATTAGTTATGAAACCTCTTGAGTCTCAAACTGAATCAGAAATACCAAATTGGGATTTTGCAGTATCACAAGTTTCAGATAAAGGAGACATAGTGAGTCCAAATAGCGTTAAGGGAAGTCAATTTAGACAA
This sequence comes from Paraclostridium sp., assembly GCF_051656405.1. Classification (GTDB taxonomy): domain Bacteria; phylum Bacillota; class Clostridia; order Peptostreptococcales; family Peptostreptococcaceae; genus Paraclostridium. The sequence continues at coordinate 14,518 of NZ_JBOGBV010000020.1, forward strand.
CCACTTATAGAATTCTCTGGAGCATGTGCAGGTTGTGGAGAAACTCCATATATCAAGTTAGTAACTCAACTATTTGGAGATAGAATGATGATAGCCAATGCAACAGGATGTTCATCTATTTGGGGAGGATCAGCTCCATCGACTCCATATACTATAAACCATGAAGGTAAAGGACCTGCTTGGGCAAACTCTTTATTTGAAGACAATGCTGAATATGGATATGGTATGTATTTAGGCGTTAAACAAATAAGAAATAGAATCGAAAATTTAATGACAGAACTAGTTGGAATGAATATTGATGAAGAAAGTAAAAAAGCATTTAACTATTGGCTAGAAAGTAAAAATGATGGATCAGAATCAGCTTGTGCATCAGAAGGTGTTAAAAAATCTATATGTAACATTAAAGGATCAGAGGAGAAAGTTTCTTGCTTAATAAGTCAAATAAAAGAATTAGAAGATTACCTTGTAAAAAGATCTCAATGGATACTTGGAGGAGATGGATGGGCATATGATATCGGATATGGTGGATTAGATCATGTTCTAGCATCAGGTGAAGATGTTAATGTTTTAGTATTTGATACCGAAATTTATTCAAATACTGGAGGACAAGCCTCAAAATCAACTCCAGTTGCAGCAATGGCTAAATTTGCAGCAGCAGGTAAGAGAACAAAGAAAAAAGATTTAGGTAGAATGGCAATGACATATGGTAATGTTTATGTAGCACAAGTTTCATTAGGTGCAGATAAAAATCAATTAGTAAAAGCTGTAATAGAAGCTGAAAATTATAATGGACCATCACTTATAATATGCTATGCGCCATGTATATCTCATGGATTAAAAGAAGGTATGGGTAGAACTATTGCAAATGAAGAACAAGCTGTTAAATGTGGATACTGGCACTTATATAGATTTAATCCACAATTAAAGGATGAAGGTAAAAATCCATTTACATTAGATTCTAAAGAACCAACAGAAAGTTTTAAAGATTTCTTAATGGGACAAGTTAGATATTCAGCTATAGCTAAACAATTCCCAGATATAGCTCAAGAGTTATTTGATATGACAGAAGAAAATGCAAAAGAAAGATATGAAATATATAAGTTATTATCACAACAAATGTAATTAAAAAAGAGAGAATTTTATTCTCTCTTTTTTCTTATTGAGTTTTTATAGAATAATAATATATTAATTTGCAAATTATATACTAGAAGACACTTTAAGGAGGACATCAAAATGGCGAATAAACCATTAGTGAGTAATGCAAAGCAAGCTTTAAATGAAATGAAATTAGAAATAGCTAATGAATTAGGTCCATTGAATCTTAATGTAGAACAAAGTAATATTTCATTTAATAAAAATGAAGATATACCTGGGAGTTTAGGAGCAGTTATGTCTAAAAAATTAGTTCAAATGGGAGAAGAGATTTTATTAAGAGAATACAATAATAAAAAATAATATTAAATTTTATAGAATTTATTTAAGGTTATTTTAAGTTTTAGGGTTTATAATAATCTTATAATAAAATAAAAAACTATCAAAATACTTTCCCTTAAAAATCACTTACATTGTGTAAGTGATTTTTTATTTTTTTAAAATAAAAAAATAAAAGAGCTTCAACAAAATAGTTGAAGCTCTTCTAAAAGATTATTGGTGCCGGTTGTGGGACTTGAACCCACACGGTATCACTACCAACGGATTTTGAGTCCGCCCCGTCTGCCGATTCCAGCAAACCGGCTCGTTATAAATCTATTATAACAGTAATAAAAACGTTTTGCAATATATTTAGCCTTAATATACATTCAATAATATGGTAATATTAAATATAATACGAATTGGTAATAATAGAGAGTATAAATAATTAGGAGTGATAAATTTGGAAAAAACGTTAATTATAATAGATGGAAATTCAATTGTTAATAGGGCTTTTTATGCATTGCCTGACTTAACTAATAAAAAAGGGCTACATACGAATGCAATATTTGGTTTTACAAATATGCTATTTAAGTTGATAGATACATACAAACCTACACATATTAGTGTTGCATTTGATAAAAAAGCTCCGACTTTTAGACATTTAGAGTATAAGGAATACAAAGCTGGAAGAAAAAAAATGCCAGATGAATTAAAGCAACAGTTGGAGCCATTAAAAGATTTATTAGATGCATTTAATATAAATCGTTTAGAGATTGAAGGATATGAAGCTGATGACATAATAGGTACTGTATCTTTAAAAGCAGAGCAAGAGGGATATAAAGTTTATATAGTCACAGGAGACAAAGATGCAATTCAATTAGCTTCAAAGACTACAACTACGCTTATAACTAAAAAAGGAGTAGGAGAAGTTGAAGAATATGATTTCAATGAAGTTGAGAAAAAATATGGAATGACACCTACTCAATTTATAGATTTAAAAGGCCTTATGGGAGATAAGTCAGATAATATACCTGGAGTCCCTGGAATTGGAGAGGTTACAGGTATTAAACTTATAAAAGAATTCGGAAGTATTGAAAATATAATAGAAAATATTGACTCAGTAAAAGGAAGTCCTAGGAAAAAAATCGAAGAAAATAAAGAGCTTGCTATAATGAGTAAAAAATTAGCTACGATAATTAGAGATGTTCCAATTGATTTTAATTTAGAAAAGTTAGAGTTTGGAAATTATGATAAGTCAAAATTAATAGAAGTTTTTAACGAACTTAATTTCAATAGCTTAATATCTAGACTGGATTCAAATGCAGAAGAATTAGAAGTAATAGTAAATAACCTTGAAGATGTCAAGGGCTTTATAAATAAAGCAAGAAGTAGCAAAAATCTAATAATGAAAACTATATCTAGAAGTGGAAATATTCTTGAAAAAAATATAATGAAAATTTATTTAAGTGTTGATGGAGAAGAATTACTATATGCTGAGGAAAGTCAAATAGATGAACTAAGAGAACTGTTATTAGATGAAGATCTAAGAATTTATGGATACAACTTAAAAGAAGATTATATAGCGCTAAGACCTTATGGAATATCTTTAAGCAATATTTACTTTGATATAGCTATAGCAGAGTACTTAATAGATTCTAGTAGCTCTAACTATACATATGATTTAATTGCCATGAACTATTTTGGACAAAAAATAAAATCATCTGAAGAATTGTTAGGTAAGGGTGTTAAAGCTAAAAAATATGAAGATCTAGAAAAAGAAGAATTAGATAATACAATTGGAAGTATAATTCAATTAGTTGAAAAAGTAAGTCCTAAAATGGAAGAAAAATTAGTTGATATGGATATGGATGGTCTGTTTTATCATGTAGAGATGCCTTTAGTAGAAGTGTTAGGATACATGGAATATGAAGGTGTAATGGTAGATAAAGATAAATTAATAGAATTGGGCGAAGAATTTAAAATATCTATAGATAAACTAGAAAAAGACATATATAATCTTGCAGGAGAAGAATTTAATATTAATTCTACGAAACAGTTAGGTGTTATTCTATTTGAAAAATTAGAACTTCCTGTTATTAAAAAGACTAAAACAGGATATTCAACTAATGCTGAAGTATTAGAACACTTAAGTGATAAGCATGAAATTATAGACAAGATAACTGAATATAGACAAATTGTAAAGTTAAAATCTACTTATGTAGATGGGCTTATAAACATAATAAATCCTATAAGTCACAGAATCCATTCATCATTTAATCAAACAATAACAACAACCGGAAGGATTTCATCTACAGATCCTAACTTACAAAACATACCAGTAAGGTTGGAATTAGGTAGAAATATAAGAAAAGTATTTATAGCAGATAAAGGCTTTAAATTAGTAGATGCAGACTACTCACAAATCGAATTAAGGGTTCTAGCACATATGAGTCAAGATGAGCATATGATAGATGCATTTAACCATAACGTAGATATTCATACTAAAACTGCATCACAAGTATTTGGTATTGATATAAATGATATAACAAGTGAGCAAAGAAGTGCCGCAAAAGCAGTAAACTTTGGTATAGTATATGGTATAAGCGATTTTGGACTAGCTAAAAATTTACATATACCAGTTAAGGAAGCAAAAAACTATATTGATAGTTATTTAAACACTTATGAAGATATAAAATCGTATATGGATAGTACAATCGAAGAAGCAAAAGAAGATGGATACGTAAAAACTATTTTAAATAGAAGAAGATATATACCGGAAATAAAATCTTCTAATACAATACTTAAAAATTTAGGGAAAAGATTGGCTATGAATGCGCCAATACAAGGGAGTGCCGCTGACATAATAAAAATAGCTATGGTTAATGTATATAAAAAATTAGAAGAAAGAGATTTGAAATCTAGATTAGTTCTTCAAGTTCACGATGAACTTATAATTGAATGTATTGAAGGTGAATTAGAAGAAGTATCTAAGATTGTAAAAGATGAAATGGAACATGCTGTATCTATGGATGTTAATTTAGATGTAGATTTAAATACCGGAGATTCTTGGTATGAAACAAAGTAGGTGATAAGATGTTGGTAATTGGACTAACAGGAAATATAGGCTGTGGGAAAAGCAGTTTGTCAAAAATTCTAGAAGCAAACTATTTTGATATAATTGATGCGGACTTAATATCTAGAGAAATTATGAATAACAGTGACTTACTAAAAAAGGTATTTGATAATTTTGGTGATAATATAAAAAGAAATGATGGAACTCTGGATAGAAAAAAACTTGGTGAAATAGTTTTTAATGATGATAAAAAGTTAATTGAACTAAATTCATTGACTCATCCAGCTATAAAAAAAGAGATAATAAAAAAAATAAATAATATAAAATTAAATAATAAAGATATTGCGATAGTTGATGCAGCTTTACTAATAGAAGGAAACTTTTTAGATTTGGTAGATAAGTTAGTTGTTATTACATGTAATGAAAATGTTCAACTAGAAAGAATAATTAACCGAGATAATATTACAAAGAATGAAGCCATGAGTCGTATAAATTCACAAATGAGTCAATCTGAAAAAATTAAATTTGGAGATTATATAATTGATAATTCAGGGGATAGAGAGAAGCTAATCTATGATGCAAGTAAACTAATAACACATATAAAGGAGAAATGGTGTGAATAAAAAAAGATATATAACTATATTTATAATCTTTATGTTGTTAGTTTTAGGAGTAATATCAATAAGACAAAAATTGGTGTTAAAATTATTACATCCAAGATTATACGAGGAATATGTAGAGATATATTCTAAAGAGTTTTCAATAGATGAAAACTTAGTATATAGTATAATGAAAGTAGAAAGCAAATTTAACAAAAATGCTATATCCAATAAAAAGGCTAAAGGATTGATGCAAATAAGTGATATAACTCAAAAATGGGCACAAGATGAATTGAAATTAGGAAAAGTTGATATATTTGATCCTGAAACTAATATAAAAATAGGTTGTTGGTATTTGAGTAAGTTATATAAAGAATTTAATGATTTAGATTTAGTTGTAGCTGCTTATAACGGAGGATCAGGAAATGTAAATAAATGGTTAAATGATGAAGCTTATAGTAAAGATGGTAATAAATTACATGAAATACCATTTAATGAAACTAAAAATTACTTAGGCAAGGTTAAAGAGAACTATATTATTTACAAGTCATTGTATGGAGAGGAAGAAGCTAATGAAAAGAATTAAAGTAGTGACGGTTATTATGACTATTATGCTTGCTGTTTCTGGGTGTGGCAAAGGTGATAGTAACAAAGACAAAAATGAAAAGCAAAATGTAAGTGAAAATAATAATTTAGAATATATACATTTATCTATGGTAAATCCTGAAACAATAAATCCTATAAATAATAACAATCAATCTGTTGGATATATTTTAGATTTAGTTTATGATAGCTTATTTACAATAGATAGTAACTATAATGCCGTTCCACAATTAGTAGAGGAGTACTCTATGGCATCCGACGGTAGAAGTATAAATATAAAATTAAAAGATGTTAACTGGCATAATGGTAAGCCTGTTACATCTGATGATGTAGAGTTCACAATAGACTCAATAAAGAGGTCAGAAAATAGTTCGTATAAACCTTTAGTTGAAAATATATCATCAGTAACTTCTACAGATAATAAAAATTTAACTATACATTTTAATCAACCGTATGCATTTTCTATAGATAATTTAATATTTCCTATAGTTAGTAAATCAGAATTAAGTGGATTAAATGCAGCAGACGTAAAAGATTATAAAAATAATATGGTTGGAAGTGGAGCATATAAAATATCTAAATTTAATAAAAAATCTAATATGGTATTAACACTTAATGAAGATTACTATGATAAAGAGAAAATAAAAGATGCAAAAAAAGAGATTAATGTAATGATTGTACCAGACGAGGCAGCTCAAGTTTCTATGACTTTAGCTTTATCAAGTGATATAACTAAGGTTGGAATTAGTGATTTAAGTGAATTCCAAGAAGATGAATTTAAAATTACTAATTATGAAGGAAGAGGATATGAATATATGATATTTAATTATAGTAATCCTATAATGAATGATATCAATTTTAGAAAAGCAATTTCATATGGTATAGATAAAAAGAAAATTCTATCAGAGGCTTATTTAGGGAATGTATCAGATGTTAATTTCCCATTACATTCTAAGTCTAAATATTATGATGCAAGTATAAAAGCAATAGGCTATAATGTTGAGAAGGCTAAAGAAAGTTTAAGTAAAATAGACATAGATAAAGTTAATTCTAATGCTGCAAGTAAAGATGATGCTTCTAAAAAAGAAGAAAATAACAAAAAAGAAGAAACAGCTAAAAAAGAAGAAACTAATAAAAAAGAAGATGAAGCAAATAAAGAATCAAAAGAAGCTAAGAAAGCAAGAGAAGAAAAAGAAAAAAGTGAGAAACTAAAAGAAGCTATTAAGAATTTGAATTTAAAAATAGTTGTAAATAAAGAAAATAGTGAAAGAGTTAAAGCTGCCCACTTAATAAGAGAAAATCTAAATGAGATGGGAATAAAATCTACTGTAGAAGAACTTGAAGGTGATGCATTAGCTCAAGCATTAGATAAAAAAGAATATGATTTAGCATTAGTTGGATGGGAATTATCATCAGTGCCAGACGCTACAGATATAATAAACTATAGTGGATATACTAATGAAAAATTAACAAATTATCTAAATTCATTAAAAAATTCTAAGAGTGTAGATAATACGAAGAGTATATATAAATCTATTCAAAAACACGTTAATGACAATGTAGCATTTGTAAGTTTAGGTATAACAGATGATTATTTAGTAACAAATAAAAGGATAGAAGGAAATTTAAAACCTAATGACTTTGATATATATGAAGGTATATATAACCTAGGTTTTAAAGAATAATATATAGGGGTATATAAGAATTAAAGATTTTAAAAAATACAGAGGTGATAACATATGAGAAAAAAATTATTAGTAGATGGAATGAGTTGTATGAATTGTGTGAGACATCTTAAAGAAGCTCTACAAGAAGATATAAAAGGTTTAGAAGTAATAGATATAAGTTTAGAAAATAAATGTGCTGTAGTCGAAGTAAATGATAATGTATCTGATGACATGATAAAAGCAGTAATAGATGACTTAGGATATGAGTTAAAAGGAATAGAATAAATAAGAATACCAGTAGGGAACTACTGGTATTTTTTTACGCTTAAGAAGAATATATTTATTTTAAGTTTTTAAAAACTGTGTCTACTATATCGATGGCTATATCAGCGGTAATATCATCGTCATCTAATGATGGATTAAGTTCAACTAAATCCATTGACTTAACTAAACCTGATTCTAAGAGTTTAGTAAGAAGATACTTAGATTCATCAACGGTAAAACCATTTTCAACTCTAGTTCCAGTACCAGGTACATATTGGGAATCTATAAAATCTAAATCAAAGCTAATATGTACTGCTTGTATATTTTTACTATGTAAATTAGATAAAATACCATTTATTACAGAATCTAACCCTTTATTAGCTAAATCCTCAGGATAGTACATATTCATATTTGTATTTTGAATAAATTCTTTTTCTCCAGAATCTAGATCTCTACCACCTATATGATAAACGTTATCTTCTAATATCTTAATATTTTCAGTATATAAGTTTTTTAATTCACTATGACCATATCCCATTAAAGAAGCCAATGGCATACCGTGTACATTTTTAGATTCGGATGTTTCAAATGTATTTATATCTCCATGAGCATCAAACCATACCAATGCAAATTTTTTATCAAAATATTTGCTAACGCCAGAAATACTTCCAAGAGCTATAGAGTGGTCACCACCAACTATAAGTGGAAAATATCCAGTTTTTAAAGATGTATTTACAGCATGTGCAAGATTATTGTTTATATCTAATAATGGCTTAAAGTACTTCATATTAGAGTGAGAAGCAAATTTCTCGCTTTCATCAACACTTTCAACATATAAATTACCAAGATCATAAACTTGGTGGTTATACTTTTTTATTGTTTGTACAATCCCTTTTTCTCTTAATTTATCAGGACCTAATTGAGGACCTAATTTATCACAACCATAAAATGTAGGTACTCCTATAATATTTATATTCATGACTAACCCTCCTGTATATCTAATCTCTACCCGTGTTATATTTTACCATAATGCATTTGAGAAAATCAAAATTAATAAAAGATTAGTTTTATTTATGATATTAAGTTCAATTTCATTAAGCGTAAAAAAAAGACTTCTATGGGGGAAATAATAGAAGTCTAAATTGGGGAGATTGAGTATGTTTGATTTACATTAATATTATTTGACAAATAAGAAAAATATATACATAAATATTAAATAAAAAATTATATTATTAGATATATAATATTAGATTAATACATATATAAAACTATATAATGATTATAAAAAGAAACTTTTATTGATTTATTGAATATAATATAAGTATCAAAGGGGGGGATATCATGGAGCCTATAGAACATAATGAGGACCTAAAAAAAATTATACTTGATATGACCCAAAAAGAACTTCAAGGCTCAACCTCTAATAAAGGGGCTTTGAGGTATATTGAAGGTAAGGTAAATTCGGTTATAGATGAAAGTATAAGTGAGTTTCATGATGAAGATTTAAATGTACAAACATATATAAAAACTTTAAAAAGAGGAGCATATCAACAAAATATAAGTGAGATTGTAAAAATAATTAAAGGTGAAGAGATTTTTAAATCAAAAGCAGAGTTAATAAAATTTGCTAGATATTTAGGAATGAGTGTAAATGCAAAGCAATCATATAAGATACTATTAAAAAAAGTATCAACTAATATATATGAAAATAAAGAGTATTACAATAAAAAGTATATATACTATACAAAGAAAAATAGTACTTATATATTAGAGCCAGAAAAAATTAGAAATTATCTAATTGAAAATTATAAGTCAAGGGCAAGAAATGATATGAAGTCCATTGCAAAAATCCTAAATATAGATACTAAAGAAGAAGAAGGTGCAGAAGATATACGAAAAAAAGTTATAAACTGTATAATAAAGGATAAACTAAGTAAAATTAAAAACTAAGGCGCTATATATTAGCGTCTTAAGTTTTTTAACAACTAGAATCAATTAGATTTAGGGGATGATTACAAAATGATAAAAAAGCTATGGGCTATAGTTTTTATAATTATAATAGTTATTGGAAGTTGCTTTTTAGAAGTAAATAAATTTACGCCAAAAAAGGAAGTAAAAATAGTTAGCTATAATATACATAGTGGTTTAAATAAAGATATGTTTCCCAGTTTATTTGATATAATTGATTTTTTAAGAATAGAAAATGCAGACATTATATGTTTGCAAGAAGTAAATGAATCAGCAAAAGCAGGGTTTCAAGTAAGTAGCTTAAAAGAAGATTTAGATATGTATTCTCATTTTGGAGCAAATGTAGTTAAATTAGGGGCAAATTATGGACTTGCAACATACTCTAAATACAAAATAATAAGCCAAAATCATATATATTTAAGTAGCACAACGGAGCAAAGGGGAATGCTTCACACTGTGGTTAAATTAGGATTTGGAAGAAAATTAAATATTATAAATTTACACTTAGGACTAAATGATAAAGAGAGAGAGAAACAACTAAAAGAAGTCGAATCTTTTGTTAAAAACTTAGAGGATCCATACATAGTTGTGGGTGATTTTAATGATGGAAATATGAATATAAATGAAGATATTTTTAAAGATGCAGCAACAAAGGTGAATAAAGATAACACGCTAACATTTTCAACTGCATTAGATAGAATTGACTATATTTTAGTTTCACCAGATATCGAAGTTATAGATTACGATGTATTAATGAAAAACATGTCAGATCATTATCCTATAGTATCAAAGTTTAAAATTTAGGAATAAATTATTATTTTATTGAATATATATTAGTAAATATATTTAAACGGGGGGACAAACTAATGAATAAGAGAAGAAATATCTATAGAGGTATGAATAGAAGAAGAAACCATATATCAAAAGGCATAACTGTAGGACTAGTTGTAGTTGTATTAGCAGGAGGAGCATTTTTTATAAAAAAATCTGATTTTAGTTTTACAGAAAAGATAAGCAGTTTAAATATTTTCAATAAAAAAGAGTTAGGATTTAAAGAATTTTCATATAAAGATTTACTAGGAAAAGGTGATGATTCGAAAACAGAAGCAAAAACAGAAGATAAAAGTAAAGATAAAGAACAGAAAAAAGAACAAGAAGTATCAAATGTTAGTAATGAAAATGCAAAAGTAGCGACTGTTAAAGATTGGGGAATATATTCAATTCAAATAGCTGCAATAGATAATGAAGAAGAGTTAAAGCAAATACAAAATAAATTAAGTGAATTAAAAGTACCATTTTCTACTGTTGAAGTAGATAAAGTTCAAAAAGTTCAAACATATCCTTCATTTAAAGAAGAAGAAAGCAGAAAGAATTTAGAGACATTAAAAAAAGATTTTCCAGATGCTTTTGTAACTAAATTAGAAATACCTATGCTTAGCTTGCAGTATACAGAAAAGTATTCTTATGTAGAAAGCATCTGTGGGGAGTTAAATAATTTAATAACTAACTTTGAAGAAGAATCTAAAGTATGGGATAAAAATGAAAGTAATATAGATAAAGAAAACTATAAAAATATAATTAATAATAGACTATCTATTTTAGATAAAGTTGAAAAAAATGCAAAGGATATTGACTATGAGGGAATGAAAGGATTTAAGGAAAATCTACTAAAGTATGCAGAGTCTGTAAAAGATAAATCAAAAAATAGCATGGAAATGGTAGAAAAAGACCAATTTAATATAAGTGAAAGTTTACTAATGTCATCTATGCAAGGATATTATAGCTTTATAAATTCTATTAAATCTATTTAAAAGTTGTTTAAAAAACAACTTTTTTTATTTTGAAAAGATTCTAGAAAAAAGTAATTGTTTAGATTAAAAGTAAGATAATATTTTAACGATTGTTAAAATATTACTATGGATATAGTATACTTATAATAGAAAAAAGTTTAAATTAAGCCATAAGGGGGTAGAAGTATGAAGCTCTTAACTTTCAAAGGAGGGATACATCCTCCATACAGAAAAGAGTATACCAACAGCAAACCGCTAGAAAAAGCTAAAGATCCTAAAGTTGTATATATTTCAATGCAACAACATATAGGAGCACCAGCAAAACCTATAGCAAAATTAGGTGATGTGGTTTGTGTAGGTCAAAAGATTGGTGAAATGCAAGGTTTTGTATCTGCAAACATTCATTCATCAGTGTCAGGAACAGTAATAGGAATAAAAGAAATTGACGTTCCTGGGGGAGTAAGCACATGTGTAATAATAGAAAACGATTTCAAAAATACTGTGCACGAAAGTGTTAAGCCTAAAGGGAGTTTAGAAAGTTTAACAAAAGAAGAAATAATAGAAAGTATCAAAGAAGCAGGCATTGTTGGAATGGGAGGAGCTACATTCCCAACACATGTAAAAATTTCTCCACCTCCAGATAAAAAGATAGATTTTGTCATATTAAATGGAGCAGAATGTGAACCATATTTAACAGCAGATCATAGATTAATGATTGAAAATCCAGAAGATGTTGTATTTGGATTACAAGTTCTTATGAAGGCATTGAATGTAGATAAGGGTTACATAGGAATAGAAGTAAATAAGCCAGATGCAATAGAGGCTATTACAAAAGTGGCAAGTAAAATAAATAATATAGAAGTTGTAGGTCTTGAAGTTAAATATCCTCAAGGGGCAGAAAAACAACTTATATATGCTTGTACAAATAGAGAAGTACCATCAGGTGGACTTCCAATGGATGCAGGAGCTGTTGTAAACAATGTAGGTACAGCTGCACAAATAGCAAAAACTATAAAAACAGGTATGCCTCTTGTAGAAAGGATAACAACTATAACTGGAAATTGTATACAAGAACCAAAAAATCTTGTAACTAAAGTAGGAACACTTTTCTCTGAAATTATAGAAGAGTGTGGGGGACTTAAAAGTGATAAAAAAGTTGGAAAAATAATAATGGGTGGACCTATGATGGGTATAGCTCAATATACTACAAACATACCTACTAATAAGGGGACATCAGGAATATTATGTTTAGATGAAGCTGAAGCCACTATTCCTAAACCTAATAATTGTTTAAGATGTGGTAAATGTCTAGATGTCTGTCCAGCATTTTTACAACCGTTATACATAAGTGCATATAGCTTAAAAGGAGATTTTGAATCATCTGAAAAATTTAGAGCGCTAGATTGTATAGAGTGTGGATCATGTTCATTTATATGTCCAGCAAGAAGACCTCTACTTCAATCAATTAGAGTAGCTAAAAAAGAAATAATTGCATTAAAAAGAAAGCAATCAAATAAGTAAAAGTTAGGGGGAAATATGATGGATAATAAACTAATAGTGTCATCTTCTCCACATGTGAGAAGTAATGAAGATACATCATATATAATGAAGCAAGTTATAATAGCTCTTTTACCTGCAGCATTAGCTGGTATATATTTCTTTAGATTGAGTGCTATTAACGTAATGTTTTGGTGCATATTAGGAGCTGTAGGCTTTGAATGGATATGCCAAAAAATAAGCAAAAAAGAATCTACTATTGGGGACTACTCAGCAGTCGTAACAGGGTTATTGTTGGCATTCAATGTTCCTGCATCTCTTCCATGGTGGATGTGTTTAGCAGGTTCAGCATTTGCAATAATAATTGTAAAAATGGTATTTGGTGGAATAGGGAATAACTTTATAAACCCTGCGTTAGGGGCGAGAGCATTCTTACTAGCATCATTTCCAGTAGCTATGACTACATGGACAAAAACTGGAGTAAACTGGGTTAGTTCAGGAAATTTAGATGCAGTTACAACAGCAACACCATTAGCAGCATTAAAAGCAGGAGCTGAAGGTATAAATGTACTGAATAATGGTGGAGTAAGCCTTTTTGATATGTTTGTAGGTAATATAGGTGGATGTATAGGTGAAACATCTGCGATATTACTAATACTGGGGGGATTATACTTAATGTACAAAGGTATAATCAATTACGTAATCCCTGTATTTTATATAGCTACAGTAGCAATATTAATGTTTATATTAGGTGGATTTAATTTTGAGTTTGTAATGTATCAAATGGTAGCTGGAGGACTTATGTTAGGAGCATTCTTTATGCTTACTGACTATACAACTTCTCCTATGACTAAAAAAGGTCAAATTATATATGCAATAGTAGCAGGGGTTATAACTACAGTAATAAGACTTTATGGAGGTTATCCAGAAGGAGTATCTTACTCTATACTATTTGTAAACGTAATGACTCCTCTTATTGATAAATACACTAGACCAAGAGTATTTGGGGAGGTGGCTAAATAAATGAAGGATATATTTAGATTAGGGACTATATTATTTGTAATATGTGCTGTAGCATCGCTTATGTTAAGCTTAACAAATAATATAACTGCACCAGTTATACAACAAAGAAATATTCAAGCTAATAATGAATCTAGACAAGAAGTTCTTCAAGTAGCTGAAGAATTTAGTGAAGTAAAAGATGTAAAAGGTGATTTAATAGAAGAAGTTTACCAAGGTACAAAAGGTGGAGAAGTAGTTGGATACACTATAAAGACAACACCTAAAGGTTATGGAGGTAAAGTTGAAGTTATGGTTGGAATTTCTAATGATGGTAAAATCTCAGGAGTAAAAATAGGGAACCATTCAGAAACACCAGGACTTGGATCAAAGTCAGCAGATCCTTCATTTAAAGATCAATATAATGGTAAAGGCACTAAAACTCCATTAAACGTAGTAAAGGGAAATGCTAGTAATGAAAATGATATAGTGGCTATATCTGGAGCAACTATAACTTCTAAGGCTGTAACAGCTGGTGTAAATGCAGCTATGGATGTATATGAACAAAAACTTATATCAATTAATGGAACGGGGGAATAAAACATGGGTTTAGGAAAAATAATTAAAAATGGATTAATAGATGAAAACCCAACGCTTGTTCAAGTAATAGGTATGTGTCCTACATTGGCGGTTACAACCTCAGCTATAAATGGATTAGGGATGGGTCTTTCTACTACAGCAGTACTAATTTGTTCAAACGTGGCTATATCCATGATGAGAAAATTTGTGCCATCGAAGATAAGAATACCAGCTTTCGTAGTAGTAATCGCAACGTTTGTTACTATGGTTGGAATGTTGCTTAAAGCATATATTCCAGCACTTGATAAAGCACTAGGGCTATTTATACCATTAATAGTTGTTAACTGTATAATATTAGCTCGTGCAGAAAGTTTTGCATCTAAAAATAAACCAGTTGAGTCAGCAGCTGACGGATTAGGTATGGGTCTTGGATTTGCGTTATCATTAACAGTATTAGGATCTATAAGAGAAATACTTGGAAATGGTAGTTTATTTGGATTTGCATTATTTGGAGCATCTTTCCAACCAGCTTTATTATTTATATTACCGCCAGGAGCTTTCCTAACATTAGGATTTTTACTTGCAGGGTTTAATAAATTAAAAGATAAGAAAGCTAATTAGGAGGGATATATATGAATTTAATACTTTTATTTTTAAGTGTTGTATTAGTTAACAATGTTATAACATCTCAGTTTTTAGGTATTTGTCCATTTTTGGGAGTTTCTAAAAAAGTAGATACAGCAGTAGGGATGGGTGTTGCAGTTACATTTGTTTTAACTCTAGCATCTTTCATAACATATTTCGTACAAAAAATATTAGAAATAACTAATAATCAATTTTTACAAACAATAGCGTTTATATTAGTAATAGCATCTATAGTTCAATTTGTTGAAATGGTAATACAAAAAATGAGTCCATCTTTATACCAAGCACTAGGAGTATTTTTACCCCTTATAACTACAAACTGTGCAGTTTTAGGTATAGCTTTAGTTAATGTTCAAAATGGATATAACTTAGTTGAAACTATGGTAAATGGATTTGGAGCAGGTGTAGGATTTACTTTAGCTATAGTTTTATTTGCAGGGATAAGAGAAAGATTAGAATTAGCAGATATTCCTGAAAGCTTTAAAGGATTTCCAATAACACTAATATCAGCAAGTTTAATGTCTATAGCATTTTTAGGCTTTGCAGGGCTTATAAAGCTATAAGTTAGGGGTGAGATAATTGGCTATAATTAATTCAATTTTAGTTTTAGGTGTAATGGGGTTAATATTTGGAGCAATTTTAGCGTATGCTTCTAAGAAGTTTGCGGTTGAAGTTGATGAAAGAGTAGAAGCAATACTTGAAGTATTACCTGGAGCAAACTGTGGAGGATGTGGATTCCCAGGATGTGGAGGTTTAGCAAGTGCTGTAGTTGAAGGAAATGCACCTATAAATGGTTGTCCTGTTGGAGGTAGCGAATGTGCAGCTAAAATAGGAGAGATAATGGGTGTATCATCAGAAGCAGGGGAAAAGAAAGTAGCTAATGTTATATGTAGCGGAAATTGCTCTGTTTCAAAAGAAAAGTATTTATATGAAGGTATAAATGATTGTAGAGCAGCAAGTGCTTTAAATGGAGGTTCTAAAGATTGTAAATATGGATGCTTAGGACTTGGAACATGTGTAAGTGTTTGTCAGTTTGATGCAATTAAATTGATAGATGGAGTAGCTGTTATAGATGAAGAAAAATGTGTGCTTTGTGGTAAGTGTATGGATGTTTGTCCTAAAGGATTAATAACTGAAAAACCTGTTAAAAACAAAGTATTTGTATCTTGTAACAGTAAAGATTTTGGGAAAACAGTAAAAGATAAGTGTAGTGTAGGTTGTATAGGGTGTGGAATATGTGCAAAATCATGTCCATTTGATGCTATACATGTAGAAGATAAAATAGCTAAAATAGATTATAGTAAATGCGTACAATGTATGATTTGCGTTGAGAAATGTCCAACAAAAGTTATAAAGGGTAATTTAAATGATAGAAAAAAAGTTACAATTGAAGAAGATAAGTGTGTAGGTTGTACTATATGTAAAAAACAATGTAAGTTTGATGCAATTTCAGGAGAGTTAAAAGAAAAGCATAAGGTAGATACAGACAAATGTGTAGGATGTCACCTATGTGTTCAAAAATGTCCTAAAAAGGCTATTAAAATTTTATAATGTGGATATTATAGAGATATGGATATTTTCCATATCTCCTATTTTTTTAGAAAAAATAAAAATTGTAACTAGAGTGTAACAAAAACGTTCGACATTAACGTTGAATTTTTTACAATATAATGATAAACTAAATAAGTATCAAAAAAGAGGTGAATTAATGAATATAATATTGGCATCAGGATCGCCTAGAAGAAAAGAAATTTTAGAAAATGCAAATCTTAAATTTTCTATTATAACTAGCGATATAGATGAAAGAATATTTGAAAATGAGGAGCCTATACAACTAGTTTTAAGACTAGCATTTGAAAAATGTATGAGTGTTGCTCAAAAAAATCCAAGTGATTTAGTTATTGGAGCTGACACTATTGTTGTTTTAGACAATGAAATTTTAGGGAAACCTAAAAATGAAGAAGAAGCTTTTAATACGTTAAGCAAATTATCAAATAGAGAACATCAAGTAATAACAGGAATGAGCATAGTAAACTTAGAAAATGAAAAAAAGATAGTGGACTATGCTATAAGTAATGTTAAATTTAAAAAATTAACTGACCAAGATATAAAGGATTACATAAGTACTAAAGAGTGTTTAGATAAAGCTGGATCTTACGGGATACAGGGATATGGAGCTCTACTAGTTGAAGAAATAAAGGGAGATTATTTTAATATAGTTGGATTACCAATATCAAAGTTAAGTGATATCCTTAAAATAAATTTCAATATAAATCTTTTTAAATAATTCTAGGGAGGTAATTTTTTATGGGGTCATCAAGTTTATGTATTAGTGTAAAGGAGATGGCATTAGAAGAAAGACCTAGAGAAAAAATGCTTACGCAAGGAGAAAAAAGCTTATCTAATGCTGAATTATTAGCAATCATTTTGAGGACAGGAACTAAAAAACAAAGTGTTTTAGAATTAGCAAATTATATAATAAATAAAGATCGACAAGGAATAAGATGGCTAAAGGACATAACTATACAAGAGTTATGTGAAATTGATGGCATAGGACTATCTAAAGCAGCGCAAATAAAAGCGTCTTTAGAATTAGGTATAAGAATAGCGAGTGCAAAACCTACAAAATATAAAATCACAAACCCATGGGATATCTATAAATATTACATGGATAGTTTACGGTATTTAAATAAAGAGGTTTTTAAAACAATTCTGTTGAATACAAAAAACGAAATAATATGTGATATTGATGTTTCTATAGGGACTCTTAACATGTCAGTGGTTCATCCAAGAGAAGTGTTTAGAGAAGCTATAAAAAGAAGTAGTAACAAAATTATTCTTATGCATAACCATCCATCAGGAAGTATAGAACCATCTCGTGAAGATAAGAATGTAACGTCTAGATTAGTAAAATGTGGCGAATTAATAGGTATTGAAGTCATAGACCATATAATAATAGGTGATGGGCTTTATTACAGTTTTAAGGAAAATATGATAATTTGATGGATATATGTGAAAGGAGCTTGAAATTATGGCAAAGAAAGAAAAGAAAGAGAAAAAAGGATTCAAATCTTTATTTGGATTTAATAAAATGTCTAAGGACATGGGAATAGATTTAGGAACAGCAAATACATTAGTTTATATAAAAGGACAAGGTATCGTAGTTAGAGAACCATCTGTTGTAGCTATAAGAGATGACAGTAAGTCTGTTTTAGCAGTAGGAGAAGAAGCTAAGAAAATGATAGGTAGAACACCTGGAAATATAGTAGCTATAAGACCTATGAAAGACGGAGTTATAGCAGATTTTGATGTTACTCAAGCAATGCTAAGTTACTTTATTAAAAAAGCAGCATCTAACAAAGGTGTAGTTAGCCCAAGAATAGCAATCTGTGTACCTTTCGGTGTAACAGAAGTAGAAAAAAGAGCTATAGAAGAAGCTGCTAGACAAGCAGGAGCAAGAGATGCATATCTTATAGAAGAGCCTATGGCAGCTGCAATAGGGGCTGGACTTAGAGTTGAAGAACCAGAAGGAAACATGGTAGTAGATATAGGTGGAGGTACTACAGAAATAGCTGTAATATCTTTAGGTGGTATAGTTACTGCTAAATCTATAAGAATAGGTGGAGACGAGTTTGACGAGTCTATAGTTAACTATGTTAAAAAAGAGTACAACCTAATGATAGGTGAAAGAACTGCAGAAGATGTAAAAATACAAATCGGATCAACATTTAAAGATGACTCAGAAGAAACTATGCAAATAAGAGGTAGAGATTTAATATCTGGACTTCCTAAGACTGAGCACATATCATCATCTCAAGTTAGAGAAGCTTTAAAAGAGCCTATAACATCAATAGTAGATGCAATTAAATCAACTTTAGAAAAAACTCCACCAGAATTATCTTCAGATATAATGGAAAACGGAATAATGCTAACTGGAGGTGGAGCTTTACTTAGAGGGCTTGACAAGTTAGTAAAAGAGCAAACTGGAATGCCTGTCCATATAGCTGAAAATCCTTTAGACTGCGTTGCGTTAGGTACTGGAAAATCTGTAGAAGATCAAGAAATATTTGAAAAAGTATTAATGATGAACAACAGTAGAAGATAATTTAAAGTTGGTGATAGGGTGAAACTAAATAATAATAAGAAAAAAGATAATAGAAAATATAACGTTAAAGTGGTAGCAACTATAGGGGTTGCTATCACTTTAATTGGAATTGTAGGAATATCAATAGGCAGATACTCTAAAGGTGGAATTAAAGGAAGTGGCGTTGTATTAAGTTCGATATCATCAATTGAGAGCAACTTAAACAAAGGCTTTACTTTTATAAAAGACGGTACAAGTAATATATTTAAATTTAAAGAAAACGCAAATAAAGTTGATAAATTAGAAAAAGAAAATGAAAAATTAAAACAAGAAATAATTAATTTAAAAGAAGAATCATCAAGTGCTCAATCTCTACAAAGTTTAAAAAAATCACTAAACTTTATAGATGAAAAATACAAAAAAAATATGATAAGTGCACAAGTAGTAGGTAAAAATGACGGTAACTGGTATAAGTCATTTGTAATAGGTGCAGGAAAGAATGACGGAGTTAAAAAAGATAGTGTTGTAGTTGGAGGAAATGGATTGGTCGGTGTTGTTTACGAAGTTTCTGATAACTATAGTAAAGCTATTTCTTTATTAGATACAAAATCATCAGTAAGCTTTCAATTACTAAAAGATCCTAAAAGCAAAGGTGTAATAAGTCAGGAAGCAAATGAAAACAAAAATTATAAAGCAGAAGGTTTATTAGAAGGTTATATGTTCTCAACTTCATATGATGTACTTCCAGGAGATGTTGTTGTAACATCTGGATTAGGTCTATATCCACAATCAATACCTATTGGAACAGTGGAAAAAGTTATTGATGACAAGAACAAAGGTTTAAAAAATGTAATAGTAAAACCATATGTCGACTTCAAAAACATTGATGATGTTGTAGTTATCGAACCAAGAAATATAAATTAGAAGGAGAAACTACAAATGAAAAGAATATTACTTTTTCTTATTGGTGTTTTGATAGTTATAGTAGAAGGTAGTATCACTAATTATGTTGATATACTTGGAGTTAGTGTAAACTTTCTTCTGATATATATGACTATAATATCTTTGTACTTAGATGATATAGAAGCTGTTACAATAGCTGTTCTATTAGGGTTTGTAAAAGATATAGCTTTAGGTAGTATATTTGGGGTTAATGCTTTGATTTTAGCTATAATAGCATATGGAATAAGCAATTTAAACGACAAGATATATAAAAATAGCTATATAACTGTTTTTGCATTAGTTTTTATAACTAGTTTAATAGATTCTATTGTAAATATAGTTCTTTTAGGAACAGTATACCAAACTTATGATATTTTACATATCTTCATTAAGGGGATATGTACAGTGCCACTTGTAAATAGTATAGGAAGCTTAATTTTTTATTATATTTTCAAGGGGTCAATCCTTAAATTGAAAAAAGATTAGTGGTGATTAAATGGATGAAAATAAAAGATTTGATAGGCTTGATATAATAAAGTATATAATTATTGTAGTTCTTTGCATTATACTTGCAAAAATTATATACATGACGACATTTAAGCATGAGCATTATAATGAGCTAGCTAGTAATAAAACATATAAAGAAATTCCGATAAAAGCTCCGAGAGGAGAAATAAAAGATAGATATGGTCGTACTCTAGCTTCTAACAGAAACTCTTTCACTATTCACATATCAAATGATGGAGTTAACAAAAAAGATAAAAATGGAAAAACTAAAGCTAATGAAATTTCATTGGAACTAATCAATTTATTAGAAAAAAATAAAGAGGAATTTATAGATGAATTTCCTATATACGTAGAAAATGGAAAGTACTTCTATACATTTGATAAGAAAATAAGAGATTATAAATTGGAAAATGAGGTTCCGTTGGAATTAAATGCTAAAGAGACTTTTTACTATATAGTTGATAAAGCTATAAAGGAAAATAAAATAGAATCATCTGTAAGAAATTTAGAACCAGCTGAAATTCAAAAAAAGTTAAACTCTGTAGGAATATATCCTCCAGTTTTAGTTAAAGACTGGAAGTTTACGGAGCAAAGAAATAAAGAAGACTGGTTAAAAGCATACAAGATAGATAATATAAATATTAATGCGAAAAATGCATTCAAAGAAATTAGAAAATATTATGAAATACCTGGTAGCTTATCGAATACAGATGCTAGGAAAATTATGATTGTTAGAGATGCACTTAAATCTCAAGGGTTTGTTCAATATAAACCTGTAACAATAGCAAAAGATGTAAATGAAAAAACTATATCTGAGATAGAAGAAAGAGCTATAGAATTCCCAGGAGTATCAGTAGCAATAGAACCAGTTAGAGATTATCCTGAAAAGAACTTAGCATCTCATACGTTAGGTACTATGGGTAAAATTTCAGAAGATGAACTTGCTAAAAAGCAAGAATCTGGAGATGCAAGATATAGCAAAAGTGATATAGTTGGAAAAACAGGTATTGAAAGATATTATGAAGATAAATTAAAAGGTGAAGATGGATACAAAAAGGTTGAGGTTGACTCTGTTGGTAGAGTAAGTAAAGAGTTAGACGTAAAAGAACCAAAATCTGGAGACACTGTATACCTTAGTATAGATAAAGATCTACAAAAGGTATCTGATGATTCATTAGAAAAAATAATAAAAGCAGCAAGAGCGGGTGGAACATTTACAAGTGTATTTGGAAATTATAGTACAGCAGGAAAAACAGCTCCATACTTAGACTCTGGGGCTATGCTAGTGATTGATGTTAAAACTGGAGACATTTTAGCTTCATCTAGTTATCCTAATTACGATCCAAATTTATTTGCAACAGGAATATCATCTGAGGAATATGAAAAATTACAACCTAAAAATCCTAATGATGTTTTATCAGCAAATCCTTTAAATAACTTGGTTACAAATGGAGCATTCCAACCTGGATCTACGTTTAAGCTTGTAACAGGTATGGCGGCATTAGAAGGTGGTTTAAGTCCAACATATGGAATAATGGACCCTGGGGTAATTTATCTTGGAAATAGACCATTTGCCGATTATGTATGGCATCACGGTAGGTCAAATCATGGGTACACGGATTTATATAAAGCTATACAAGAGTCTTGTAATATTTATTTCTATACTGTAGGTACTGGATATAACTGGCAATCTAAAGAAAAACTTGGAATAGATACAGGCCCTGAGAAAATATTAGAATATGCAAAATTATTTGGATTAGATGATAATACTGGTCTTCAATCTGAGATAGGAGAAAGTAAAGGTAAAGTTCCAAATAAAGAAGATAAACTTAGAAACACAGAAAACTCTCTAAGAATAGAATTAGACAAGAAAATGAGAGATGCTTTTACAGATATAACAAAAGCTAAAAATCCAGATGAATACAATGAGAGAATTAATGAAATTGTAAGCTGGACTAAAGATAATCCTTCAAGAAATGAAATTATGAAGAGACTTGAAAAGCTTCATGTTAAAGAAGATAAAATAACAGAAATTACTGACTTTGCTAAATTTAACTATTTTAACTTTGGAAATTGGTCAGATGCAGATACATTCAACTTAGCTATAGGACAAGGGGAAAATGCATATACTCCAGCGCAAATTGCTAGATATGTTGCAGCAATAGCTAATGGAGGTAACTTAGTAGAAGCTTCAGTAGTTGATAAAACTGTTTCTAGTGATTTTAAAGATGTAAAGGTAGATACAAATAAAGTTGAAAAAATACCATTTAAAGATCCTAATAATTTAAAGGATTTAACTCAAGGTATGAAACAAGTTGCTAAAATAGGTGGAGGAAAAAGTGTATTTGCTAATTTCCCTATTGAAACAGCTGTAAAAACTGGGACAGCTGAAAGAAGTGGTAAGATACCTACAGAAAATGAATATGATTATTTAATTAGTCATATGGGATCATATGGGGTATCTAAAGATGAAGCTGTTAAAGAAGCAAACAAACTTTTAAAAGAAGCAAATGAAAAAGCTAAAGTAGAGTTTGAGAAAGAACAAAAAGCTGAAAAACAAAAAGAAGAAAAAGAAAGTAAGTCTTTATTTGGCAAAAAAGAAGAAAAGACAGATACAAAGACAGAAGCTGAATTTGTTCCAGACAATAGTGAAGCTACAAAAGCTAGATACTTAAGAAAAGCAATAAAAGAATTAAATCCTAAATTAACAGATGATCAGATAGATGCATATAAACAAGATTATCCATCATTTGCTTGGTCAGTAGGTTTTGCTCCAGCTAATGATCCTGAGATAGCGGTTGTAACTGTTTTACCTAAAGGTAATTCAAGTAGTCTTGCGCTACCTCCTATGAGAGAAGTTATGGGACAGTATTTCGGATTAATAGATGAAAAGAAAAATAAAGAAGAAAAAGCAAATAAAGAAGCGGAAGCTGCAAAAGAACAAGATGGTAATGCAATGAATTTTGCATCTCAGTTAAAAAAATAGAAGGATTTGAAAAAAAATTGGAGAATATATAAAGTGAGATATAGCTTTGGAGGTATAAAATGTCTTTTAAAGCAACAAATGAGGAGTTAGTGGAATTTAAAGGAAATAAAAGAGGCATAGTTATCAACGTAAAAAGGAAGGCATCGTTTGAAGAAATTAGACAATGCATAATAGATAAAATAGAAACATCTATAGGTTTTTTCAATGGAGCTAAAATTTATTCTATAAATTATAATCATTTGAGTGATGTAGAATTACTTCGATTAAAGGAAGATATAACTTCAAGATTTGATATTGAGTTTATAGAAGATGAAATTAAAATACCATATGCTTATCATGATACTAAGTATGTAAATAATATGCGCTCTGGAGAAAATGTAGAGTTCGAAGGCGATGTAGTTGTAATGGGTGATATGAAACCAGGTTGTCAAGTTATAGCTACTGGAAGTGCTGTTGTAATGGGTAATATAAGTCCAGGAGCTAAAGTCATTGCATATGGAAATGTAGTTGTAATGGGTAAAGTTGAAGGATTTATACATGCAGGGTCAAAGGGTAATAAAAATGCTTATATAGTAGCTAATAATTTAAATCCTATGGTTTTAAAGATAGCAAATTATATAGCTGAAGCGCCTGAAGAAGAATATTCGCCACGTAATGATATAAATCCTGAAATAGCATTTACAAATAATGAAACAATAGTTATAGAAAATTATTTACCCAAAAAAATAAATAGATAGTTAATGTAGGAGGGGGTAGTATTATGAGTGAAGTTATAGTTATAACATCAGGAAAAGGTGGAGTTGGAAAAACTACAACAACTGCAAACTTAGGAACTGCTTTAAGTTTAGAAAATAAAAAGACGGTTGTAGTTGATGCTGATATAGGCCTTAGAAATTTAGATGTTGTAATGGGTCTTGAAAACAGAATAGTGTACGATATTGTTGATGTTGTTGAGGGAACTTGTAGATTAAAGCAAGCTCTTATAAAAGATAAGAGATTTGATAATTTATACTTACTTCCAGCAGCTCAAACTAGAGATAAAAATGCTCTATCTATAGAACAAATGAAAGATTTATGTGATAAGTTAAGAGAGTCATTTGATTTTATAATCATAGATTGTCCAGCAGGAATAGAACAAGGATTTAAAAATGCTATAGCTGGAGCAGATAGAGCTATAGTTGTAACTAACCCTGAAATATCTGCAGTTAGAGATGCAGATAGAATAATAGGACTTTTAGAAGCAAATGAAGTAAAAGACATACGCTTAGTTATAAATAGAATTAGAAATGAAATGGTTAAGCGTGGAGATATGATGGATAAACAAGATATAGTTGAAATTCTTGCTATAGACTTAATTGGATTAGTTCCTGATGATGAAACTATAATAGTTTCTACCAACAAAGGTGAGCCTGCAATATTAGATTCAAGATCTAATGCAGGACAAGCATATAAAAATGTTGCAAAGAGAATCTTGGGAGAAGATATACCTCTTATGCAAGTAGAAGAAGAAACTAATATACTAACTAAAATTAAGAAGATGTTTGGAATGGCTAAGTAGTGAAGGGGGATAAATTCATGTTAGATTTATTTAAGATGTTTTCTAATGAATCTAAAACTAGTAAGAATGTAGCAAAAGAAAGGCTTAAACTAGTTTTAGTGCATGATAGAATAGACTGTTCTCCACAGCTTCTAGACCTTATTAAGTCAGATATACTTAAAGTTATTGCAAATTATGCTGAGATAGAAGAAGACGGATTAGAAATAAAGATGGCTAAATCTAGAAGTGATGAAGAAGATGGTCCTATATCAGCATTAGTTGCTAACATACCATTAAAGAATATAAAAGAACGAAGTAGATAGAAAAATGGGGGGAGCGTATTAGCAAACCCCTTTTTGCATTAACATAAATGATACTGCGTAGGTATTGTCACAAATAAGAAAGATGGTGATAACATGTTTGATTTTAGATCAATGTTTAAATTAATGAAAGAGCTTGATTGGAAGCTAATTGCGGTAGTTATTTGTATATTTGGTTTTGGGCTTGTTATATTAAGTAGTGCAACTCATGCAACTACTACAGGGAACTATAAACAAATAACTAAACAAGGACTAGCATTCTTACTTGGTATGGGGCTTGTATTTGTAATACTTCTATTTGACTATAATCTTTTAGGAAAGTATTACAAAGCATTATATATAGTAAGTTTAATACTATTAGTATTAGTATGGATACCAGGAATAGGAAAGGCTAATGCAGGAGCTAGATCATGGTTACATTTAGGGCCTTTAGACTTTCAAACGTCAGAGTTAGTTAAATTAACTTTTATACTAAGTTATGCGAAAATTGTTGAAGAAAAGAAAGGTAAATTAAAAACAATAAAAGATATTGTGCCTCTTGCATTATATGCTGCACCTATAATATTACTTTTACTTGTACAGCCAGACTTAGGAACGGCTATAGTATTTTGTTGTATAATAGGAGGTATGTTGTTTACTGCAGGACTTAATGATAAAATAATTAAAAGAGGTCTTATAGCAATAGTTGTAGTTATGCCTCTTATGTATATGGTAATGGCACCACATCAAAGAATAAGAATAGATGCTTTCTTACACCCAGAGGATGTTACTTTACCTGGTAACTACCAAGTTATGCAGTCAATGATAGCTATAGGTTCAGGTGGAACTACAGGTAAAGGGCTATATGAAGGAACTCAAAATCAAAATGATTTCTTGCCAGTTCAAGATAGTGACTTTATATTTGCTGTTATAGGTGAAGAATTAGGGCTTATTGGTATGTTTGTAATAATTTTACTGTACGGGTTATTCTTAATAAGGATGATTGTTATTGCAAAAGAAGCCAAGGATTTTTATGGAACCTTAATAGTTATTGGGGTAGCGAGCATGTTTGCTTATCAAGTTATACAGAATATAGGAATGACAGTTGCTGTAATACCTGTTACAGGAGTAACATTGCCATTTGTTAGTTATGGAGGAAGTTCTCTTATGACGTCTTTAGCTAACTTAGGTCTTGTACTAAATGTAGGTATGAGAAGAAAGAAAATAAATTTCTAATATATTAGGGGTGACGTATGAATATAGCATTAATAGCACATGATGAAATGAAAAACACTATGGTTGGATTTTGTATAGGATATGAATCTATTTTATGCAATTATGGATTATATGCTACAGGAACTACAGGAAAAAGAATAGAAGATGAAACTAAGTTAAAGATAAAAAGATTAGCTTCAGGACCTCTTGGAGGAGATCAACAAATAGGGTCATTAATAGTTTCTCAAGATATTGATTTAGTAATATTTTTAAGAGATCCAATGACAGCTCAAGCTCATGAACCAGATATACAAGCTTTAATTAGACTTTGTGATGTGTATCATGTACCTATTGCTACTAATCTTGCTTCAGCTGAAATTTTTATAAAAGCATTAGATAGAGGGGAACTTTCTTGGAGAGAAGTTAGAAAGACAAATACTCAACGTATGTAAATATATAAATAAAAAAGCTAGCTCAATTGAGCTAGCTTTTTTATTTATATATTTATTTAATTGATTCAGCGAACTTAACACCAAAATCAAAACATTCTTGTAAAGTTTCATCACTTGGGAAGAATTTCTTCTTAAGTGTTTCAACAGGCATCTTGAATCCCATATTCTTAACAAGTAGTTCAGCCATAGTTATACCTTCACCACTCCATCCATAAGATCCGAATACTCCAGCAAATTTACCTTGGTTAGCCATAGGATCTATTAATGAGAATGCATCCCACATAGGTTTAACCATAGTTCTGTTTATAGTTGGAGAACCAAATAATATTCCTTTAGACATTACCATAACATCATGAAGTTCTGCTAAATCCATATTTTCTATATCATATAAAGTAGCATCTTCACCTGTTGATTTTATACCTTCGTATATTTTTTCAGCCATTACTTTTGTATTAGTATAAGCTGATAAGTATAATACAGCTACTTGGTCTTGGTTAGTTGTATTAACAGTTTCAGTAGACCATTCTACATATCTTTTAACTTGAGCCATAGGGTCTTTACTTAACATAGGACCGTGAGAAGTTAATATAGTATCAAAATCTAATCCTAATTCAACAACCTTATTTACAGCTTTTAAAACATGCTTAGAGAATGGTTTAACTATGCAATCAAAGTAATGTTTAGCTGATTTTAAATAATCTTCGCTATCTATTATATCTGGATCTACACTTGCAAAGTGGCATCCAAAAGCATCACAAGTAAGTAATGTTTTATCTTCTTCTATATAAGTAAACATTGTGTCTGCCCAGTGTAAGAATGGTGCAGATATGAATTTTAAAGTTCTTTTACCTATGTTTAAAGTTTCACCATCTTTTATAACATGACATTTAAATGGTCTGTTAACTTGTTCAGCTAAATACATTTTAGCTGCATTTGTACATATAACTTCTACATCTGGATTTATATCAAGTATATATTTTAAACTACCAGCATGATCTGGCTCAGTATGATGTATAACAATATAATCTAATTCTTCTATTTTTGTTAAAGATGATAATTTTTCGATAAACTCACCTTTAAAGTTTGGTTTTACAGTATCAAATAACACTTTTTTTTCATCGTCTATAAAATAAGCATTATAAGTTGTCCCAAATTCAGTTTCCATTATGATGTCAAAGATTTTTAAGTCTTTATCTATAACACCAGTCCAATAAATATCTTTTTTAATTTCAAAAGCTTCCTTCATAAAAAAATCCTCCTAAACCGTGATTAATAAAATACGTAATTATATTTAAAATATACCCATTAATAAAACTTTAAAACATATTGTATACAAAAAACTTGAAAAATTCTCAAAACTTTTGCACTCAATACTATATTAACAAAAAATAGTAAAGTTTTGTATATAATAAACTACAAATTGCAAATATATAAGTAATTATATTTTGATACATCTTATTATATCGTGTATAATAATATTTATGTTTATATACTGAAATAAACTTACGGAGGATTTTTATGAATAAAAAAGTAGACTTGAAGAGGATTCTTAAAAAGGTTGAAAAACCTGCTAGATATTTA
Organism: Paraclostridium sp.; assembly: GCF_051656405.1. Taxonomy (GTDB): domain Bacteria; phylum Bacillota; class Clostridia; order Peptostreptococcales; family Peptostreptococcaceae; genus Paraclostridium. The sequence continues at coordinate 43,218 of NZ_JBOGBV010000020.1, forward strand.
GGAAATGAAGTAAATTCGATACATAAAGATACAACAAATGAAAATCTTATAAGATATGCTCATTGTTTCCCTGATCTTTATGAAGTAGGAATGAGCCATTTAGGTAGTCATATATTATATGACGTTATAAATAGAGATGAAGATGTATTTTGTGAAAGAGTATATGCTCCAAGTGTAGATATGGAAGAAAAAATGCGCGAAAATAATATTCCTTTATTTGCACTAGAGTCAAGAGAAGCTATAACTAATTTTGACTTTTTAGCTTTTACACTTCAATATGAATTATCATATACTAATATTTTAAATATGATGGATTTAGCAAAAGTTGAAATACTTGCTAAAGATAGAAAGCTAGATGATCCGTTTATATTAGTTGGAGGACCTTGTGCTTATAATCCAGAACCTATGGCAGACTTTGTTGATATAGTTGTTTTAGGAGAAGGGGAAGAAGTTAACTTAGAAATAGTTAATAGATATAAAGAATGGAAGAAAAATAAGACTACTAGAGATGAGTTCTTATTAGATATAGCTAACATAGAGGGTGTATATATACCGAAATTCTATGATGTATCTTACAATGAAGATAACACTATAAAAGAAGTTAAAGCTAATAGAGAGGGAATACATCAAAACCCTCATAAAAGAATAATTAAAGATATGGACTTAGTAGAGTATCCAGAAAAACTTATAGTACCATTTATAGATACTGTACATGATAGAATAGTTTTAGAATTATTTAGAGGATGTACAAGAGGATGTAGATTCTGTCAGGCTGGTATGATATATAGACCTATAAGAGAAAAGAGCTTAGATAGATTAAAAGAAATACTAGAAAAGTTAGTTAAAAATACTGGATATGATGAAATATCATTATCTTCATTAAGTACAAGTGATTATAGTAATTTATCAGAGCTTACAGATTACTTAGTAGAAGAATATGCGTCTAAAAATATAGGTATATCTTTACCTTCTCTTAGATTAGATAACTTCTCTATGGAAATAGCTGAGAAAATACAACAAGTAAGAAAATCAGGACTTACTTTTGCTCCAGAAGCTGGAACTCAAAGAATGAGAGACGTTATAAATAAAGGGGTAACAGAAGAAGACCTAGAAAATGCTACAAGAAAAGCATTTGAAATGGGATGGAATAGTGTAAAATTATACTTTATGATAGGACTTCCAACTGAAACATATGATGATTTAGATGGAATAGCAAATCTTGCTTATAAAGTTATAGATATATACAGAGACGTTAATGGTGGTAAATTAAGAAGAGTATTTGGAGTAACTGTTAGTACTTCAACATTTGTTCCTAAGCCTTTTACACCATTCCAATGGCATGGACAAGATACTACAGAACAAGTTAGAGAAAAGCAAAGACATTTAGTTAAAAAATTAAAAAATGGAAATATAAAATACAACTATCATGATTCAAAAACTAGTTTAATGGAAGCAGTTATTGCTAGAGGAGATAGAAAACTAGGTAAGGTTATATACGATGCGTATAAAGCTGGTGCTAAGTTTGATGGATGGGCTGAACACTTTAAGCTAGAAATATGGGAAGAAGCAATGAAAAATAATAATCTTGAAATAGCTTTCTATGCAAATAGAGAAAGAGATTATGAAGAAGTATTCCCTTGGGATCATTTAGATGTTGGAGTTAATAAAAAGTTCTTAATTAGAGAAAATGAGCAATCAAAGCAAGAAAAAGTAACAGTTGATTGTAGACATAAATGTAATGGATGTGGAATAAACACTCATACTATAGGAAAGGGGATGTGCTAATTATGAGTAAAATAATAAGATGTAAATTTAAAAAAGAAAATGACATGATATATATATCTCACCTTGATTTACAAAGATTATTACAAAGAGCTTTTAGAAGAGCTGAAATACAATTATCATATTCTCAAGGATTTAACCCACACCCTAAGATGAGTTATGGACATGCACTAGCACTTGGTACAGAAAGTCAAGGGGAGTACTTAGACGTTGAAATAGAAGAAGATTTAAGTGCTACTGAGTTTATGGAAAAAATAAACACTGCTATGCCAGATGGTATAAAATTTGTAAATGCAAAGGAAATAACTAAAGAAGTTCCATCATTAGCATCTGCTATAGAATATGGTGAATACATGTTTACGATAGAAGTAGATAAAGAACTATCTAAAGAATTTATAAAAACTAAAGTAGCAGAATTAATGAATAAAGAAGAAATTATAATAAGTAAGAAAAATAAAAAAGGAAAAACTGTAGAAGTTAACATCAGACCTATGATAAAGAATTTTGATGTTATAGATGTTGAAGATAGAGTTATAACTTTAGAATCAACTATGGCTACAGGTTCTAAGGCGAATTTAAATACTAATATATTTATACCTAAAATGCTAGAAGTATTTGAACTAGATATTGATCCATTAGATGTAGATATATTAAGAAGAGAATTATATATAGTTAAAGATGGAGAGTTAGTAACTCCAATGTAGAAAAGAGGTGGATATCCACCTCTTTTCTGATATCGAGAGTGGGTTGCTCGAGTGTGCTATATATGTCTCCTTCACACGACGTGCTTTGCACGTAAAGTGTTACGTCAACACATAGAGCACACTCTTCGCATTTTATTAAAATAGATATAAGAAAAGATTGTGGATATTCGATGAAGGTGAATTAAGGAAAGGATAGGAAGTGAGCTTTTGAAAAATATTATTATAGAGTCATTGGTTAATTCTCAAAAGGTAGCTGTGTTAGAAGATGGAAAGTTAAGTGAACTTTTTATAGAGAGTAATTCGAGTAAAAATGTTTCTAATATTTATAGAGGTGTTGTAAAAAAGGCATTAAAAGGTATAGAAGCTTATTTTGTTGATATTGGAAGTGACAAGCTTGCATATTTAAGCATGAAGAAAAATGAAGATGTCAAATGTGGACAAGATATTTTAGTTCAAGTAAATAAAGAAGCTATAGGGACAAAAGGTGCAAAACTTAATACTGAAATAAGTTTTGCAGGAAGATACTTAGTTTATATACCGTCAAATGATAGGCTTACTATATCAAATAAAATAAAATTAGAAAAAGAGAGATTTAGATTAAAAAAGATAGTTCAAGGCATTGATGAAGAGTTTACAGGGATTATAAGAACTGAAGCGGTTGGATGTTCAAAAGAGGAAATTGAACAAGATATATTTGATTTAAAAGAAAAATACAACAGAGTTTTAAAAGAATATAAGTTAGGTATAGGGCCTAAACTTTTATACAAGGACCTTGATTTTGCATCTAAGTATGTAAAAGATAATGTAAATGATAGTGTTTTAAAAATTATTGTGAATAATAATGATAAGTATGAAGAACTAAAAAATATATTAGGACGTATCGATAAGAATTATAAAGATAAATTATTATTAGAAAATAATAAGGATGTATTTGACCTACATTCAGTCCAATCCCAGATAGATAAATGCTTAAATAGAAAAGTATGGCTGAAAAGTGGTGGATATTTAATAATAGATAAGACTGAAGCTTTGACAGTAATAGATGTTAACACAGGAAAATTTACTGGGAATTCTAATTTAGAAGAAACAATATATCAAACTAATTTAGAAGCAGCTATAGAAATTTCTAAACTTCTAAGGATTAGAGATATAGCAGGAATAATTATTGTAGACTTTATAGATATGCAAAAAAATGAATATAAAAAAAATCTATTAGAAGTTTTAAGCAAAGAAACTGATAAAGATAGAAGAAAAACAAATGTTATGGGGATGACAAAACTTGGATTAGTTGAAATTGCTAGAAGAAGAGAAAAAGATTCCATAGACAATTACTATCTTAGCGAATGTTTCGTATGTAAAACTGGAGAAAGTATAAAGTCAATTAATAGAATTTTAGATGAAATAGAAAAGGAAGTAATGAGAATAAAAGAACATACTTCGTATAGACAAGTTAAAATAGAGTTAAATCATTATGTTTCGGATGAAATAAATAAAAATTATAAAGAAAAAATTGATAATATAAGCAAGAAATACAATGTGAAAATAAATATAGACAAAAAAGCTGAAATTCAACATGAAAATATGAATATTATTTTTAATAGTTAGTTGACAGTTTATATAAATTATAGTATTATTTATAAATGTAGTGCCGCTCAATAAAGGTTTGGAAATCTCTTATGAGTACCTTGTATTGGCGAGTTTGAGACCGAGGAGGTGTATTTATGTACGCTATAGTTAAAACTGGAGGAAAGCAATACAAAGTTGCTGAAGGTGATGTAATCTTCGTAGAGAAGTTAAACGTTAACGAAGGTGATGTAGTTACTTTAAACGAAGTATTAGCTTGTTCTAAAGATGGAAACTTAGTAGTTGGAGCTCCAACTGTTGATGGTGCATCTGTAACTGCTAAAGTTGTAGAGCAAGGTAAAGCTAAGAAAGTTATAGTTTTCAAATATAAAGCTAAAAAAGACTACAGAAGAAAGAACGGACATCGTCAAGCTTACACTAAGTTAGTAGTTGAAAAAATAAACGCTTAATTGTAATTGCCATGATAAAAGTTAAATATTATCAAAACGACGATTTCATGCTTAAAGGTTTTTGTCTTAATGGACATGCTGACTATGCAGAACTTGGTTCTGATATTGTATGTGCTGCGGTTACATCCAATGCATTATCAGTTATAAATTCTTTAAGTAAATTGCAGAAAATTGAATTTGATAAAGTTATAGGCCAAGAAGGTCACATTGAATGCATTGTTAAAGATGAATATCTAGACAAAGCTCAATTGTTACTACAACATTTTCAATTAGCTATTAGTGAAATTAAAAGGGAATACCCAAAAAATATAAAAATTCTAAAAAAGTAGGAGGTGACTCCAGAATGTTAAAAATGAACTTACAATTACTTGCATCTAAAAAAGGGGTAGGATCTTCTAAGAACGGTAGAGATTCTGTTTCTAAAAGATTAGGTGTTAAGAGATTCGATGGACAAGTTGTAACTGCTGGAAGTATAATAGTTAGACAAAGAGGAACTAAGATACATCCAGGAACTAACGTAGGTAAAGGTGGAGATGACACTTTATTCGCATTAGTTGACGGTGCTGTTAAATTCGAAAGAAAAGACAAGAAAAGAAAAAAAGTAAGTGTATACCCAGTTGCTGAGTAATACGCTAAAAAAAGGAGTGTTCATACACTCCTTTTTTAAATATAATGATTAATATAGCTCGGAGAGAATTTATATTATAGATTGTGGCAAATATAAATAAAAAAGCTTTAAAAAAGAAGGTGAATTAATATGTTTATAGATAAGGCTAGGATATTTGTAAAAGCTGGAAACGGTGGTAACGGATCAGTATCTTTTAGAAAAGAAAAATACGTTCCAGCAGGAGGACCAGACGGAGGAGACGGAGGTCGTGGAGCTAGTATAATATTTAAAGTTGATTCAGGATTAAGAACATTAATGGACTTTAAATATCAAACTAAGTACTCTGCACAAGCTGGTGGAGATGGAACTAAAAAAAGACAAGCTGGTAAAAATGGTGAAGATTTAGTTTTATTAGTTCCTCCAGGAACAATAATAAGAGACGAGGCAACAGGTCTTATAATCGCTGACTTAAAAGAAGAAGGCGATAAAGCAGTAGTTGCAAAAGGTGGAAGAGGTGGAAGAGGAAACCAACACTTTGCCAATGCAATAAGACAGGCTCCTGCATTTGCTAAATCAGGAACTGATGGAGAAGAAAAGTGGATAATATTAGAGTTGAAAATGATAGCTGATGTTGGTCTATTAGGATTCCCAAATGTAGGTAAATCAACATTTTTATCAGTAGTAACTAAAGCTAAACCAAAAATAGCTAACTATCATTTCACAACTTTAACACCAAATTTAGGAGTTGTACAAACTAAGTTTGGCGAAAGTTTTGTACTTGCTGATATACCAGGACTTATAGAAGGTGCTGCAGAAGGTATAGGATTAGGTCATGATTTCTTAAGACACGTTGAAAGAACTAAGGTATTAATCCATATAGTTGACATATCAGGAATAGAAGGCAGAGATGCTTTAGAAGATTTTGATAAAATAAATGATGAGTTAAAGTTATATAATGAAAAGTTATCTACTAGACCTCAAGTTGTTGTTGCTAACAAAATAGACATAATGGAAGATGAAAGTAACTTTGAAAACTTTAAGAATGAATTAGAGTCAAGAGGATATAAAGTATTCAAGATGTCTGCAGCAACAAGACAAGGAATTGATGATGTTATAGCTTACGTTGCACAATTACTAAACGAAGTTGAAGACGTTGAGTTAGTAACTGAAGAAGAAATGTATAGACCAGAATTAGTTCAAGAAACTGAAGATGGACTAGAAGTTGAAATAGAAGATGGAGTATATGTTGTTACAGGTAAAGCTTTAAGAAGAATAATGTACTCTGTTAACTTTGAAGATATGGAATCTGTACAGTTCTTCCAAAAATCTATGGAATCTCAAGGTGTATTTGATAAACTAAGAGAAATGGGCATAGAAGATGGAGATACTGTTAAGATATACGATATAGAATTCGAATTCTATAATTAAAATTAATTAAAGACGTAAAGAGGTGGACACATGTTAAAAGGTAAGCAAAGAGCATATTTAAGATCTGTTGCTAACACTTTAAAACCTATAACTCAAATAGGTAAAGAAGGAGTTACAGAAAGTTTCTTAGATCAATTAGAAGATATGTTAAAATCTAGAGAAATAGTTAAAGTTTCTATATTAGAAAATGCTGGATTAGATGCTAAAGAAACTGCAAATGCTATATGTGAAGCTATAAGAGCAGAATTTGTTCAAGCTATAGGATTTAAGTTTACTATATATAAAAAAAATGAAGAAGATCCAAAGATAATATTCCCAGGACACGAGCAAGCGAAAGCTAAAAAAGTTGATAATACAGTGTCTAAAAAAGGAAGACCGACTAAAAAATCTAGAAGATAATTTATGAGATACCCAATTTAACTGGGTATCTTTTTTTACGCTTAAGGAAATTATACTTAACAAATGTTTGTGGATAACTTATACAACGTAGCTATACAAATGTTTTGGCGAAAGTAAAAAATGATATTTTGAGCAACGGACGGAGTCGTTGGCGACATGAGCGAAGCGAATTTTTATAAAATTTTAAAATTCAAAAAAGTAGAAAAAATGATTGAAATGTGTTAATATATCATAAATAATGGGTAACTGCTATATTATAATTTAAAACTAGATATAAAAAATTAAGAAATTTATTTAAAATACATTATTTTTTAAGGAGAAAAGAGATGAGAGTTGTAATTATTGGTGGAGTAGCAGCTGGAATGAGTGCTGCTGCAAAATTAAAAAGAATGAAACCTGATTATGAAGTAGTTGTATATGAAAAAACAGATGTTGTATCATTTGGAGCATGTGGACTTCCATATTTTATTGGCGGCTTTTTCGATGATCCTCAAAATATGATAGCAAGAGCGCCTGAGAAGTTTGTTGAAAGTGGAATAGACTTAAAAATATTCCATGAAGTAACTTCAATTGATACTGATTCAAAAAAATTAAAAGTTCAAGATATAAAAAATGGAGAAATATTTGAAGATTCATATGATAAATTAATGATAGCAACAGGGGCTAGCAGCATAATACCTCCTATAAAAAATGTTAAACTTGAAAATGTGTCAACATTAAAGAGTTTAGATGATGGTATAAAAGTTAAAGAACTAATGAATAGAGATGAAATAAAAAAAGTTGCTATAATTGGTGCAGGATTTATAGGTCTTGAAGCAGTTGAAGCAGCTAAAAAATTAGGGAAAGAAGTAGTGGTATTTCAACTAGAAGATAGAATTTTACCTCAAGTATTTGATAAAGAGATTACTGATATATTAGAAGAAGAAATTAAAAATCATAATGTTGATTTAAGATTACAGGAAATAGTTAGCGAGTTAGTTGGAGAAGAAAAAGTTAAAAAGGTTATAACAAATAAAGGTGAATATGATGCAGATTTAGTTATAATAGCAACTGGAGTAAGACCAAATACAGCCTTTTTAAAAGATAGTAAAGTTAATATGTTGCCAAATGGCGCAATTATTGTTGACGAGTTTGGAAAAACTTCAGTGGAAGACATATATGCAGCAGGTGACTGTGCAACTATAAAAAATATAGTAACAGGACAAGATTCATATGTTCCACTTGCAACTGGTGCTAATAAATTAGGAAGAATAGTTGGAGAAAATTTAGCTGGAGCTAACAATAGTTTCCAAGGGTCTTTAGGATCTAGTTGCATAAAAATTATGGATATGGAAGCTGCATGTACAGGATTAACAGAAGTACAAGCTGAAAAACTAGGTATAAAGATTAAATCTAAGTTTATATCAGACTTTAACCAGACTAATTATTATCCAGGAAGAAATAAAATGTATGTAAAGCTTGTATATGATGCTGATACAAAAGTTATATTAGGAGGACAAGTTGCAGGATATAAAGATGCTGTTCAAAGATGTAATGTAATAGCTGCATCTATATTTGGAAAATTAACAACTAGCCAATTAGGTATGCTAGATTTATGTTATGCACCACCATTTGCAAGAACATGGGATATCCTTAATGTAGCCGGCAATGTATCTAAATAATTAAAATATAAAACTGGTAGTAATACTTATTAAAGCATTACTATCAGTTTTTTTACGTCTAAGGAAAATATATTTAATAGAAAGTTTCAAACAATCATTAAAAATATAAATAATAACCACTTATAATATTTATTTTACTTATGATAAAAGTAATAGTAAAATAATACTTGGAATTGATAAGATAAATTAATTTATATTATAGATGGAGGTTATATATATGGAAAATACAGTAGAAGCTATTGCTACCAATAATTTATTAATAATATTTTCAGCAATAGTTGTAATAGGAGTCATATTAGGTAAATTAAGTGAAAAGCTTAAATTACCAGATGTAATACTATATTTAATAGCAGGAATCATAATAGGGCCGGCAGTTTTAAACTTAATAAGTGTAGATTCATTTCCTATAGAAAATAATCTTATATTAACTTTTGGATCGGCATTTATTCTTTATGAAGGTGGTAGAGAAGTTAACTTAAAAGTTTTAAATAAAGTAAAGGTTAGTGTAGGGTTATTATCAACATTAGGAGTTGTAGTATCAACTATAGTAGTTGGATTTACTACTAATAAAATTTTTGGACTTCCAATAATGACATCTTTACTTGTAGGAGGAATAATAGCATCAACAGACCCTGCAGCACTTATACCAGTATTTAAACAAGTTACTATAAAAGATAAAATAAAGCAAACAGTTGTAAGTGAGTCTGCATTTAACGATGCAGTAGGAGCTATAATTGTAAGTACACTTCTTACAATAGTTACATCAGGAAG
>NZ_JBOGBV010000021.1:0-11352 GCF_051656405.1 Paraclostridium sp.
TTATTTTTGCAGAACAGGGAGTATTTGATGAACTAGATGTTGCAATGATGGTTCATCCATCAGATAAAACTATAGAAAGTGGGACATCTATGGCGCTTTATCCATTACAATTTACTTATACAGGAAAAACTGCACATGCGGCTTCTTGTCCACAAGATGGGATAAATGCTTTAAATAGTGTTATTCAGTTATTTAATGGAATTGATGCTTTGCGACAACATGTCACTCCAGATGTTAGAATGCATGGAATTATAACTAATGGAGGAGTAGCTGCAAATATTGTTCCAGATAAAGCTGTAGCTCAATTTTACTTCAGAGCAGCTACAAAAGAAATACTAGATGATGTATTAGTAAAAGTAAAAAATATTGCACAAGGAGCTGCTCTTATGACGGGTTCAAAACTAGAGATGACAAGATATGAATTACCTAATGATAATTTAAAAACTAATAAGAGTTTGTCAGAGTCTTTTAGTAAAAACTTAAGAACTCTTGGGATAAAAGATATTTATGAAGCAAAAGATACAGGTTCAAGTGATATAGGAAATGTAAGTCATAAAACACCTACGATACACCCGTATATAGGAATATCTAATTATAATGTAACAGGTCATAGTGTAAACATGGCAGATGCTACTATAACACCTTTTGCACATGAAAGATTACTTATAGGAGCTTTAGCACTTGCGTATACAGGCTACGATGTTTTAATAAAAAAGGTAGATTTAAAAGGTTAATTTAAGAAATTTCTGAAAAAATAATTATATTAAATATAAAGTGGGTATTAAGTATATAAATGAATTTAAAAGGGGGATTATTTATGAATTATAAACAACTTATATTAGATGGAAAGTCAGTAAGAGAGTTCAAAGAGGAAGCTATAGAATCAAAATATTTTAATGAAATAGAAAGTTACATAAAAAAGTCTAAAAAATTATTACCTGAAGTGGATATAGAGTTAAAAATATTTGACAACAAAGAAACTTATGAAAAGTTAGAGAATATAGCGGGGTACAATGGACATATGATAAAAGCTCCTAGTTACGCTGTTATACTATCAGATGTTAAACGAGGATACATTGAAAATAGCGGATATATAGGAGAAAGATTAATCTTAAAAGCTAGGGATTTAGATATTGACTCATGTTGGGTAACTTTTAATGATAGTGATATTATAAAAGAAAAATTAGGTATTTCATCAAACAAAGAGGTAACTGCGATTATAGCGTTAGGTTATGGAATTGATAAAACTATTAAAAATAAGAGTGGATCAGAAAGATTAGGAGTAGAAAAAATTGTATATATGGATAAATGGGGAATAAATACAAGTATAGATGAGCTAGAAGAAAGAGGGCTTCTTGATGCATTTAGTTACGCTAGAATGGCACCATCAACTCTTAATAGACAACCATGGAGATTTATAATAGATGGAGGAAAAATTATACTAGCAGTTAAAAAAGATGATTTTACTAGCAATTACGAGAGAGGTATAGACGCTGGGATAGCTATGCTATATTTCGGATTAATAATAGATACAACTTTATTTGACTTAAAATGGAATGTAGATAAAATAGATAAAGATTATAATATACCTGAGGACTATGAAGTCATAGGATATTGCAGTATATAAAACTTTAGATTTACTTATATAGAATTGAAAAACCATACTGAATTTTATTCAGTATGGTTTTTTACGCTTAAATGATACTACTTATACTTGAGTATTGATAAAAATGATTTAAAAATGTTATCCTAAAGTGTACGTATATAGATAAGTTGAAATCTTCTATAAGACATAAGGGGGTATTATGATTAGGATAGCAATTTGTGAAGATGAAAAGGATCAACAAGAGTTACTAGAAGGGTATATTAATAAAGCATTTAAAAGTATTTCATTACAATATAAATTAGATATATTTAGTTCAGGAGAAGAACTACTTGAAAATTACTCTAAAGATTTTGATATAGTTTTATTAGATATACAATTAGGTGAAATTAATGGGATGGATACAGCTAGAAAAATTAGGCTTTTAGACAATAAGGTAGAAATTATATTTATTACATCTTTGATAGAATATGCACTAGAAGGCTATGAGGTAAGAGCTTATAGATATTTAGTAAAGCCAGTAAAATATGAGAAATTAAAAGATAATATAATAAACTGTATTAAAGAAGTAGATATAAAAAATAAATACATTATAGTAAAGGAACAGGGAAATCAAATTAAATTAGATGTAAATGAAATGACTTATATAGAAGTTCAAAAAGAAAATATAACTATACATACCTCAACTAAAACTTATAAAACAAAGGGAACCATGAGCAATTTTGAGAAGGATATAGATTGTAGTAGATTTTTTAGATGCCACAAGAGTTTTTTAGTTAATTTAGATCACGTAAAATCCATAAAACAGTATGTTGCCATACTTGAAACTAGTGAAGAAGTACCTGTAAGTAGATATAGATTTAAAGAAACTAAAGAGAAATTTTTTGAGTTGATAGAGGAGATTTTATGTTAGGTATTCATAGAGCTTTAGGTACTGTAAATATGTTTATATTCATATTTTGTTTTTTTATGTTAATGAATAAAATAGGTTATGTTTATAACTGTAAAATTAATCTTAAATCTATAGTAATCTTATTACTAGCTATATGGTCAGTTGTAATGGGTATGCCTTTTGGAGTTGTATCATTACAACCTCTAATCAGCACAGTGTTAATATTAACTTTAATTTGCAAATGTGTTTATAACATTAATATAAAAAAGTCTATTATTAATTCGTTAACATATAGTTTAGTATATATATTGATAGAATGTAGTATTTATTGGTTTTTATTTATGACGTTTAGTTATATAGGTAATTATATATATGCATTGAATCTTGGAATAAATTTTTTGATTGTTTTCACAGGAATATATTTTCTTGATAAGATACAAAAACTATATAATTATAACAAATACCTATTATATATAAGTCTAACAATAACAGTTAATATATTTATACTTGTACTTTTAAATGTTTTAATTTCAGCATCAAATGATTTATATAGAATAGTAATAAACAATAACATTGAATATAATAATATTTTATATATGAGTAAGATATCTAGTTTTATAGAGTATGTATTTCCTTATATCTTAGGTATAACAAATATAATATTAATATTTATTGTTGCAAATTCAATAAAGTCAGAAAAAGAAAAAGTAAAATTGGAACTTGTAAATGAAAAACTAGATATGCAATATAAATACTATTTAATGGTTAAGGAATCACAAGAAAAAATGAAACGAGTATACCACGATATGAATAATCATATGGAAAACATAAGGTCACTAAAAAATAGTAGTGAAGACGTAAATGAATATATTAACAATATCGAAGATGAAGTGAAAAATAATAAAAATATTTATAATACAGGAAATGCTTTATTAGATATTATATTATATGAAAAAAGTAAAGACTGTATAAAAAATAATATATATTTTAATGTAGGCATAGATTTTAGTAAATGTGAATTCATAGATATGATTGACATAAGTAGTATATTTTCAAATTTAATCGATAATGCAATAGAAGCATGTAATAAAATTGATGATAATAATATAGAAAAATATATAACTATAAAAGGTACTTTTATAAAGAGCTATTATGTTGTAAGATGTGAAAACAGTAAAACAAATAAAGTAATAATTAGAAACAATAAGATTTTAACTTCTAAAAAAGATAAATTTCTTCATGGAATAGGTTTGGATAGTATAAAGTCTTCAATAAAAAAGTATAATGGAGAATTAAAAATTAAGAATAGTAAGTTTAAATTTATAACTAGTATTCATATCCCATTCGAGTAAAAATTTAATGAAAATTTTTGATTAACGTGACAGTTGTCGGCAAAAAAATACCACTTGTCGGACTTATATTGAATACGAATTTTAGAAATGTTACCTTTGATGATAAAGAAGGTAACATTTTTTTATGTGCCCTCGAAACAATTACATACGAAAAACAGGAGGGAAATGATGAGAGTAAGTTTTAGATTAGCTATAGCATACTTAAAAAAGCAAAAGGGAAGAACTTTATCATTAATCATTAGTATTGCATTAGCTGTTATATTAGTATTTGCACTTAATGTAGTTCCAGAATCTAAGAATAAACATGATATAAAAGAAGCGTATAAAAAATTTAGTGATTATCATGTAGAGTACAGCAATATTAATTTAGAAACTGTAAATCAATTAAAAAATGATAAGAATATAAAAGTTATCAATGATGTTATAAACCTAGGTAATGCAGTAAGTAATAAAGGAGTATCTATAAGTTTAAACTCTTATAGTAACGGGTTTATAGATTCTTATGGTTATAAGCTTATAAAAGGTAATGAACCTAAAAATGAAAATGAAATAGTAGTAGAAGAAAAAGCGCTTAAAGAGATAGGGTTAAGCGATGATTTAGGGCAAAGTATTGATTTTAATATTATTAAAAATTATATAGATGAAAATAATCAAAATCAGATTTATAGTAAAGAGAAGTCATTTAAGTTAGTTGGAATATTGAAAAAGCCAGATGGATTTTATGATGAAAATTTATACTATAAAGTCAAAGCTTTTACTAAATACACAGAAAATCAAAGTATTTTACCTAAAAAACTAATAAGTCATTCAGGGGTACTTAAATTTATCACTAGTATAGATATGGCAGATAAAGTAATAGCCAAATATAAATTAGATGACGAAAATTTCATGATAAATGTGCAACTAAATGAAGCTATACAAAATTATGAGATGTGTAGAGGTGAAAATATTAAGCTTACTAATAAGTTGATTCCTATGGTTGCAGCGACACTAGTCATATACAACATATTTAATATTATCTTAATAGATATGACGAGACAAATAGGAATGTTAAGATCAATAGGTATGACTAAAAAAAATGTAAGGTGCATGATATGTATTCAAAGTTTTTTAGTGTTAATTATTGGACTAGCGGTAGGCTTTTTACTTGGAACACTAGCATCGTATGTAGGGCTTAGAAGTATATACAATGAACCTATAAGTGTTTATATAAGTAAAGGAAGTATAATAGAGCCTTTAAGTCTGGCAGTCATCTCAGTAGCTATATCTAGTGTTTTTATTATTTATAAGTGTGGAAAGATATCCCCAATAGAAGCTATTAGAAGTACTAATAGTTCAAAGTCAGTAAAAAAAGATAAATTTTATCATAAGTTCATAAGAAAAGTATTTGGAATTACAGGGTATATGGCATACAAAAATATATGGAGATACAAAACAAGAACAATTTTATCAATATTTTCAATAAGTATGACAGGTTTCTTGTTTATAACTAATATGGTTGCATTTAGACAATATGATAAGAATGTAGATAGTCTTAGCCCAATTATTTCAGAAATGGGAGAAAGTGACATAATACTTAGTCACAATTATAACAACTCAAGTGAATATTTTAATGAATACACAGATGATGAGGTAAGTAAGATATCTGATATAGATGGAGTTAGCAATTTAACTAGGAGTATGAATGTTACAGGATACTTAAACTCAAATAAAGAAAATATAAGCGACTATTACAAACAATATAATTCTCTAGATAAGGATGAATCAAACTTAGAAATAGGAATAGCTATAAAAGGATATGATAAAAGTACTCTTAAAAAACTAGAAAAATACCTAGAGGATGGAAACATAGATAACCTAAGGGAAGACGGTGATATAAAAAGTGCAATAGTATCTAACTACTTTTACTCAGGGGAAGCTATATCAACTGATTCAAGTACATTAAAAAAATTAAAAGTAGGAGATATTATTGAAGCTAGAATTCCCGTAATTAATGGTAAAGAAGTAAAATATGTTAATCAAAAAATTAAAGTTGTAGGATTATTAAAACCTGACTATGTTTTAAACGCTGAAGGTGGAAAAGACTCAAATTTCCAAGTTATATTAGATAAGAATAGTTTTAAGCAGGTAACAGGTAAAAAAGATTTTAATAATATATCTATAAAATTGCAAAAGGATAAAGAAGAAGTAGTAGTTTCAAATGTAAAAGAAATAATAAATGAAAATAGATTTAAGGAAATGGAAAGTAAGTATGAAAATAGAAAGCTGTCTACTGAAGGAAATGAAAAACTTAAAAAAGAGGTATTGGTGAGTGTAGTACTTACAATGGTTATATCATCTATAAATATAGTTTGTATAGTTAATACAAGCATAATGATTAGAGTTAAAGAAATTTCAACACTAAGATCTATTGGAATGAGTATGAAAAATATTAAGAAAATGATACTAAAAGAAAGCATTATATATGGAATTTTGAGTTCAATTATAGCTGGAGTATTTTCTAGTTATAATGTTTATAAAAATATGCAAAGAGCAAATGAAGCTTTTTCTAAAGGGTTAGGAATTAAACAAGCATATGAATTTAGTATTCCTGCAGTAGAAATACTTCAGTTTGGGGTAGCAACAATACTTATATGTGTAGTTGCTGGATATTTAGCAAACAATAGGGTTTCAAAATTAAGTATAGTAGAAGGTCTTAGAAATGAAGAGTAAAGGTGAGGTTGAGATGAGTATATTAGATATAATAAATTTAAGTAAGACTTATGGTAAAGGTGAGAATAAATTAGAGGCATTAAAAAATATCAACATATCTATTGAAAAAGGAAAATTTACAGCAATAATAGGTCCTAGTGGAAGTGGTAAAAGTACTCTACTTCATTGTATAGCAGGTCTTGATAGTATAACAAGTGGAGAAGTTATATTAGATGGAGCTGATATATCTAAGTTATCAGATGATAAATTATCAAAGATAAGAAGAGCAGAGTTTGGATTTATATTTCAAAGCTTTAATCTGATACCGGTTGTAAATGTATATGAGAACATAATTCTTCCTGTATCTGTGGATGGAAAAAAAGAAGATAAAGAGTATATAAATGCTTTAATAAAAAAGTTGGGTATTTCAAGTCAAATTAATAAATTTCCAAATGAACTTTCAGGAGGTCAACAACAAAGAGTAGCAATAGCTAGAGCACTTGCGAACAAACCTTCTATAATATTTGCGGATGAACCTACTGGAAACTTAGATAGTAAAACTAGTAAAGAAGTTATGGACATGCTTTGCATGAGTGTAAAGGAATTTAATCAAACTTTAGTCATGATAACTCATGATGAAAAAATAGCAAAAATGGCTGATATAGTTGTAACTATAGGCGATGGAAAAGTAAAAAGTATAGAAAAAATTAGATAATAGTTAAAGCGTATATACTAAAATAACAGAAAGAGAGGGGGTCGTATTTACGACTCCCTATAAATTAATAATAATGTTATAAATTTATTTAAATTGATTTGTGTATTTTTGATTTTTTTCTTCTTTGCATTGGCATCCATTTTTATATTCTGGGCAAGTACCTTCTAGTCTTTTTTTTGTAGTGCAAGACATTTTAACATCACTATGGCTATTAAACTTTGGTTGTTTATTTTTCATCAATTTGTCCTCCTAGTAATAGTTTTAACACATTCTTATTATTATCCGATTTAAGAAAAAATATTGTATTAAAAAGCATTTATTAAATTAATGATTTTGTCTTCTAAAATCTATCGTATTTTATCGAAAGTTTTTTCTTTTAGTAAGTATGATGTTATTTTAAGTATATGTTGACTTAGTATTAATAACGAGATTACACTTATCTTGCAGAATATATTCTGCTAAATTGTAACGTAAGTAGATCAATATTCGAGGAGGTAAATAAATGACTTATTATCCAGAAATATTTAAACCGGCTTATATAGGAAAGTTAAAAATTAAGAACAAAACATCGATGGCTCCTATGGGTCCAGTAGGTTATGCAGATTCATTTGGGGGATTTAATCAACGTATACAAGACTATTATGTAGAGCGTGCGAAACATGGAGTAGGACTTATAATAACAGGGATATGTTCTGTTGATAATAGTATCGAAGGTATACCAACTATTACAATGCCATGTCCTACTAAATCACCTATTGCATTTATACATAGTACTCATTCAATGAATGACAGAATTCATGCATATGGTGCTAAAATATTTTTACAACTTACAGGAGGTCTTGGAAGAAGTGCGCTTCCTGGCTTTACATCAATAAATATAGCACCATCAGAACAGGAGAATAGATTTGACCCAAGCATAATACATAGGGAAATGACAAAAGAAGAGATCATGAATTTAATACAAAAATTTGTAGAATCAGCAGTAGTAGCAAAAAGATCAGGTTTTGATGGAGTAGAAATACATGCAGTTCATGAAGGATATTTATTAGATCAATTTGCCATTTCATTCTATAACAAGAGAGAAGATGAATTTGGTGGAAGTTTAGAAAACAGATTAAGAGTATCAACCGAAATAGTTAAGGGAATAAAAAAAGCTTGTGGCAAAGACTTCCCAGTAAGTTTAAGATATAGTTTAAAAAGCTGTATGAAAGGATTGAGACAAGGAGGTCTACCTAAAGAAGATTATGTAGAAGCAGGAAAAGATATTGAAGAGGGTATAAAAGCAGCTAAAATCTTAGTTGAAGCGGGATATGATGCTCTTAATGTTGATGCTGGAACATATGACTCTTGGTATTGGAACCATCCACCTATGTATTTCGAAGAGGGAGTGTATAGAGAGTTTGGAGAAGTTCTTAAAAAGTATGTAGATGTACCAATAATACTTGCAGGTAGAATGGAAAATCCAGAAATGGCAGTAAAAGAAATAGGGAAAAGTTGCGATATATTAGGTTATGGTAGACAATTACTTGCAGATCCAGAGTATGTTGAAAAAATGAGAACAGGAAGATTAGATGAAGTTAGACCATGCCTTGGATGTCATGAAGGTTGTATGGGAAGACTATCTAAAGGCCCTGTTAGCTGTGCTGTAAACCCAGCTTGTGGCAGGGAAAGTATTTACGGGATAGTTCCAGCTACTATTAAAAAGAAAATACTAGTTATCGGCGGAGGAGTTGCAGGTCTTGAAGTAGCTCGTGTAGCGTCTATATCTGGGCATAAGGTAACTCTTTGTGAAAAAACAGATAAATTAGGTGGTAATTTAATACCTGGAGGTATGCCTCATTTCAAACGTTATGATCATCAACTAGTAGCTTATTATAAGAGACAACTAGAGTTACTAAATGTAGATGTGAGATATAATACTTTTATAGATCAGGATAGTTTATCTCAATGTGATGTAGATATAATAGTTGTGGCAACAGGTTCTACAGCAAGAAAAATAGACTTTAAGGGTTCTATGAAGAGTGTAACTGCTGAAGAAATTCTTCTAAATAAAGTTTCATGTGGAGATAATATAGTAGTAGTTGGTGGTGGATTAGTTGGTTGTGAAACTGCTCTTTGGCTTGCTCAGCAAGGTAAAAAAATATCAGTAGTAGAAATGATGCCAGAAATAGTAGGTGGTCATGATAGTATCCCTCATATGAATGAATTTATGTTAATAGATCTTCTTAAATTCCATAATGTTGACATCTACACGAATACAAGTGTTACAATGACCAAGGATAGAAGTGTGGAAGTTAAACAAGTAGATAATATATTTGAAATACCAGTAGACACAATAATAACTTCAGTAGGATACCTATCTAATGATAGTTTATATGAAGAAATCAAAGATTTAAATATTCCAGTTTATAATATAGGTGACTCAAATGGAGTTCATAACATTATGTATGCTATTTGGGATGCTTATGAATTAGCAAGAAATATTTAGATATATCTGATAAATGGACTCAAAAGATTAGGAATTTAGAGAACTTTCTATTAGGTCGGGATTAGTTAGAACTTTAAACTTTAATTTGTATAGGTATTTTGTTAATATAGATATAAAGATAAGATTAAAGGAGATAGACCATGGAGTATACTAAACAGCAAATACAGGAAATGCAAGCTAAGATAATAGATATATTAGAAGAAAATGGAGAGATGAGATTTGGAAAATTAGCAAAAATGCTGATACATTCGGGAATGGCTGAGTCGAGTTTTATAGTACAAAAAATATTAAAAAGAGGATGCACTGAATATAAAGAGTTTGATGGGAATGAATTATTTGTAACACCTAAAACAGGATTTTGGAAGTTAGTAGATTAATTTTCTAAGAAGCACTGATTTTAAGGCTTAGGCTTTAGATTAGTGCTTTTCTTTTGTTTATAATAAACTCTTAGTTTGGATCCATAGGGGGAGTTTGAGGTTATATAGCATCTTCATTCACTATAAAGTCTGAAGGGTGTGGCTTTAACGTTTTGTCAGATTGATATATAGCCTAAAACTCTTTATGATGAAGAACATTGGATTTGAAAGCTTATGCTATCAAATAAGCGTTTTTTATTAGAATTAAAATTATGAACGAGTAATTAATATTGGAAGAACAAGTTGGTATAATAAAACAAAATATATTTATACCTACTATTTTAGCCATTTATCTAAAGATTTCTTACTTCTATATGTTGCAGAGTCTGTAAATTCAGTAAAAGTCTTTCTACAATCTTTACAAATATATTTTTGCTTACCATTGTATTTACCATTTCTTGATATCGATTCAGAATGGCAATGAGGACATACTTTCCCCTTGGCAAATCTAAACTCTTTAACTTCTTCACATACTTGCTCTACTGGAGACCTTAATACAAGAAATTCTTCTAAGTAAGATAATAATTCCTCTACTTGACCTAATGGTAATGTTTGTATATCTGTTAATATAGACTTTATACTTGGCATACTATAACCTCCGACACATTGATATATCTATATTACAACCTATATATTTAAAAGTATTCATTTTCAACATTAATTTAAAACATAGCCTAATAAAAAAGTTAGGTATTTCAAGTCAAATTAATAAATTTCCAAATGAACTTTCAGGAGGACAACAACAAAGAGTAGCAATAGCTAGAGCACTTGCGAAAAAACCTTCTATAATATTTGCAGATGAACCTACTGGAAATTTAGACTCGAAAACTACAAGAGAGGTAATGGATATTTTAAAAGTATGTGTTAAAGAATTTAACCAAACATTAGTGATGATAACTCATAATGATGAAATTGCAAAAACTGCAGATAGAATTATAACTATATCTGATGGAAAGATAGTTGAAGCAAACAGTTAACATTATAAATATTATTTTTACAATTATATTCTTCTTAAAGAAGGACGAGAATTTATTTTGCTTTATTGATTATATATATACTTTAATCTATAATTAGTTTTATAAAAGTTTTTATAAAACAAAGGGAGAATTTTATGATTAAGAAAAGTAATATTGAAGACTATAAAATGTCAAATAAAGCTAAAATAGCCAAATTTATATATAAACAAAATGAAACT
>NZ_JBOGBV010000022.1:0-26554 GCF_051656405.1 Paraclostridium sp.
AAACAATGTTATCATTACAACATTTATTAGCTATGTTTGGAGCTACAGTTTTAGTACCAATATTAACAGGATTTAATCCAGCGGTTGCTATTTTCTGTGCAGGAGTAGGGACATTAATTTTCCATGCATGTACAAAAGGCGTAGTTCCAGTTTTCCTAGGTTCAAGTTTTGCATTTATACCGGTTATAATAGCTGCTAAAGAAGCTCACAATGGAGATTTAGCATATGCCCAAGGTGGAATAATAATAGCCGGAATTATATATTTAATAATGGCAGCAGTTATAAAAAAAGTAGGCGTAGATAAGATTAAAAAATATTTCCCAGCTCAAGTGGTTGGAGCAATGATAGCAGTTATAGGACTTAATCTATTACCAACTGCAGTTGATATGGCATCAAATAATTTTTTAATAGCAATTATGACATTAGGATTAGCAATAGTAATAAATGTATTTTGTAAAGGATTTATAAAGCAATTAAATATAATAATAGCTGTAGCTATAGGATACACTGTATCTTTAATACTAGGGAATGTAGATATTTCATTTATGAGTACAAATACGGCTCTTTTACAAATACCACAATTTACACTACCAAAATTTAGTTTACAAGCTATAGTTTTAATTGCACCTGTAGTTTTAGCGGTATTCATGGAACATATAGGAGACATGACTACCAATGGAACTGTAGTAGGAAAGAATTTCATAGAAGAACCAGGGCTTCACAGAACGTTAATGGGAGATGCATTGGCTACTATTATGGCAGGATTTTTAGGAGGACCAGCAAATACGACTTATGGAGAAAATACAGCAGTACTTGCTATAACTAAAAATTATGATCCATCAATATTAAGAAGAACTGCTATATGTGCAATATTACTAGCATGTGTAAGCAAGTTTGGAGGGTTTTTACAAAGTATACCTACAGAAGTTATGGGTGGAATAAGTATGATGTTATTCTCTATGATTTCATATGTAGGGTTAAAAACAATAAACGATAGCAAATGTGTAGAAAGTAAAAAGAATATAATAATAATAGCTACTATAATGGTAATAGGCTTAGGAACTACTTACTTAAGTAATAAAGGAATTGTTATAGGAATACCTGTAACTAAAACTGTTACAATTACAGGGTTAAGTTTAGCTGCAATAGTAGGTATTATACTAAATAGAGTATTAAATAAAGAAGACTTCAAAAAGGATACTGAGAAAGAATCAGAAGTTCTTAACTCTCAGCT
This sequence comes from Paraclostridium sp., assembly GCF_051656405.1. Taxonomy (GTDB): domain Bacteria; phylum Bacillota; class Clostridia; order Peptostreptococcales; family Peptostreptococcaceae; genus Paraclostridium. The sequence goes on from NZ_JBOGBV010000022.1 coordinate 1,235, forward strand.
TATATAATTATAAATAGAAATTAAAAAAACAGGGTTTAACCCTGTTTTTTTAATTTAACTACTAACTCTTCAGCTGGAGTTACATAAATAGTACTATTTGTTTCATATATAACCATTCCTGGTTTAGAACCATTTGGTTTTTTCACATTTTTCTTTAAGGTATAATCAACTGGAACTTGAGCTGACATTTTAGATTTACTGAAAAATGCAGCTAGCATTGCTCCTTCAAAAATAGTTGATTCGGGGATTTCCTTACCATCTGATTTTATTATTACGTGAGAACCTGGGATATTTTTAGTATGCATCCATAAATCATCATTATTAGCGACTCTAAGAGTAAGAAAATCATTTTGCTTATTGTTTTTACCTACCAAGATTGTAAATCCATCAGAAGATAAAAATTCATTTGGTTTAGTAGTCAAAGTATTTTTTTCTTTTTTTGATTTAACCTTGCCACGCATATATCCAAGTTTTTGAAGTTCTTCTTTTATATCGTTAAGTTCAGCTAGGTTATCACAGTTGTCTACACTAAGCATTATATTTTCAAGATAATTAATTTCCTCTAAGCTAAGTTCAACTTGAGCACTTACCTCCTTCTTTGCATGTTTTAATTTAGTATACTTTTTAAAGTATTTTTGAGCGTTTTCAGATGGAGTTAAGTTTGGATTTAAATCAATTTTTACTGTAGAACAGTTTTCATCATAGAAATTTTGAACCTCTACAGACTTCATCCCCTTTTCAACCATATAAATGTATGAAGTTATAAGCTCTCCCTTAATTTTGTAGATCATAGCATTATCAGATTCTTTAAGCTCTAATTCTTGTTTCTTTAATTTATTATAAAGTCTATCTAACTTTATAGATATGCTTTTCTTAAAGTCTGATGCACGTTGATTTATTCTTTCTTTAGCATCTTTATTTGCATAGAAGCTTTCTATTATTGATGAAATACTTTCATTATGAACAACTTTTAATTCATTAAATAGAGATAGATGTATACAACTAAAATCTAAAAGCTTATCAATAGAAGGATCTAAAGCTAAGGATGGATTATAATTTGCATTTTTTAAATCCTGCATAACATTTATAAACTCTACATATAACCTATCAAAGCGTTCATCACTTAAATCTGAAGACATCGTAGAGCTATCTAAATTTGATCTAAAACATATTTCCTTAGATACAGTTGGACTTATGCCTAAAAACTTAGAATATATAGATTTTAATATAGGACCATTAAAATCTTGAAGTAATTCTTTAAACTGATCTTTAGAAATTAATTCAAGTGGATCTAACTTATCTTGAGCAGGAGGTAGTGTATATTTTATACCTGGAAGAAGCTGTCTAACCCTACTAATACTAGGAGGTATTCTTTTTATTGAATCAACTATTTTATCTTCTTCATGAGTTAAAATTATATTACTATGTCTCCCCATTATTTCTATTATTAAATCTTTAGTAGTTTTTGATTTTAATTCATCTAAAGATTCAACAGTGATTTTTACAATTCTCTCAAATCCAATTTGAGAAACGCTAACTATGTTTCCACTTTGAATATACTTTCTAAGTAACATACAAAACATAGGAGCATTCATAGGATTTTCCTTTTTATATGAACTAGAAAGGTAAATTCTAGGATTAGATGAGCTTGCACTAAGTACTAGCTTAAAATTCTCTTTATTGTTTCGTATATGTAAAACTATTTCATCGTTTTCTGGTTGATATATCTTATCTATTTTTCCTCCAACTAACTTAGAAGACAGCTCATCACAGATTGAATGAACAACTAAACCATCGAATGCCATAATATCATTCCTTTCAAAATTTATTAAGTAAGTAAATTATTACACATATAAATAATAATGTGAATATAATATTGAGAATATAGTCTAAAATAATATAGAGTTTACACTCAATATAATTTCCTTTTATGAACAAAATATTGTATAATAAGCTAAGAATTCAATTTTATAGGGGGGATATAAATGAACTTCTGGAAATTACATGGAGTCGGAAATGATTTTATAGCAATTGATGGTAGGTTTGACAATGAAGATTCTAACGACTACTCAGATTTAGCTAAAAAAGTTTGTCATAGAAGATTTGGCGTTGGAGCTGATGGACTACTAGTAGTTAAAACCTCTGATATATCTGATGTAGAAATGGTATATTATAACTCTGATGGATCAAGAGCTAATATGTGTGGAAATGGATTAAGATGTTTTTGTAAGTTTGTGTATGACAATAACATAGTAAAAGATACAGAATTTAGTGTGTACACACTTGACGGAATAAAAAAAATATCTTTAAATATAGAAAGTGAAAAAAATTATACTATAAGAGTAAATATGGGAAAACCAAATTTCAATCCAAAAAACATTCCAGTAAATACAAATAAAGAAGTCTTTATAAAAGAAAAGCTATTAATAAATAATAATGAAGTAGAAGTAAGTTCAATTCTAATGGGAGTGCCACATACTATTGTATTCGTAGATGAACTTATAAAAGAAGATATATATAAATATGGAAAACTTATAGAAGAAAATGAAATTTTCCCAAATAAAACTAACGTTAATTTTGTTAAAGTTGATGATAAAGATAACATACATGTATACACATGGGAAAGAGGATGCGGATATACTCTAGGATGTGGGACAGGTATGACAGCTTCTGTAATTTTAGCTAACTATTTAGGTAAAGTTAATGAAATAGTTAACGTAAAATCAGAAGGTGGAAGCGTAAGAATAGAGCTTCTTGATGATATATATATGATAGGAAATGCAGTTAAAATATGTGAAGGAACTTTGGAGGTATAGCATATGGCTATTAGTATGACAGGGTTTGGAAGAGGCGAATACAAAAATGATAACTATCATTTTACAGTAGAATGTAGAACTATAAACCATAAGTACGTAGATATAAACACACGTCTTCCTAGAAAAATATCTTTTCTAGAGGATAAAATAAGAAATGTAGTCAAAGATTATATAAAAAGAGGTAGAGTTGATTTATATATAAAACTTGACTTAGTAGGTAGTGAAGATGTAAACTTAAAATTTGATGAGAAGTTAGCTTCTGAGTATGTAAATATATTAAATAATATAAAAGACACATTTAACTTACAAGATGATATAACAGTTATGAATATAGCAAAATTCCCTGATATAATAAAAAGTGAAGAAAAAGAAGAAGACGAAGATTTATTATGGTTAATGCTAAGAGATGCATTAAATGACTGTTTAGTTAAGTTAAAAGATATGAGGGTTGAAGAAGGCTTAAAACTTGCTAATGATATAGATATGAGATGTGATTTGTTAAAAGATTATATTGAACAAATAGAAAACTACTCATATAATGTTGTTAATGAATATAAAGAAAAATTAAACGGCAGGATAGCTGATATTTTAGAAAACCCAAGTCTTGTAGATGAAAATAGATTAGCTCAAGAAGTTGCTATATATGCAGATAAATGCAGTATAACAGAAGAAATAGTAAGATTTAAAAGTCATATAACACAACTTAAAAAAGCTATACATAAAGATGAGTCTATAGGAAGAAAAATAGACTTTTTAATACAAGAGATGAACAGAGAAACTAATACTATAGGATCAAAATCATCTGATTTGAATATAACTAATTTAGTTGTTGAAGTAAAAAGCGAACTAGAGAAAATAAGAGAACAGATACAAAACATAGAATAGGAGATGCGTTTATGAGTACGAACCTTATAAATATAGGATATGGGAATGTAGTTATGGCTAACAAGGTAGTTGCTATAGTAAGTCCAGAATCAGCTCCTATAAGAAGATTAATACAAGAAAGCAAAGAAAATGGAAGACTAATTGATGCTACTTATGGTAGAAAGACTAGAGCAGTTATAATAACTGATAGTCAGTATATAATATTATCATCGGTACAACCAGAAACCGTAGCACATAGATTCACAGACAAAGATGATAATATAGAGAATTAGAAAGGAAGATATAGATGAAGAGGAAAGGTTTATTGCTAGTTGTTTCTGGACCGTCAGGAGCAGGAAAAGGAACTATATGTAAAGAATTTTTAAATAATAACGAGGATGTAAAGTTATCAGTTTCAGCTACTACAAGAAATCCAAGAGACGGTGAAGTAGATGGAGTTAACTATTTCTTTGTAACTAAAGATAAGTTTAAATCAATGATAGTTAACAATGAACTGTTAGAGCATGCTCAAATATATGATAATTTTTATGGTACGCCTAAAGCTGCAATTTTAGAAAATCTAGAAAATGGACATGACGTTGTTTTAGAAATAGAAATGCAAGGAGCTAGACAAATAAAAGAAGTTTATCCAGAAGGGGTATTCATATTTATACTTCCTCCATCTCTTGACGAACTTAAAAATAGAATAGTTGGAAGAGGAACAGAAACTGTAGAACAAATAAATAAAAGATTTAGTTGTGCAATGGATGAAATATGTCAAATAGAAAGTTACGATTACTTTATAGTAAATAAAGATGTGAAAAATTCAGCTCAAGAATTAGAACATATAATATCAGCTGAAAAAAATAAAGTTTATAGATACAAAGATAATATAATAAAGAAATTCAAGGAGGAATTATAAAAATGATAAAACCATCAATAAATGAGGTATTAAACCAAATAGATAATAGATACTACTTAGTAGTAACTGTAGCTAAAAGATCTAGAGAATTAATAGATGGAGCTACTCCATACCTTCCTACTACTAAGCATCAAGAAATAAAGCCTGTTACTTTAGCTACTCAAGAAGTTGCAGATAGAAAAATATCATTTAGAAAATTAACTGAGGAAGAAATAGAGATAGAAGAAGCTAAGCACTTATTAGCTCAAACTCAAAATATAATAGAGGAGTAATATCATGCTAAAAGATAAGACTGTTGTTATAGGCGTATGTGGAGGAATAGCTGTTTATAAGGCTTGTGATTTAGTTAGCAAGTTGAAAAAAACAGGTGTAAATGTACATGTAATAATGACCAAATCAGCAACAGAATTTGTAGCTCCACTTACATTTCAGACATTAAGTCAAAACTATGTAGTTGAAGATATGTTTGAATCTCCAAAAACTTGGGATGTAGAACATATATCATTAGCTAAGAAAGCAGATGTATTTGTATTAGCTCCGGCTACTGCAAATGTAATAGGTAAAGTAGCTAATGGGATTGCAGACGACATGTTGACTACGACTATTATGGCTACAAAAGCAAAAGTTCTTATAGCTCCAGCTATGAATACTAATATGTATGAAAATCCTGTTGTACAAAGAAATATGCAAACTTTAAAAGATTTAGATTATAAGTTTGTAGAACCAGAAAGCGGAAGATTAGCTTGCGGAGATATAGGATCAGGAAAACTTGCATCTGTTGATACTATTTTTAATAGTATAATTGAACTTTTAGAAATTAAAAAAGATTTAGAAGGTACTAGCATGATAATAACTGCTGGACCTACAGTTGAAAGTATTGATCCAGTAAGATACATAACTAATAGATCAACTGGAAAAATGGGATACTCTATAGCTAAAAAGGCAATAGAAAGAGGAGCAGACGTAACATTAGTATCTGGGCCTACAAATATAGTTCCACCTCAGAATTTAAAGAAATTTATTCAAATAGAATCAGCAGAAGATATGTATAATGCTGTTTTAGAAAATATGGATGAAAATCAAGTTATTATAAAGAGCGCTGCAGTTGCAGATTATAGACCTAAGGAATACTCAGATAATAAAATAAAAAAATCTGATGATGATTTAAGTATAAGACTAGATAGAACTAAAGATATTGCTTTAGAATTAGGAAAAATAAAAAACAATAAGATTTTAGTTGGATTTGCAGCAGAAACTAATGATTTATTAGAAAATGCTAAAAATAAAATTCAAAAGAAAAATTTAGATTTTATCGTGGCAAATGACTTAACTCAAGATGGTGCTGGATTTGGTGTTGATACCAATATAGTTAAGATTATAGATAGAGAGGGTGTTGTACAAGAACATCCTAAAATGAAAAAAGAAGAGGTAGCAGATGTTATCTTAGACAAAATAAAAACTCTATTAAACAAATAAGCATCTATATTTATATAGATGCTTAATTTTCATTTATAGGCAAATGAAATAGATATAATATATGAACTTATAAAGAATGAACTTACTGTAAATGATAATAACGATATAAATTTGAAATAGAGGTTAAATTATGAAGCGATTTGCAAAAGTGATAGTGAGAAATAACTCTATATACACTGACAATTTATTTACATATGAAATTCCAGGGTTTTTAAGTGAAAATATAAAAATTGGACATAGAGTACTAGTTCCTTTTGGAATTTATAATAAGCCAGTAGAAGCATTTGTATTTGATATTGTGAGCGAATTAGATGAAGATATAAAGACTAAAAAAGTAGTAGATGTATTAGATGAAGAACCAATTTTTTCAAAAGATGATATAAGCTTAATTGGGTGGATGAGAAATAAATACTTATGTACTTACATAGATTGTATAAACTTATTGTATCCAAAAGGTTATAAGTTAAATAATTATAAAGTTTTAACACTTATAAATGATAATCTAGATAATTTAAGTGATAGTGAAATGAATTTAATAAAAATAATTAAAGAAAATAATGGATGTATAAAACTTGAAAAAATAAAGAAAATACCAAATTTAAATAACTTAATATATAAACTACAGAAAAAAAATATTATAGATGTAAAATGGGAATATAAAAACCATAAAAACGAGAAAAAAGATTATATTATAGATATATCTAAAAAAATAAATGACATAGATATCTATATAATAGAAAATAAGGTAAGGCTAGGAAGTAAGCAAAAAGAAATTATTAAGTTTGTACAAGAAAAGAAACCTATAGAATTAAGTAAAATAAATGAAGTATTCCCCTCATGTAGACAAAGTATCTTAAAATTAAAAGAAAAAGGTCTTGTATGTGTTGAAGAAATAGATTTATATAGAAAACCTAAAGAAATATATTCTGTAGAGGATAAAAAAATAAATTTAAATGAAGAACAATTAAATGCAGTAAATATTATAAAAAGCGAAATGTTTGAGGAAAATAAAAAACCATATATGATACACGGAGTAACTGGAAGTGGAAAGACAGAAGTATATATGGAAATAATAGAGTATTCCTTAAGTCAAGGATTAGATAGTATTGTTTTAGTCCCAGAAATTTCACTAACACCACAGACTATATCAAGATTTAAAAATAAATTTGGAGACATAGTTGGAGTTTTTCATAGTCAGTTATCAGAAGGTGAAAAACATGATGTGTATAAACAGATAAAAGAGGGGAAAATAAGGATACTTATTGGGGCTAGATCGGCTTTATTTGCTCCATTTACAAGCCTTGGAGTTATAATTATAGATGAATTCCATGAAGGTGCGTATAAGTCTGAGAAGAATCCAAAGTTTAACTCTATAGATGTTGCTAAATATATAGCTAATAAAAGAGATGTTTCCTTAGTTTTAGGGTCAGCGACTCCATCTATTGAAGAATATTTTAATGCATTAAATGGAGAATATAAATTATTAGAAATAAATCAAAGAGCCAATAAAAAACCTATGCCTAAAATCGAAGTTGTAGATATGAAAGAAGAGCTGATGGTAGGTAATAAAAGTATTTTTAGTAATAAATTAAAAGTTGAAATACAAACTGCTTTAAATTGTGGAAATCAAGTTATACTATTTTTAAATAGAAGAGGGTTTTCGAACTTTGTTTCTTGTAGAAAATGCGGCTATGTATTTACTTGTGAAAATTGTGATATATCGCTTACATATCATAAAAAAAATAATACTGGGAAATGCCATTATTGTGGATATGAAAAAGAAATTCCAAAAGAATGTCCAGAGTGTAAAAGTAAATATATAAAACCATTTGGAATAGGAACTCAAAAAATAGAAGAAGAAATAAAGTTAATTTTTCCAAATATAAATGTATTAAGGCTAGATAAGGATACAACATCTAGAAAAGGTGAATTTGAAAATATACTAAATGATTTTAAAAATAAAAAAGCAGATGTATTAATAGGTACTCAAATGCTTAGTAAAGGTTTAGATTTTGAAAATGTTACTTTGGTAGGGATTTTATCTGCGGATATGATTTTGAAATTCCCTGACTTTAGAAGTTCTGAAACTACATTCCAGTTAATAACTCAAGTAGCAGGAAGAGCAGGAAGATCTGAAAAAGAAGGTAAAGTTATATTACAAACTTACGATACTGACCATTATGCAATTAGACATGCAATGAAATATGATTTTAAAGGCTTTTATGAAGATGAAATTAAAATAAGAAAAGCATTTGAATATGCTCCTTTTAATAATATGATTAGTGTTGTAATTAGTGGAAAAGATAATGCTAAGGTAGAGAAAAATGCCAGAAAAATGTATGATTCATTAGCTTATCTATTAAGAGAACGAGGTGTAAGTAATTTAGAGTTCATATTAGGTCCAAATCCTTGTTCTATAAGCAAGATAAATCAAAATTTTAGATGGCAAATACTATTTAAAGATGATGATATTGAAATTAATCTATTAAAGGGTATAATAAAATATATATGTATAACTAAGCGCGATGTAGTTTTTGATAAGGATACAAATATATCAATAGATATAAACCCTTATAGTGTATTATAAAATTTTAGGAGGAATATAAAATGGCGTTAAGACAAATAGTTCAAATAGGAGAACCGGTATTAAGAAAAAAGTGTAAATATGTTGAAAAAATCGATGATAAAATAATCCAATTATTAGATGATATGGTAGATACTATGTATGAGGCTGATGGAGTAGGACTTGCAGCTCCTCAAGTTGGAATATTAAAAAGAATAGCTGTAATAGATGTAGGAGATGGGATTATAGAACTAATAAATCCAGAAATAATAGAAACTTCTGGAACTCAAACTGATGATGAAGGATGTTTAAGTGTTGTAAATGAGTGTGGGCCTGTAACAAGACCATATTATGCAAAAGTTAGAGCTATGAATAGAAAAGGGGAAATGTTTGAAATAGAAGGTGAAGAACTTTTAGCAAGAGCATTTTGCCATGAGATAGATCATTTAGATGGAATATTATTTGTAGATAAAATTGAGAAGTAGTAGGAGTTGAAAAATATGAAAATAGTATTTATGGGAACTCCAGAATTTGCAGTTCCGTGCTTACAGAAAATAATAGATGAAGGTCACGAAGTTGTAGCAGTAGTTACTCAACCAGATAAACCTAAGGGTAGAGGTAAAAAATTAGCTATGCCGCCAGTAAAGGAATTAGCTTTAGAATATGATATACCAGTATATCAACCTTTAAAAGCTAGGGAAGAATCATTTGTGGATACATTAAAAGAAATAAAGCCAGAACTTATAGTGGTTGTAGCTTTTGGACAAATACTTCCAAAGAGTATTTTAGATATTCCTAAATATGGATGTGTTAATGTACATGCTTCTTTACTACCAAGATACAGGGGAGCAGCTCCTTTAAATTGGGTTATAATAAATGGAGAAGAAAAAACAGGTGTAACTACAATGTATATGGATGAAGGCCTTGACACTGGAGATATGATATTAAAAAGTGAAATACTTTTAGATGATGAAATAACAGCAGGAGAGCTTCATGATAAAATGATGATAGATGGGGCTGAAGTTTTAAAAGAAACTATAGACTTAATAGAAAAAGGAGAGGCTCCTAGAGAGAAACAAAGTAATGAAGATACTTGTTACTCACCTATAATGAATAAGTCACTAGGAAATATAGACTGGAATAAATCAGCTATAGACATACATAATCTTGTAAGAGGAATAAATCCATGGCCTAGTGCTTATACAACTTATGAAGGTCAAACTATGAAAATATGGAAAACTAAAGTTATAGATAAAAACAGTGATAAAGAGCCTGGAACTATAATTAGTGTAGATAAAGAAGGAATAAATGTGTCTACAAGCAAAGGAATAGTTCAGATTAAAGAGATTCAAATATCTGGAAAGAAAAGAATGGAAGTGCCTGAATATATAAAAGGAAATAATATAAACACAGACATTATATTAGGAAGTTAAAATTATGAATTTTAAAAAATACATGACAACTACGGTGTTCTTAATAGGAATATTACTATTTTTATTAGTGGGATTAAATATTTTTATGAATAGTCTTGAAAATATATTTTCTATATTGGTAAATGGGGTAATAATATTATTATTAATTATTACTATATTTTCAACTTTAGTTACCTATATGGTTGTAAATGATAAAAGAGTAAACAAATATATAATGAAGTTTAACTTTAGTATAGTTAGCTTTTTATATCCTGTACTTATAGTTTTAGGAAATACTTTAAATGTGCCTAAAAATGAAATAAGAAAAGTATATATAAAATTAAATAATAATTATATATATAGTAATAGGTATAAGATAAAGGCTGAAGATATACTTATTTTAATACCACATTGTATTCAAAAAAGTGAATGTAAATTAAAGATAACTACAAATGTAAGAAATTGCAAAAGTTGTGGACTTTGTAATGTAAAAGATTTAATAGATTTACAAGATAAGTACAATGTACAGGTATTTATAGCAACTGGAGGTACATTGGCTAGAAAGAAAATAAAAGAAACTAGACCTAAGGCTGTAGTTGCTGTAGCTTGCGAGAGAGATTTAACTGCAGGAGTACAAGATATAAGACAAGTACCAGTTTTAGGAGTATTTAACAAAAGACCTAATGGGCCTTGTGTAGATACAAAAATTGATGCAAATGAAGTTGAAAATGCAATAAAATTCTTTATAGGAGAGTGTTAAATATGATGCACTATGGCTATGGATATTATTTTGATCCGACATTGTTTATTTTAATACCAGGTATATTATTTACTATGTATGCTCAGTTCAAAGTAAGTAGTACAACAAGTAGATACTTTAGAGTTCAAAGTAGATTAGGTTATACAGGAGAACAAACGGCTAGAAAAATATTAGATGCAAATGGACTTTATAATGTTAATGTTGAAATGGTTAGAGGAAGTCTTAGTGACCACTATGATCCAAGAAGCAATGTAGTTAGATTATCACAAGATGTCTATTATGGTACATCTATTACTTCTGTTTCAGTCGCAGCACATGAATGTGGGCATGCAATTCAACATGCTAAGGGGTATGCACCTCTTCAAATGAGAAGTAGCTTAGTTCCTGTAGTGAACTTTGCATCTAATATATCTTGGTTTTTAATATTCATAGGACTATTTATGACAGGTCCTTTCTTAAAAATTGGTATATTATTATTTTCAGCATCTGTAATATTCCAAATAATCACATTACCAGTAGAATTCAATGCGTCTAGTAGAGCTATGGTTCAAATTGGGAATGAAGGTATATTAGAAGGAAAAGAGATAAAACAAGGGAGAGAAGTACTAACAGCAGCTGCTTTAACATATGTTGCAGCAGCATTAGCATCAGTGCTTCAATTATTAAGATTAATTGCAATATCACAAAGACGTGATGATTAATAGAGATTGTCCTAGGGGTTTCTAGGACTTTTTCTATTTAAATATATGGAGGTATTTAATGAACGCAAGAGAATTAGCATTTAAAACATTATACGATATAGAAAGAAATAAAAATTATTCAAATCTATCTATTAACAAAAATTTTAAAAACGTAAATATAAGTGATCAGGAAAAAGGTCTTGCAACAGAACTTATTTATGGAATTATAGAAAATAAATATTATTTAAATTATATAATAGATAAATTATCTAAGATAAAATCGAAAAAAATGTCAACCTATGTTAAAATATCATTATGGTTAGGAATTTATCAAATACTATTTTTAGACAGTATAAAAGAGCATGCAGCAGTAAACGAGAGCGTTTCGCTTATTAAGAAATATGATGAAAAGTCATCAGGATTTGTGAATGCTATACTTAGAAATGTACTAAGAAACAAAGAGACTATAATGTATATAGAAAAAGAAAACAAGGTAGATACTTTATCTATAAAGTATTCATATAGCCCATGGATAATTCAAAAATGGATGAATGTATTTGGAGAAGAATTTACAGAGGATTTATTAGAAGCTAATTCTGAAAAACCTAATTTATATATAAGAGTAAATACAACTAAAATAACTAAAGATGAATTAATCGAAAAGTTAAAGGCTCAAGGAATTGTATGTAGCAAAGTCAATGGAATTGATGAAGCTATAATGGTACAAAATCTTAAAAATATAGAAGGTAATAAGTTATTTAGAGACGGCCTTTTCACAATTCAAGATATAAGTTCTATGCTTGTAGGAAAAGTAACTAATCCAAAAGAAGGTAGTTTGGTTTTAGATATGTGTAGTGCACCAGGAGGCAAAACAACACATTTGGCAACTTTAATGAATAATAGTGGACAAGTTATAGCAAGAGATATATTTGAACATAAATTAAAACTTATAAATAATACTGTTAACAGATTGGGATTAAAAAATGTAAAAGTAGAAAACTTAGATGCCTTAGAAATAGATGAGAGTAGTATAGATAAATTCGATTATGTAGTATCGGATGTTCCTTGTTCTGGAATGGGAATAATAAAAAGAAAACCAGAAATAAAGTTTAAAAAAGAAGAAGAACTTAAAGACTTACCGGTTATACAAGGCGCTATTTTAAATAATGCAGCTAAGTATGTTAAAGTTGGTGGTCATTTAATATATAGTACTTGTACTATACACGATGAAGAAAATATAGATATAATTAATAAATTCTTACAAGATAATGAAAAATTTGAATTAGAACCTATTGATGAAGTTAAGATTGATTTAGATAATCAAGATAAAGGATATATAAAAATTTATCCAAATATACATGGTATGGACGGATTTTTTATAGCAAAACTTAAGAGAGTAAGGTAGGCAATTATATGGATAATAAGACGTGTTTAAAAAATTTAACTGAAGAAGAAATAAAAGAGTTTTTAAAAAGTATAGGAGAGAAAGCTTTTAGAGGATCTCAAATATTTAGCTGGATTTATAAAGGAGCAAAATCTTTTGATGATATGAATAATATACCAAAAGCTCTAAGAGAAAAATTAGATGAGGTTTCATATATAGGCAGCTTAGATGTTGAATTAAAATTAGAATCTAAAATTGATGGAACTAGAAAGTATTTATTTTTACTTAATGATGGGAATATAATAGAAAGTGTAATGATGGAATATGAACATGGCGTAACTGTATGTATATCAAATCAAGTTGGATGTAGAATGGGATGTAGATTTTGCGCATCTACTATAGATGGATTACTAAGAAATTTAGAACCTTGGGAAATATTAGATCAAATAATCCAAATTCAAGAGGATATAGGTAAAAGAGTGTCAAATATTGTATTGATGGGAAGTGGTGAACCTCTTGATAATTTTGATAATACTAAGCAGTTTTTAAAATTAGTAAATGAAAAGAATGGGCTTAATATAGGATATAGACATATTACATTATCAACATGTGGAGTAGTTCCTAAAATGTATGAATTAGCAGATTTGAAAATTCCTATAAACTTAGCATTGTCACTGCATTCTCCTTTTGATAAATCAAGAAAAGAAATAATGCCAATAGCAAATGCATATTCAATAAAGGAAGTTATAGATGCGTGTAAATACTATATAGAAAGTACTAATAGAAGAGTTACGTTTGAGTATTCATTAATAAAAGGTGTAAATGATTCTGTCGATGATGCGAATCAATTATCTAAAATTTTAAAGGGTATGTTATGTCATGTTAACTTAATACCTATAAACAAAGTGGAAGAAAGAGATTATGAAAAACCAGATAAAACTTATGTATATAAATTTAGAGATATGTTAAATGAAAAAAATATACCAGCTACTGTAAGAAGAGAAATGGGAGCGGATATAAATGGAGCTTGTGGTCAATTAAGAAGAAAACACAAATAGATGAAGGGGGAAAATTATGAAATATAGTTGTATTTCCCATATTGGAAGAATAAGAAAAAATAACGAAGACTATTGCAAAGGTGAAATTATATCAACAAATTCGGGAGACATAGGAATATTTGCAATAGCTGACGGTATGGGTGGCCATAATAAGGGTGAAGTTGCAAGTGAATTAGCTGTAGAAAATATAGTGAAGTTTTTGAAAAATAACTTAGTTCAAAATGAATTTGTAAAAATAAATTATATAGATGATATTCTTAAACAAGCTTATAATAACGTAAACTCTATAATATACAAAAAATCTAAAGATGATGAAATATGCACTGGTATGGGGACTACATTAACAACTGTAATAATCCATAAGGGCAAAGTATATATTGCAAATGTAGGAGATAGCAGATGCTATATGCTACACGATGGAAATTTTGAAAAAATTACAAAAGATCATTCTTTAGTCGAAGAACTTATAGCAAAGCATGCTATAACTGAAGAAGAAGCAAAAACACACCCAAATAGAAATATTATAACAAGAGCTCTGGGAACGGAACAAATTATATTAGTTGATATTTACAAAAAAGATATTAATAAAGATGATAAAGTTTTATTAGCTACTGATGGATTAACAGGGTTTGTAGATAAAAGTGAAATAAATGAAATTATATCTAAAGATGATGAAGTAGAAATTATAGCTGAAGATTTAATAAATAAGGCGAATGAACTATCAGGGAAAGACAATGTATCGGTTATATTAGTTAATTATAATTAGGATGGTGATATAGTGGGAGAAACAGTTTTAGGAAATAGATATGAAATAATAAAAAAAATAGGCGATGGAGGCATGGCTTTTGTATATGAAGCTAGAGATAAGCTTTTAAACAGAACTGTAGCCATAAAGGTTTTAAGACCAGAATTTGTGGATGATGAAGAATTCTTAACTAAATTTAAACGAGAAGCTGAAGCCGTTGCAAGTCTTTCGCATCCTAACATTGTAAATGTATATGATGTAGGAGAAGATGGAAAAGTTCATTACATAGTAATGGAGCTTATAGAAGGACAAAATTTAAAGGATATAATAAAAAATGAAGGTACTTTAGATGAATATACAGCGTTAGATATAGCTAAACAAATAGCAAAAGCATTAGGTGCGGCACATAGAAAAGGGATTATACATAGAGATATAAAACCTCATAATATACTTATATCTAATGAAGGAAGACTTGTTAAAGTTGCTGACTTTGGGATAGCTAAGGCTGTATCTAGTTCAACTATAACAAGTACTGGAAGTGTAATAGGTTCGGTACACTATTTTTCACCAGAACAAGCTAAGGGAAAATTTGTTTCAAATACAACAGACTTATACTCTTTAGGTATCGTATTATACGAAATGATAATAGGAAGGGTTCCTTTTACAGGAGAAAGTCCTATATCTATAGCACTTCAACATATAAATGAAGAGATAGAATTTACTCAAGAAGAGAAAGTTTCTATTCCTCAAAGTGTTAGAAATATAATAAAGAAATTAACTTCAAAGTCTAGTGCTGATAGATATCAAGGTGCAGACGAATTAATAGAAGATATAGAGTATATAGAAAAAAATATAGATTTAGATTTTATAAAAGAATATGATAATTACGCTACTCAAAAAATAGATGAAGCTGAATTAAATAAAGCTTTAAAGTTGGCGGAGACTAAACCACAAAATATATATGAAGAAGATGACGTAGAAGAAGAACTAGACAATGTAGTTCCTATAAAATCTTCTTCAAGGAGAAATAAGAAAAAGAATAAAAAAGAGGATAATCCTAAAAGTAAAAAAAGATGGAAAATAGCAGCTATAGTTTTAACTTTGGTGCTTATAACACAAATCGCAGTTATAGCCAAAATTGCTTTAGGATTTAAAAATAAGGATACAGCAGAAGGAACTGCTCCGAATTTAGTAAACATGGAACTTGATGAAGCCCAAAAGAAAGCTGATGAGTTGGGACTAAATATAAGGGTTAGTATAGAGGAATACAGTGATAGCGTTGAAAAAAATCATGTAATATCACAAACTCCAAATGCTGGAACTCCTGTTAATCCAGGAGATACAATTACTTTAACTATAAGTAAGGGGCAAAGTCAAACATCTATACCAAGCGTTGTAGGTAAGACGTTAGGAGAAGCTGGAAATATTTTAAAAGAAAATAAACTACAATTAGGAAATGTAAAATATGTAGATAGTAATGAAGCTAAAGATATAGTTGTAGCTCAAAATCCAAACTCTGGAAATATAAAGCCGGGGGATAAGGTAAATGTAGAAGTTAGTAAAGGACCTCAACAAAAGCCAGAACCTAAACCTGAAGAGCCAAAAGAGCCAGAGACACCAACAGAACCAGAAAAACCAACAGAACCAGAAAAACCAACTGATCCAGGAACAGGAGGATCTGGTAATGAGGGAGGCACAACTGATCCAGGAACAGGAGAAACTGGAGGAGATGGTCAAGGAGGAAGCACTGGAGGAGATCAAGGGAATAATAACGGAGGAGACGGTCAAGGAACAGGGACATCAACACCCCAAGCTCCAGATCATCAAAGTGCGAGTAGTGGAACAAAACACTAGTAGTTCAAATTAAACATGTAATAAATAATAATTATAAAAAGTCCAATGATTAATAATTATTGGACTTTTTTGTAATATTTATGTAAATTAATATAGATAATATTAATTGGAAGTTTAACTAAATTTTATAGGAGGAATTAAATGATAGAAGGAATTATTACAAAAGGTATTGGGGGATTTTATTATATAGATACAAACCAAGGTGTATATGAATGTAGAGCTAGAGGTATATTTAGAAAAGAAAAAATTACTCCTTTAGTAGGCGATAATGTAAAGATAAATATAATTGATGAAGAAAATAAAAAAGGTGTACTTGAAGAAATAGAAGATAGAGACACAGAATTAGTAAGACCGCCAATAGCTAATGTAAATAAAGCGATAATTGTATTTTCTATAAAAAATCCAAATCCAAATTTATCATTACTAGATAGATTCATAGTTTTAGCAGAAAGAGAATCTCTAGATATTGTTATAGTTCTTACAAAGGCTGATTTAGCTACAGATGAAGAACTAAACAAATTAAAAAGCATATATGAAACGAGTGGTTACAAAGTAATACCGGTTAGCAATGAAGCTAAAACAAATATAGATAAGGTAAAAGAGGAATTAAAAGGCAATATAGTTGTATTTGCAGGTCCTTCTGGAGTAGGAAAATCAACTTTATTAAATAATATAGATAGTAAATTTCAACTGCAAACAGGGGAAGTTAGTGATAAAATAAAAAGAGGAAAGCATACAACGAGACATGCAGAACTTTTAAAGTTAGAATGTGGAGGTATGGTAGCAGATACTCCTGGATTTAGTTCATTAACTTTAGATGATATAGAAGAAGGTGAACTAAAGGAATACTTCATAGAATTTGATGAGTTTTCAGATGGGTGCAAATTCGGAGGAAGATGTATGCATGAGAATGAGCCTATATGTGGGGTTAAAGAAGGAGTAAATGAAAATAAAATAGCTAAAGAAAGATATGAAAGCTACTTACAATTACTAAAAGAAAAGAGACAATCAAAGAGGAGGTATTAAGGATGATAAAGATGGCACCATCGATTTTATCAGCAGATTTTGCAAGGTTATTAGAGGATGTTAAGAAAGTGGAAAGAGCAGGTTGTGAATATTTACATATAGATGTTATGGATGGACATTTTGTTCCAAATATAACTTTAGGTCCAGCTATTGTTAAATCATTAAGAAAAGATGTAAATATGGTATTTGATGCTCATTTAATGATAGAGAATCCAGATAACTACATAAAGGATTTTGTAGATGCTGGATGTGACATGATAGTAGTTCATGAAGAGGCGTGTACTCATTTACATAGAACTATACAAAATATTAAATCATTTAATGTTAAAGCTGGTGTTGCATTAAACCCAGCAACGCCTATAGAAAATATTAAATATATACTAAATGATGTAGATATGGTACTTATAATGACGGTGAATCCAGGGTTTGGAGGACAATCATTTATAGGAACAATGATAGATAAAATAAAAGAGTTAAAAGCATTAATAGATGAAAAAGGATTAGATGTGGATATACAAGTTGATGGAGGTATAAAGCCTTCAAATGTAAGTGAAGTTGTAAAAGCAGGAGCTAATGTTATAGTAGCTGGTTCAGCTATATTTAATAGTGATGATATAGAAGCTACTGTTAAAGAATTCAGACTAAATGCATCTAAGTAAGAGGATATTATGAAAGCATGTATTTTATTAAACGGGAAAATAGAAGATTTAAACTTTTTAAAAAAGACAATACATAAAGAAAATTACGATTATATAATCTGTGCAGATGGAGGAGCTAATTTTTTATATAAAATAAAAGTAGTTCCAGATTATATACTTGGAGATTTAGATTCTTTAGAATTAAAAGCCAAAAACTACTTTAAAGAAAAAGGTGTAAACTTTAAAAAATTCCCTGAAAGAAAAAACGAAACAGATACGCAATTATGTATACATTTAGCTAAAGGGTTAGGCATTGTTAATATAGACCTTTTAGGGGCGTTAGGAGGGCGTATAGACCATACGGTCGCTAATATAAACCTTATGTACTATATCAAAAAATTAGGTTTAAATCCTGTAATAAAAAATAATAAAGAAGATTTACATATGATAGAAAATGAGTATATCGATATATTCGGTAAAAAAGGAGACACGATATCTGTTTTACCTGTTAATGGAGATTCTACAGGTATAACTCTTGAAGGTCTTGAATACCCACTTAAAGATGCAACTATAGAATATGGAGATCCGATAGGTATATCAAATGTAATGGAAAGTAATAAATGTAGAATAACTGTCGAGAAAGGAACTTTATTGATAGTTAAAAATATAGAGCCAGTGTAGTTTAAGCTATGCTGGCTCTATATTTTTAACAAAATATCGTATAGCTTGGCCTATTTTTAGTAATTTGTATTAAAGAAAAGAAATCATGAATATGATATTGTAGGAAGTTATTTATAGGAGGGAATAGTTTGAGGAATCAATACAGAAATTTACTTGGAATTTTATGCTTAGCAACGGGATTAACTGTAATTTTAGCGTTGATACTTCCAAATTGGATGTGGATGATACTACTAGCTATTGTCCTTATAGGGTGTGGAGTAATGTTATTTATGTAAAATAAATATTATTTTTAAGGGGGATATTGGAATGAAGGTAATAACTGTTAAATGTCCAAAATTTTTATCTAAGATAATAGTTTTTTTTATGAGAAAAAAATAGTCTTGATACAAAAAAATAAAAGCCTACTGCGTGTAGGCTTTTTTACTAAAACTAAGCTCTTTCAACTTTTCCAGAACGTAAACATCTAGTACAAACTTTTATTCTCTTTGGAGTACCATCTATTATCGCTCTAACGTTTCTTAAGTTAGCAGACCAAGTTCTTCTGCTATGTTTATTTGAGTGGCTCACTTGGTTTCCTGAAACCTTACCTTTACCACATACGTTACATACCTTTGCCATTTTACGTACACCTCCTTAAATGATAACTATAACACTGAAAACACAGTTTATATTAACATAAATCTCTAAAAAATGCAATAGAAATATATATTTGTCTTACACATATTGAAGAAATTCTTGTTATCATATAAAATTATATATATAATTCTATATAAAGTAAATATTAAAGTTAAAAATAAAATTAAAAATAATTTTAGGGGGTCAAACAATGAGCGCTAAAATAAACAACGAATTTGGAACAATAGAAATAGACAAGCATGTTATAGCACAAATAGTATATCAATCTGCGATGGAAAGTTATGGATTAGTAGGACTAGCATATAAGACAAAAGGCATAGTTGAATTATTAAAAGGAGAAAATGCTACTAAAGGTGTTAGCGTACAAGAACTAGAAGACGGAACTATAGCTATAGAACTTTACGTAATAATGCAATATGGAACAAATATATCAACTGTTGCAAATAACATAATAGATAAAGTAAAATATACAATTGAGAAAATAACTGCGTTAAAAGTAAGTAAAATAGATGTTAATGTTCAAGGTATACGAGTTAAGTAATTTAGGAGGAAAAATATGATTCAATATATTGATGGGAAAAATTTAAGAGACATGTTTGTCTCTGGTGCAAATAATCTTCAAAACAGTAAAGATTATGTAGATAAACTGAACGTGTTCCCAGTTCCAGATGGAGACACAGGGACAAATATGTCTCTTACGATATCTTATGCTATGAAAGAATTATCAAAAGTTAGTGAAGATGATATAACTAATATAGGTAAATCTTTAGCAAAAGGATCTTTAATGGGAGCTAGAGGTAACTCAGGTGTTATATTATCTCAAATAATAAGAGGATTCACAAAATCTATAGAAGGAAAAGAAAAACTAAGTTCTATGGATTTAGCTCAAGCATTTAAAAATGGATCAGATACGGCGTATAAGGCTGTTATAAAACCAATAGAAGGAACTATATTAACAGTAGTTAGAGAAAGTGGAGAGTATGCTATAAAAGCTGCTAAGAAAGAGCAAGATATACTGAAATTTTTAGAATTGGTTATAAGAGAAGCTAATGAGTCTTTAGAAAGAACTCCAGATTTACTTAAAAACTTAAAAGACGCTGGAGTTGTTGATTCAGGTGGTAAAGGATTAGTACTTATATATGAAGGTATGTATGAAGCATTAAAAGGTAATGTGATTGCTGCTAATAGGCCAGGGTCATCAAGTTCTTCTTCAGTGGAAGCTATGAAAGGTGAGATAAACACTGATGATATAAAATTTGCTTATTGCACAGAATTTATATTAGAAAGCAATAAAGTAACTTATGATAAAATAAAAGACATAATGTTAGATTATGGAGACAGTTTAGCGGTAGTTGGAGATGAAGGATTAATAAAAGTTCATGTTCATACTAATGAACCTGGATCAGTACTTCAAGAGGCTTTAAAATATGGACAATTAGTTACTATAAAAATAGAGAATATGAAAGTTCAGCATGAAAATATTTTAGTTGAAAATCAAACAGCAGTATCAGAAGAACCTGCTAAGGAATACGGATTTATAGCTACATCAATGGGTAGTGGATTAGCAGATATATTTAAAGACTTTGGAGTTGACTACATAATAGAAGGTGGGCAAACAATGAATCCTAGTACAGAGGATTTCATGAAAGCTATAGAGTCTATAAATGCAGAAAATATTATAATACTACCAAACAATAGTAATATAATAATGGCTGCAAACCAAGCTAAAGCATTAAGTGACAAAAACATAATAGTTATACCAAGTAAAAACGTACCACAAGGATTTACTTCTCTTGTAAGTTTTAATGCTGATGCAAGTGTAGAAGAAAATGAAGCTACAATGGTAGAAGCTTTATCAATGGTAAAATCAGGGCAAGTTACTTATGCAGTTAGAGATACTATTATGAATGATATAGAAGTAAAAGAAGGAAACTTCATAGGAATAGGTGAAGGAAAGCTATTATCGGCAGGAGAAAAGAAAGAAGATATAACTTTAGGATTAATAGAAAAATTAGTAGACGAAGACAGCGCAATTATAACTTTATTCTATGGAGAAGAAGTAACTGAAGAAGAAGCTAACGAGTTTAAATCGATATTAGAAGAAAAATACGAAGATATAGATATAGAACTTTATTATGGCGGTCAGCCAATATACTATTATTTAATATCTGTTGAATAATATTTCAGAAATCCTGTATAATCTTACTATTAGGTAAGTTAAATTATACAGGATTTTTTTTAGGGTGATAAATATGAATAATTTAAATAAAGAAATTAAATATGTAAAAGGAATTGGTCCAAAACGTGCTAATAAATTAAGTAAATTAGGTATATTTACTGTATCTGACTTGCTTTTTTATTTTCCAAGACAATATGAAGATAGAAATAATCTAAGAAAAATATTCGAACTGAAAGATGAAGAAAAAGTAACTATAAGAGCTATTGTAAGTAGTATAGAGACGTCTAATGTTAGAAAGGGTCTAGTTATAACTAAGGTAGGCGTAAGGGATGAAACGGGTTTCGCTAGATTAGTATTTTTTAACCAAGAGTATATAAGTTCTACTTTGAAAAAAGGAGATACTGTATTTGTATTTGGAAAGGTTAAGAAAACTTCTTATGGAATTGAGATGAGTTCTTGTGAAGTTGAACAAATGAGCAACAATCCTAAAAATACATGTGGAATAATGCCTATATATCCACTGACCTATGGATTAACAAATAAAGAGCTTATAAACATAGTGAAAACTGTTTTTAGTAATGAGCAAATTTATATTAAGGAATACCTTCCAAATAAAATTATACAAAAGTATAAACTTTGCAGTATTGATTTTGCAGTTAAAAATATACATTCGCCGACTAATAAAGAAAGTTTAAAAGTAGCACTATACAGATTAGTATTTGAAGAATTTTTAATGCTTCAGCTAGGGCTATTTCTATTCAAAAATGGTGTTACTGAAAAATCTGGTGTTAAGTTCGAAAAAGAGCAAAATCTTGTTAAAATATTAAACTCTTTACCATTTAAACTTACAAACGCACAAAATCGAGCTTTAAATGAAATTATTGATGACATGAACTGTGGAAAAGTAATGAATAGATTGGTTCAAGGAGATGTAGGAAGTGGTAAAACAGTAGTAGCACTTTTAGCATTGGCAAATTGTGTTTTAAATGGCTATCAAGGGGCTTTAATGGCGCCTACTGAGATATTAGCAGAACAACACTTTATATCTTTAAATGAAACGCTATCACCGTTTGGAATTAATGTAGGATTGCTGGTAGGTAGTTTAACGAAAAAACAAAAAGAGAATGTATTACAAAGAGTAAAAGACAATGAAATTGATATTTTAATTGGAACTCATGCGCTTATAGAAGATAAGGTGGAGTTTAACAACTTAGGCATAGTAATAACCGACGAACAACATAGATTTGGAGTTAGACAAAGAAATAAACTTTCAGAAAAGGGATATAATCCTGATATTTTGGTTATGACAGCTACTCCAATTCCTAGAACTTTAGCTTTAATTTTGTATGGAGATTTAGATATATCTATAATTGATGAACTTCCACCAGGAAGACAACCTATTGAAACTTTAGCTGTTTATAAGGATAAGAGGGAAAAAGCGTATAATAGTTTAGTAAGGTCTGAAGTTCAAAAGGGTAGACAAGTTTATATAGTATGCCCTTTGGTAGAAGAAAGTGAAGCTATAGAGGCTAAGGCTGCTGTAGATTTAGTAGAGGAGCTAAAGAGTGAATTTTTTAGTGACTTGAGATTAGGTCTTTTGCATGGTAAAATGAAACCTAGTGAAAAAGATGAAACAATGAAAAAATTTAAGAACAAAGAATTAGATATACTAGTATCGACAACTGTTATTGAAGTTGGAGTAAATGTACCTAATGCAACCCTTATGATAATTGAAAATGCAGAACGATTTGGATTAGCTCAACTACATCAGTTAAGAGGTAGGGTTGGTAGAGGAAGTCATAAGTCTTATTGTATATTGATTTATTCATCAAAATCAGAAGTGTGCTCTCAAAGAATGTCCATCATGGAAGAAACAACAGATGGATTTAAAATCTCAGAAAAAGACCTTGAGATTAGGGGCCCAGGTGAATTTTTTGGAACAAGACAACATGGGTTGCCAGAGCTAAAGGTGGCTAATATATTTAAGCATATGAAGATATTGAAAATAGTTCAACAAGAGGCTAGATATATAATAAGTGAAGATCCAAAACTTAATAATTATGAAAATGAAAAAATAAAAAAAGAAATATTGAAGAAATTTGAAAATAGATTGGAAGAAATATCATTAAATTAGGAAATAATTTGTGATAAAATAAAATGGAAGGAGAAATTATATTGAGAGTAATTTCAGGAAAAGCCAGAGGACTAAAATTAAATACACCTAAAAGTGAAGATGTTAGACCAACTACTGATAGAGTTAAAGAATCTTTATTTAATATAATTAACCCATACATAATGGATGGAGATATTTTAGATTTATTTGCAGGTACAGGGTCTCTAGGTATAGAGTGTTTATCAAGAGGTGCTAACAAATGTGTATTTGTAGATTTAAATAGAAGTAGTATTGATATAGTAAAAAGTAATATAAAAAAAGCTAGGGTAGAAGAAAACAGTGAAGTTATGAATGTTGATTTTAAGTCGGCAATTGAAAGAGTTAAAAATAATTCGTACAAGTTTGATGTTATATTTATGGACCCTCCATATTACAAAGATATGTTCCAAGATGCATTAGAGAGAATTGATAAGTCAAACATACTAAAAGAAGATGGTATTATAGTTGTTGAACATGATACAAAACAAGAATTTCCAGAGAATGTTGGGAACCTAGTTAAAAACAGAAATAAAAAATATGGAAACACTACGCTTACATTTTATAGTATGGAGGATTAATAATGGAAAATACAGTTAGAAAAGCTATATTTGCAGGAAGCTTTGACCCTATAACAAATGGGCATTTAGACATAATAGAAAGAGCTTCTAAATTATTCGATGAACTACAAATAGGGGTACTTTATAATCCGAATAAAAAGGGACTATTTACATTTGAAGAAAGAGTTAAGTTAATAAAAGAATGCACAAACCATATTTCTAATATAAAAATAGTTAGCTTTGATGGGCTTTTAGTCAACTATTGTGAAAAAAATGGTATCCAGACTCTAGTAAGAGGTATAAGAAATGGAGCGGATGTAGAGTATGAACTTCAAATGGCTCATATGAATAAAGAGTTAAATCCAAATATAGAGACTGTAATATTACCTACGACTACTAAGTATTCATACATAAGTTCATCTCTTATAAAAGAAGTGTTAAATTTTGATGCAAATATAGAGAATTTAGTGCCTAAGGTGATTTTAGAAGAATTAAAAAGAAAAACTAATAGGGGGAAATAACATGAATATAGATTTAGAAATAATGGAACTATTAGAGGAGTTAGAAAGTGCTATAAATAATGCAAGTTCAATTCCCTTTTCGCATAAATCAGGAATAGACAAAGAAGAAGTTTTAAGTATTATATCAGACATAAAAGTTATACTTCCAGAAGAAGTTAAACAAGCTGTATGGATAAATAAAGAAAGACAAAAAATACTTAACAATGCGAATCAAGATGCAGAAATTTTGATAGAACAAGCAAAAAAAGAAGCTATCCAAATAATTGAAAAAGCAAATAAAGAAAGTGAAGATATGAAAAAAAATTCCGAAGAAATAATAAAATCATACATAGATTCAGATGGGTTAGTAGTAGAAGCAGAAGAAAAAGCTAAATCTATAGTGGAGAAAGCAGAATA
>NZ_JBOGBV010000023.1:0-28874 GCF_051656405.1 Paraclostridium sp.
TTTATTTCTTTATCTACATTTGAATATTCTATATTAGTTCTTATAGTTCTATATGCTTCTGATATTGGTGATTTTGGATTTCTTTTAGTTATTAGTCTTTTTAGCATGCTTTTTTCTACCTTTCTTTTCTATATTTTCGTTAGGTACTACTCCTAGTGTAGGTAAGTTCAGATATTTTTCTATATCTTGAGTTGTTTTCATTTTTCTATCCATAAATTCTAGTAAGAATACTATGAATAGCCCTATCATAAACCCTAATACTCCAGCTATTGCTACATTCATAACTTTATTAGGTTTTACTGGATCTTCAGGTAATCTCGCCTTATCTATTACTTCAACACTATTTGCATTCGTTATCCTTTTTGCTTCTTTAGAAAATATTGTAGGTATAGTATTAGCTATTTTCATTGCTCTACTTGGACTTGTATTTGTTACGCTTATAGATAATATTTGAGTGTCCTTAACTGGCTCTACTTTCAAACTATTAATTAACTCATCATAAGTCATGTTTAAATCTAATTTATTTATTACTGAATTTAATACTGATTTTGATTTTATAATTTCACCATATGTTAACGTTAACTTTTGAGTAACATTTAACTGGTCTCCTGTTATCATATTATTAGTTGCAGCACTTTGTTCTGCATTAACTATTAAAGTTGTACTTGCTTGGTATTCTGGTTTTAATACAAAGAAACTTATAAGTCCGCTTATTATCATTGCTATTACAGTTATTAGTGCAATTATCCACGCTCGTTTTTTAATTATTTGGAAATATTCCCTTAAGTCTATCGTTTCTTCCATTTGGCCCTCCTCTTAGTGTGTTTTTCCCCATACGATTTATGTATCGACCCCTTATTATAAAACTTTACACCTTTTAGCTAAATTTTTCAATTTTTTTACACGTTTCGTCAAAATTAAAATCCCCATCTTTCTTACAATATAAAAAAAGCTATCTAATTTAGAGTATAGAATAGAAAGCCTTTAAGTTTTAGCGACCTTTAAAGCGTTCTTTCCGCTTTGGGAGCAAAACTTTAATATTCCCTATTCATATCCACTATAAATTTTAGATAGCTTTATTTTACCCCACTTATTGTTGAGTGTAATTTTTATAATCAAATATGAATTTTTTAAGTTGTTCGTTATTGTATTCTTTATCCCAAAGAATTACCCATCCTTTTTCTTGACTTAAAGTTTTTCCCTCTCTATGCCCATCAAGTGGAAATTCAAGTTGTGGGAATTCTGTAAAGTTCATTTTTATAACTTTATTAGCTAGTTTAAATATTTCCATTGGAGGCATATTAGTTTTTGTATATCCTAATATAGTGTTTCCTATTTCCATAAGATCCCCAGGATTACTTGCTAATTTATTATATGCAGCTTGCATAACAGTTCTTTGTCTATTGTCTCTATGATAAGCGTCATCTGCATATCTTATTCTACTGTATGCTAGAGCTTCTGCTCCATTTAAAGTTTGTTTACCAGAACTGTCTACGCCTTGGATATAGCTTACCTCTTTAGGTAGTACGTCTATTTCAACTCCACCTAAAGCATCAATAATTTTTTCAAAAGAACTAAAACTTACAGCAGCATATTTATCAATCTTTAGTCCAAAGTTTTTATCTATAGTTTGAAGTAAAAGTGCAGGTCCTCCATAAGCATAAGCATGTGTTAATTTCTCTTCTCCATAACCTGGAATTTGCACATAAGTATCACGTGCAAGAGAGGTTATTCTAATATCATTATTCTTTTCATCAATAGTTAAAACCATCATAGAGTCAGATCTATTTCCCTTTTCTAGGTTGTTTCCATCAACTCCAGCTAATAAGATATTAGTTATACCATCTTTGTCGTCTGCTTTTTCAATCTTATTTTTTACGTCTTTAGCTGCACTACTATCATATATAGAGTTTAGCTTAAAATAAAAATAACCAAAAGCCACAAGCGGAGTAGCTATTATAAACACAACTAATCCTATGACTATTTTTTTTAAAGTACTCATAAAATCCTCCCTCATTAATATGGATATACATATAGTATCATATATAAATACCTGATACTACTTATTTATATTTACATCAAATAAAACCAAGGCTTTAATCTGTCCTTGGTTTATTGATTGCATTCTATAAGTATCTCTGTTCCTATTCTAACTTCACTTTTAATTTTCAATTTGTAGTTGTATAAATTAATTATTTGAGCTGCAATAGATAGTCCTATTCCAAAGCTATTGTTATATTTTCTTGATTTATCAACTCTATAGAATTTATCTGTTATCTTTGGAATTTCTTCTTTTTCTATACCTATGCCATTATCCTTTATAGATATGTACATTTTCCTTTTTTCTCTGTACACTTTTATTTGTATTTTCTTTTCATCTTTTTCACAGTACTTTATAGCATTATCTATAAATATTATGAAAAGTTGCTTAAAATGTTTCTTGTTCATATAAATGTAAGCATCTTTTTCACACTCAAATTTAAAATCAACATCTTTTCTTATGACTTCAAAGTCATATATAATTTGATCGATTGAAGCTTCTAAGTTTATCTTTTCTATTTCTTCATCAACTATTGTTTTATTGTCTAATTTACCTAGTTCTAATAAGTCATTTACAAGTTTTGTTAATCTATCAACTTCATCTAAGCTTATTTTAAGCGATTTATTTAGTGTTTCAGGATCATTTTTTCCCCATCTATCTAACATTTTTAAATGTCCTTTTAATATGGTTAAAGGTGTTCTAAGTTCGTGTGATGCATCTTGAACAAACTGTCTTTGTACTCCAAATGAATGTTCAACTGAATCCATCATTTCATTGAATATTATATTAACTTTATCAAACTCATCTTTTGGGTTTTGTATATATACTCTACTTGTTATTCCTTTTTCTTGTACTTCTTTCATAGTGTTACTTAAGTTGTTTAATTTTTTTATAAACTGTCTTGATATATATATTCCTGCTATTAAACTTATTATTAATCCTATTATCAACATAAACACAATTATAAGGATTGTATTTTCCAGGAAATCATCATATAATTCACTTTCTCGCTCTAAATACATATAGTATTTATGATTACCTATATGCACAGGAGTTATTAAGCTTACCTTGTCATTGTTTACGCTTAAAGATGTATCTATAATGTATGAACTTGGTTTTTGATAATCGAAATGTTTAGGTTTTTCATCCATTGTATTTAAAATTTCTTTATTATCTGAATTATATATAATAGCGTTTAAGTTCATAGATTCTAAAATTTCTTTTTGCACTTCATCCGAACTGTTGTTATTAAGCAAAATTTCTAGTTCATTGGCTCTTGATTGAATTTCTTCTTTTTCATATTTTATAGTCCAAACTCTAAATACTATAAATTGAGATATATAAGTGATTAAAAATATTACTACTATAGATATAAACGATATAAGTGTCATTCTCCAAAATGTCGATAAAGATTTTAGTTTCTTTATAATCATCTTAAAACATATCCTACACCACGAACAGTATGTATATAATCATCATTTTTTAATTTTGATCTTAGATGTCTTATATAAACATCTACTACATTAGTTTCTGCATCATAATCATACCCCCATACATGTTCTAATAAGTAGTCTCTAGTTAATACTTTATTTTCGTGTCTTATTAATTGAAGTAACAGTTCGTATTCTGTTGTAGTTAAGTTTACTACTTCATCTCCACACTTGACTATTCTAGCTTCTATATCTATAGTTATATCTTTAAATTTCAAAGTACTTACCTTATTATTGTTTAAATTAACTCTTCTTAATATTGTTTCTATTCTTGCTAAAAGTTCCTCTATTGCAAATGGCTTTACAATATAGTCATCCGCCCCCATTTGAAGTCCAGAAACTTTATCCATAACATTATCTCTTGCTGTTAACATTATTATAGGTGTGTTTTTTGATTTCCTTAAACGTCTACAGACTTCTAGACCGTTTAAAGTTGGTAACATTAAGTCTAATATAATCATATCATAATCTTTTTCTATGGCCTTTTCTAAGCCTTCTTTTCCATCATTACACATTTCAGTTTTATATCCTTCATGTGATAGTTCCATGTTTATAAATGATGCTATATTTTCTTCATCTTCTACTACTAATACTTTGTACAAAAAACTCACCTTCTCATATATTTATTAATCCATATTACTTGCATCTTGTTTTACATTTTCAACATCTATAGTTTCGTTATTTTTATCTGAGTTATAATCATAGTTTTCTATATCTACTACTTTTCCACTCACTGAATCAACCTCTACTTCTTTTATTATATTATTTTTATCTTTTATTTTAAACTCATACACTATAGACATGCTATCATCATCTATTTCTTTATCTACCCCAATAACTTCACCTTGTACCTTTTTTAATGCAATATTTTTCAACTCTTCTTCTGAGTATTTACTCTTAGATTTTATTTCATTATAATTATAGCTTTTTTCATCATCACTGTCATAATCTTTATCATCTTTTCCGTTATGATTTTCCATATCTATTATAGCACCAGTCTTTGAATCTAACTCTATTTCATTTAACATGTTGTTTTTATCTTTTATTTTAAACTCATAAACTACCGACATATTATCATCATCTAAATCTTTTTTAACTCCAACAATTTCTCCTGGAATTTGCTTTAAAGCTACCTTTTCTAATTGCGCTTGTGAGTAATTTTCATTCGACTTTACATAAGCATAAGCTGCACCTGTACCTAAAACACTCAATCCAATAGCTCCACTTATCGTTAAAACTGCAAACTTCTTAAACTTTCCTTTATAACCCTTCAAATTTGCTATCTTACTTATTACATCTTCCTTTTTCATAATCAATACCTCCATAAAGTTTTAATTTTTACTATGAGCTTATTATATACAGGCATCATGAAAACTACTTTAAACAGGCATTAACTTAACATAAAAATAATATTAAAATTTTTTAATAATCCATTTACCTATCTCTCCACACACAAAAAGACTGAGCTAAACTTGGAATCGGGATTGAATTTTATGTTGCAGCGACATTCATTTTTCATACCACAAAAAAAGACTGGCTTACATTTTAGGCGAGGGATTTGTGTGTATGTTGTAGCGACATTTACAAGCATCTTCCCAGCTTGTATGGAGCAAAACATACACACAAATCCCGAGCCCACAATAACCCAGTCTCTAATCATACTTAAGTTTATTTTCTACATATGCTTTATCTTGCCAAAACATATCATTCACTAAAGTATTACTTACTTTTATATTAATATTGTTATTATCTTTACCTATAAATAACTTCCCATCTCTTACTTTATTTTCATCAATATTTTTTTTATCATTTACATACTCTTCAAACTTAACCCACTTAGTTCCCTTATCTGTAGAATCTTCATCTACCCATACCTGAACTCTTTCATAATTCATAGGTACAATTTCTTCTATATCATATAACCCTTCTGTAAAGTAGTTCTTGGAAAAATCCTTATTATTAGATATATCAGTTTTCTCACCTCTTAAATAAAAAGGCATCGACGTTTCCATATTTCCATTTAAATCAACTGTATATTTATGATTTTGGCTACCTGAGTTTCCAAGTATTGATATAGAAAATCTATCATTACGATTTACATCACTATCTTTAGCTACCGTCCAGTTTCCATTTTTATCTTTCTTTACAATTTCTTTTCTTATAGTTACCTTCCCCGTTTTATAAGGTATGTCAACTATAGGCTTGTTAAATACTTGTTCCTTATAACTTCCATTTATAGGATCTTTATATTTAATTTCTGCATTTGCATTTGTGGGAATTTTTTCACCCCCAAAGTATGGATCTTTAGTAGAAATATCAAAACTTACTTTAACTCCTCCGGTAAGTTTTCCATTCCCAGTTTTTTTATTTGCAATAATATTACCTATTTTAAAAGTTATTTCATCTTCACCTTTTGAATTTTTAGATACAATAACATTTTCAGGTGGTATCTGTATTTCATTTCCATCTAAATCTGTTATCTTCCAGCTTTTATCTACTATATTAAATTCTTTTGAAACTACATCATGTATAACAGATTCTTTAGCTGCTGAAGCATTAATGTTTTCTTTTATTTCATTACTTACATCATTGAATATTCCATTTATACTATTTAAATCTTGAGTATAATATTTACCTGCATATTCACTTGGGTCTATTACATTTTGAATAGTTTTTAAAAAATTAACAGCTTGACTTTTTTCGCTTTCACCAGCATTAGTAAATAATCCTACACTATAAAATTTAGTATCTTTATACCTAGGATTGTTATTTACATATATAGTCTCTGGAGTTGGCTCATATGCAATTCCTCCAATATTAACTTGGTTAGGAGATCCATATCCTGTAAAGTAACTATAATATTCTCTTTGTGCACTCTTAACATGTATATCAAATCCTGTAAATCCCCAATAGTCTCTAGAGTTCCATGGTAATCCATCTGAAAAAAACACTACATATTTATTAGCCTCATCCCTTGAATCTTCTAAAAGGTTTTGTGCTCTCCATATACCATCTTGAGTATTTGTTCCCCCACCTGAATCTATCTTATCAATAGCTTTATTTATTTTATTTAAATTTGATGTAAAGTTTGTTTGAACTTTAGAACTTGCTCCTGATTTATAATATTGGTTACTGTTATTGTTATACGAAAAATCAGCTACAGATATTCTAACTTGATCATCATTACTTCCATTTAAAATATTTCGACTTAAATTTTTAGCTGCATCTTGTACTTTATCTATTTTATCATTCATACTACCTGACGAATCTATTACAAGTACTATATCAGCTTTTTTAGAGTTTTGAATTGATCCTTCCCCTTTTGCTTCTAACGTTATATTATATGTTCCATTTTCATTTACTTTAGCGCTTTTGTTTATTTCTAAATTTTTATTACCTTGGCATCTTTCAGTATTTTGTGTTGTTTTTGGTGCTGATTTATATTCTGTTTGTATAGCTTCTGGATTTACTTTTTCTGCTCCTTTGTCCAAAGTAACTTTATCATTAGGGAATTTTTCTAATACTTCTTGTTCACTGTTTTCTAATTTATATCTAATCTCTGATTTTAAATTTAAAGATTCATTTTCACGTTTTTGAGCATTATCTTTTAGTTTTGCTTCAAAAGATAAATCTACTTCTTTTGAAGATATATCTCCTAAGTTGATGCTTATACTATCTTTAGAGTTTGTTACTTCACTTTTTATATTTTCCTTTTCTTTAATTCCGTTTACGGAAATATTCTCTGAACTTATTTCAAAGTTGCCAGATATTTTATTTTCAAAAGATGTATTTTTAATATTTACATCTTGTTCATTTCCTTTTATTTTTAAATTTACTTTCAACTGTGTATCTGATATTTTTTCAGTACTTTGTTCTAACAAAAGTTTATTATCCAATGTATGTACTGGATTTTCGCTTGTTATTTCTTTTATAGTTAAGTTATTCTTTTCTTGAGCATATGAAGTAGATTTTCCTTCAATATTTCCTAAGCTTGTTATAATTACCATTGTTAGTACCATTATACAAGATACTAATCTATTTTTTTTCATTTACAGTTCCTCCACACTACTTGCATAAACATATTTACTTTTTAGAGTTCTTGTTTTTTCTACTCATTAATAAAAGTAAAATACTAGTTATCCCTAATACTACATATATGAAAATACCATCTTCTCCTGTTTTTGGGGATTCGCTCCACATATCATCTTCATCTGATACTAAATCATTTGGGGATTGATCTGATTTATCTGTGTTGTCGACTTTATCTGATTTATCTACAGTTTCTTTATCATTATTATTACTTTCCCCTTCACTTCTAACTGCTGTAAATATCCAATCTATCTGAGCAGACTTATTTTTATATTCATTTCCAGTAGATGCTCCATCTAATTTAACTTCCGCAATAAGATTTTCTTCTTGCCCTGGATTAAATACTCCTAAGCTAATACCTTTTGTTAATTTATCTTCTCCATTAACTGCTTCATCATATATAACTTCATCTTTATATGAAATTTTCAAATCTAGTTTATCTAAAAGATCATATTCTTCTTTCGGGCTTACTCGCTCTGCTCTTAAGAAAAGTTCGTATGGGTATTTATGCTTATTTTTAATTTCTAAAGTTCTTCTTATATAATCTCCTGGAATCATGTTAGGATGTTGTAGAAATAAATCATCATCAGGTATGTACACTAATTCATTCGCATTTCCCAATAATTGAACATTAGGTGGAGCCAATGTATCTGCATCCACCTTTATAGTTGTTATTATTGAAAGAAGTGAAGTGACTACTAAAATTTTTCTTAGACAGCTTTTCACATTCTCACTCCTTTATTAGATTTTTTAATTATATTCTTAATTATTTTTGATTTTTCTCTTTAGCATCTGTTGGATCTACAACACCTTGATCTTGTAATTTATCTAATTTTTCAATTAGCCCACTGCCTTTAGCCCAATCTTTATGTGCATTATTTGAAGCTTGAGTAGAATCAGCTTCAACATCTATATCAAATCCTAATCCCCTATAATCATTTCCTGCAGCTGTATCTAATGTTACAGAATCAAGCAATGTATTAGTCCATTTTTCTGGAGCTACTTTACCCATATAGTAGTAGTATCCATCTTTTCCTTCAATCCAAGATCCATTAGATCCATCAGTTTTTAGCCTTTCAGTGAATTTTAATATGATTTTATTAGTATCCAATTGGTGCATTGTTCCATCAGATGCTTTTCTTTCTGTTATTGGTGTTCTAACTTCTTTTCCATTGCTATCCTTTCCTAATTCTACAAATCTAGGTATGAATTTAACTCTTATAAACTGGTCATATGTTGCAGTATTACTTACTTGTACATCTTTATTTACAGTATCACCTGGAATCATATTTGTAGGTTTTTCAAATTCCTCCTCTATTTTTATTCCATTACCATTTTCACCGTTATTTGATGCTGTGTTAAAAGTATTTGTTGCTTTATCTTGAGATGTAAACCATGCAAGTGTTCCCCCTATTACCCCTACTGTCAGTACTCCTGATACTGCTAAC
The DNA here is from genome assembly GCF_051656405.1 of Paraclostridium sp. GTDB lineage: Bacteria > Bacillota > Clostridia > Peptostreptococcales > Peptostreptococcaceae > Paraclostridium. The sequence goes on from NZ_JBOGBV010000023.1 coordinate 9,069, forward strand.
GCTTGAACTTTCTTATTCATTTTCTTCCCTCCAAAATTAAATATTTACTCAATCTATGTAATCAGCACTTACTGTTACAGTTGTTTTATGCATCCGCTTTTTCTTTTTCTTTATTTCGTCTTTCTTCTTCATCTATAGATTTTAGTTTTTTTCTAAGATTGCCACCTATAGCACTTAATGCTGTTATTGCAAATATTCCTACTATAATTAGTGATAGGTTTGACTTCATCCATGACATAGCCATTCCAACTTTCGGTATACATTTAACAACTTTACCTATAACTGCTTTTGATTCTACTGGATTTTGATCTTGCACATTATTTGCATCACCTTGTGTTATGTATCTTATTCCTACTCCATCTTTTATAATTTCTTTTACTCTATGTGTTGTTATGTTTCCTGAATTTTGACTTTTAAATGTTATTACATCCCCTACATTTATTTGTTCAGGTCGTAATTCTTTAGCTATTACTAAATCTCCAACCATTATTGAAGGTTGCATACTTCCTGTCATTACAGTGAAAAATTTATTCCCCATTATCGTTGGCTGTTTTCCATCTTTTACGGACTTTACCATAATAAATGATATAGATAATAAAGATATTAGAACTACATAAAAAAGTATATTTCCTATTTTTTTAAACATTTTTTTGTTTTCCATAGTATATTCTCCCTGAATTTTTTTTACCTAGTACATAAATTTTCTAGCATTTTATGTATTCCTTGATTTTCAATCTTACTCCAAGTTTTTTTATATGCATCCTTTGTAGCTTGTACAGCCTCTGCCTTTACATCTACTATTAAAGTTTTATTTTTATATCTTTCTTTTAATTCTTCCGGAATGTTTGCTCTTACTGATTTTAATATTTGTTGTGTTTCTTCGCCCTTTGCAACTATAGTGTTATAGTAATAATAATTGTCGTTGCCATAGATCCATTTATTATTTTCTGTTGTATTTTGATTTGCTATTATATTATTAGTTTCATAGTTTAAAGTTACTAAATTAGTATCTCCTGGCCATGCATTTCCTTTTTCATCTATCCATCTAGGAATTATTGATACTCTTATAAGTGCTGGTGATGTACTATCATTTTTTATTTTTACTGCTTTGCTATATTCATCTCCATTCCAATTTTTAGGTGGTGTAAACTTTTCACTTACTTCTATATTTATATCCCCCAAATTTAATGTATTGGTTACTTTATCTTTGGATGTCAAACTTGCATATGATATCTTTTGAACGGTGACGATACATATTAATAAAAGTATAGATATTGCTCCAACTTTAATTCTTTTTCTACTCATTTAACTCTCCTTAATTTTTGTAATAAAAATTCGCTTCGCTTTATTTCATAGCTTATCTACATTTTTAGCATAAAAAAGGCTATTTAAATGATAAAAGTAATTTTATACTTATATCTTTTAAATAGCCGGTTGCACTATTAGCTCCCTATGTTTCAAGTGCCCATATACAAAACATATTTCATAGCCTCTATATTTAAACCTATTAGATTCCTTATTAATTTATTCTTCTTTTTTATTATACTGAAAAATATTCCCTAAAGCACCCTCAATCGTTTTCCATTTTTTTACATTTTATTCAGTTAATTTGTTGTTTATATTATTTTTTAACTTTCTTAATATATATGTTAAATATTATTTTTTTCAAAAATTAATTTATATGTTATTATGACATTTTCACTATTTTTTCGATATAAATTGCTAAAAAAATATTCATTTTAATTTATTATAATTTTTTAAAAATATCACAAAAAAAGACTGAGTTGTAAGTTTGGAATGGGATTGAACTTTATGTTGCAGCGACATTTACCTTTTATCTTATCAAAAAAAGACTGGGTTATCAGTTCAGTGTGGGATTTGTGTGTATGTTACAGCGACATTTACAAGCATCTTCTCAGCTTGTATGAAGCAAAACATACCACAATTCCCACACCCCCTAATAACTCAGTCTTCAAACTACTTCCATGGCAAGGATTCGTTTTTTAATTATTTAGCAGTATAACCTGCATCTAGAAGCATCTTAACACACGCTTCTCCTTTTCCGTCAGCAACAAGAACTATAGGACCCGTACATCCCATACCACTTTCTGCATAAATTCCATTTTTCCATAAAACTTTAACCGCATCTTCTAAATCCATTATATCTACACCAGATATTTGATGAGTAACAACTTCTTTAGCCGGCATAGCTACTTCCTCATCAGCATCTTTTTTTACTTCCTTCTTAGTTAAAGCAGCTATAATATCGTCATATTTAGCATTTTTAACAGCTTTAAATTCATCTTTTGATACCTTAGTAACGTCACCTTTAACAACATCGTAAGCGTATCTTAATGCATTTGCAACAACTGGAGAACCAGATGCTCTAGATAATATTAATATCTTTCTGTCATAGTCTTCACCTACACCAGGACCATATCCAAATCCTTGAGCTTCATAATCTCCACCAGTAGTAAATGAAGAGAATACTTTCATAAATATATTTCCACTTAAAGTATCAGTAACCATAACATCTGGAGCTCCACATAATAAGTCGTTTCCTCTCATTACGCAACCACCATCTGCTCTAACTGATTCAGCAAAAGATATATCGTATCCATTTGCTTGTAAATCTTTTAAAGCTTTTTCTACTTGTCTAGCACCGTCAACATTTAATATACCAACAGTAGGATTTTTTACTCCTATAGATTTAGCTGTAGATATACCATAAACAGCATTTCTAACCATAGCTTCTATTCTGTTTGTAGCACTTGTTCCTGTAGTAGTAGCAAGTATCATTTCTTTACCTCTACCTGGAGTTATAACTCTACCAACTGTAGAAACTCCTATAGGGAAGTTGTAATGCATAGTTACACAAGCATCTATGTAACCTGAATCTAATAATTCTTCCATTTTAGAATGCATTTCGCTTTCTTCATTAACTTCAACAACCTCAAGTTCAGTTTCAACTTTAGGTCCTATTAAAACTATATCAAATAAATTTGACTTAGCTAGGTGAGCACCTTTAACTAAATTTTCAGTTCCATGCTCACTACCTAATGTAGTCAAACCAATTCTAACTTTTTTACCAAATTCGCCGCTTTCAATAGCATTTGCTATATCTAAAAAAGTTTCGGCTATAATCTTTTTAGGCATAACCAGATCTCCCCTCAAAATGAATTTTTATAAAATTCTATACGTCTTCTATTCCTACTCTTCTATTAACATATCTTGAGCTAATTTTTTCATAGATTCAGCTATAATTTTCTTGATTTCTTCTTTAGAAACTGCAGCTGTTTCTTCTTCTACACCTTGATTTCTCTCAACTATGAAAGAAACTCCGTCGAATAAGTTAGTCATTCTTCCTAAGAATAAACTTCCCTTACCAACTACCATAGCTCTGTTTTTATCTCCAGAAGTTAAATCATCTATACCAAATCCTATATATGGAACTCCTGAAGGTATATGTCCTTGAGTTGGAGCCCAACCTGGTATACCTTTTTCGCTTACAAAGTTCTTTAATTCTTTCTTTTCTAAGTCTCCACGCTTAACAGCAAGAGCACCTATCATTTTATAGTTAGCTTCTGGAACATCCCCAGCTCCAGCAGGCTTAGTTATATCTGGGTTTTGCATTTCAACTGAGTAAACATCAACATCAGTTATTTTTAAGTTAGCTCTATCAAGTCCACTAGTTATTAATGCAGTCATAACAGCTTGTGGAGAAGATCCAGTTCCAACACTGTGTTTTCCTGTTAAATCAGTTCTTATTATTGGGTTAACTCCATCGTTTTCAGAAACTAAAACAGCGAATCCTCCAACAACGTCCTCTAATACTGGAAGACCTTTTTTAACGTGGTCTTTAGCATTCATTCCAAGTTTAGCACTAGCTCCACCTGCAACTACCATAACATTTTTATATATTCCTGATTTAACAAGTGCCGCAGCATTTATTAAAGCATGAGTAGGTCCAGCACAGAAACCTCTTGTATCTGATCCTGAAGCATTTTGAAGTCCAGCCATTTCAGCTATAGCCTTAGCAAAGTTTCCTCCACCTCTTTGGTTCATATCTCCACAAGCTTCTTCTGAACATTCTATTACATAATCTATATCTAATGGATTAACATTTTCTTTTCTTATTAATTGTACCGCAGCAACAACTCCTGAGGCTTTTACAACTAAGTTTTCAAACATTGTATGAGCGTTTAAGTTAACGTCAACATCATGAGCTCTCTTAACATATCCAACTAACTGATTATCATGATATAATCCTTCAGCATGGTGTGAATCTATTAATTCATTTGCATCATCTATATTATCACCTTTAAGCTTTCCAAAGAATGGAGCTAGCTCTGGGTAGTTCTTTTCGAAATTAGGTCTTATATTATTAACAAAATCTTCTTTTAATTTAACTAAGTCAAAAGCATCGCATATTTGCATCATTGCTAAAAATTCATCTTGTGGCATTATTTCTCCACGCTTACCATCTCTTTTTCCTTCTATTTTGTATTCGCACCATGGAAGAGCTATTTCTCTTAATTCTTCTGGTCTGTTGTTTCCTATGTAAACTTGGTTTGGTATATAATTTACTACCTCTTCATAACTTCTTATATGATTAGTAACTTCTTTTAAAAATTCTGATTCTGGATGTGTTTCTCTCTCAACAGCACAAGTAGTACCATTTTTAACTATCATATCTGGTGTGTGAACTAAAATATAACTAGCACCTTTTAAAACTGGAAATGTCATAATATTTACCCCCAATGTATATATGTTATTATTTTTACTTGAATTCTATTATGATAAAAGACTGGATGACTTTATAAAAAATAGGTGGGCAAAATAACCCACCTATTTAATTTTAACTTTATTTAATTCAATACTAAGCGTTAGCCATTATATCCTTTAAAGTTATATCTTTTTCAAATACTGTTTGACCATCAACTTCAGTAGCTAATGCAACTAAGCATTTTTCAACTAATTTTCTTCTTAAAGCTTTTTCCTCAGCTGGATCTAACTTAGGATTTCCAAGAGGATGAGGTATAGCTATAGCTGGAACTATTCTGTTAGCTCCAACAGTTAAAGATATAGGTACTACTGTACAGATATGAACAACTGGAAGACCAGCTCTTTCTATCTCTTTTACCATCGTTGCACCGCAACGAGTACAAGTACCTCAAGTAGATGTTAGTATTACAGCGTCAACGCCTGCAGCTATTAACTTTTGAGCGTATTCAGCAGCAAACTTTTTAGAACTTGCAACAGCAGTTCCGTTACCTGTAGTTGAATAGAAGAACTCATGTAAAGAACCTATAGCTCCTTCTCTTTCTAAGTCTCTTAAAACATCTACTGGTAAAACTCTATCTGAGTCTAAGTTACAATAAACTGGGTCGAATCCACCATGAGCAGTTTCGTAAGTTTCTTCAGTTAAATCGTTAACTCCTGCTATAGAGTATTCACCGTATTTAGATGCAGAAGAAGATTCTATTCTATCTGGGTTTCCTTTAGGAACTATACCACCAGAAGTAACTAGAGCTATTTTAGCCTTAGATAAATCTTTTACAGCTGGTTGTGGATCAACTCTATCAAAGTTCGGCATTGGATATTCAGTTACGAAATCTTCACCTTTTATTTTCTTTAATAACATATCTACAGCTCTTTTAGAACCTCTTTCTTTAGCGAAGTAGTTAACTCTTATTCCTCTTTCTATATAACTTTCTTCAGCTGGAGATCCTATTTCTTCTTTATTAACTAATTTTTTAGCTAATGAAGCTATTTTTGGAAGAGCCTTTCTCATACCAGCAGCAGAGTCAGATGTTGATATTATATATACATCTTTTTTGAACATATCTGCTCCTGGGTTTTCAATATACATTCCTGTTAAAGCTGGTATATCTAATTCGTCTTTTACGAATGTAGTTATTGCTCCTGCAGCAACCCCGTATCTTCCTGCATTGAACGCTGGTCCAGCTATAAATAATTGTGGTTCGAAGCTCTTAACCATTTCTAATACTTCTTGGCTAGCAGACTCCATGTTTTCTCCGAAATAACTGTCTCCGCAAACTACAGTTCCAACTACTTCTATTTCATCCCCTAATAACTTGTTCAATTGTAAACTTATTGGAGGTAATTTTTCAGCTATATGTGGTTTCGTATCAGCTTTTTCTTCCCCTCCAATTCCTGCGAAGAATTGGTTTACGTAGTGAACTACTTTTATCTTTTCCATCTTTATCTCAACCCCTTTTGATTTAATTAGGCATTATATTTGCAGAATTGACCTCTTATATCGTTCATTTCTTCAACTATTTCATCAACTTCAAGAACCATTTCCATCATACTTATTTGATCTTCGTAAACTGACTCATCAAATAATTCTTTCATTTCTGGTTCAACAACATGATAAACAGATAATCCTAACTCAACACCAGCAAGTGGTCCAGCGAAAGTTGGATCTCCAGCAGTTACTGTTTCAGCTGCAAGACCTGCAGCTTCGGCTTCAGCAGCACCTAGTAAAACCACAACATTTTCAGCACCGAATTTTTCAGTAGCATCTTTAACTCTGTTTTGGTTTTCTAAGTCCATAGCCCCAGCAGCAGTTCAGACAAAACATTCTGTTGAAGCAAAAACTATTTCAGTATTTTCTACAGTGTTTACACACTCTTCTATCGCAGGTCCCGGAATTCCGTCACGGTCACCTATGATTATGATCTTTTTATTACTTAATAAGCTCATAATATATCTCCTTTTCCCATTTATTTTAATATTGTCATCTTAATACCTTTTTAAATTCTCATTGCACTCATTTTTATTTTATTCTTATCAGCTATATTATAGAAAATAATTTTTATGACAATTGTAGCGAAGTGGTATTTGTATATTGTTGACGAAACACTTAAAGTCCACAGGACTTTGTGTAAAGGAAACAATATCAAATGTCACGAAGCGACCATTCATAATATTTTTTCTTAATACCCCTTAGCTGTTAAGAATCCGAATCCTGTTTCATTAGTAGCTCCAGTTATTACTTGTATCTCAGCTTCTATAGATCCATCTTCTCTTAAAGATCCAGCAGCTCCACCAGCTATAACATCGGCAACTTCAACGTGTCCTATAACTCTGTCCATCTTAGGTAATACAACAACTTGGTTAGCATTACCACCAGTTACAACAGCGTTAGCTTTAGCATCAGCATCAGCTAATGATTGAGATGCTCCATCTCTACCAGCATACTCATCTGTAACTATAACAGTTTGAACACCTTGACCTTCTATTTTCTTGCAGTTCATTATAAGGTCTGTATCTGGGTTACCAAATCCTTCTTGAGATACTATTACAGCATCTAAGCCTAATTGTTTACATAATTTAGCAGTCCAGTTAGAAGATCTTTCTTTATCTGCTAGGTATACGTTTTCATTAGTTATAATAACTCCTACAAAGTTTATTTCTTTTCCATGTTGTAGGTATAAATCTTCAACTACTGAATTGTTCATGTGTACATAACTTGGGTTTTTATCACAAGCAGAAACACAGTTACCACTTACTATAGCTCCGTCCATTAATTCAGTTGGGTATAATAATGTTGGTACTATTTGCTTAGCGTCAACTCCGTAAACATATGTGTCATGTAATAACCCTTGAGTTTGAAGCATGTATACATATCCTACTTTTGGAAGTTCTGGATACTCTGCTATTGACTCTAATAATGGTTTAGTTTCATACTCTACAACTTCATCTGGAGTTAAGTTTCTAGCAACTTCTCCTAAGTATGTAGCAGCTTTGAATCCTATCATTCTAACAGCTCTTTCGTGGTCGTATTGCTTTAATCCATCTATTGGTTCAGCTATAACCACAACGTTGTTTAACTTAGAGAATGGTGTATATTCAGCTCCAGGACCAGTCATATCTATTATACCTTCTTGGAAACCAACTATTTTACCAGTTGTTACAACTCCAACATTTTTAAGTGCATGAGTTCTACCTTCTCCTACAGTATCTACCTTTGATATAACTCCTGGGAATATTCCTCCATTACCATCAACTTTTACTCTCGGTTCTATAACGTCTTTAACTGGTATTATTCTAACGCTTTCCCCTGGACGAACTATATCTAAATCTATTGATTTTATATGTTCATCTCCACCAATTTCTTTTAACATCTCTTCTTTGTTGATGTATAATACTGAATCTTTAACTTCTGTTACTGCTCCAAATTGTACATCTTTTATAAAGATTTTCCCTAACTCAAGACGCATATTGGCACCCCCTAATTTTTTGAACTTAATTTATTTTAACGGGGAATTGAATCCCCATTAATTTCTTATAAGTGCTTCTTTATCATAGCTTCTATATTAGAAACTGTAGCATCATCTTTTGTTACTTCATCTATTTTAGCTCCATCTTTGTATATAGCTATAGTTGGAAGACCTAAAACCTTCTCTTTTATAGCAACTCTTCTAGCTTTAGTTATATCGAATTTACAAAACTTTATGTTTTCCCCATACATTTCTGCAAATTTTTCTATATCTGGAAGTAATGCTTTACAAGGCTCACAACCTTGACTCCAGAAATCAACTAATACTATCCCTTCTGCTTCTAATACTTCTGGATCGAATGTATTTTTTTCTAATGATATCATTTCAGTATCCCCCTTATTGGATTTTATATATTTTAATATATTTTTAATATATTAATAGCTACTTTAATTTAAGTACCGTTCACTAAGTAATGTTTAATTTAATAAACATCATCCCCCGATAACCTTGTTAAACGTACTTTTTTATTAACAATTAGTAACTTCTTCTTCGAAGTTTGCTTCTACATATTTTTCAGCTGTTACTGCAGCTATAGCTCCATCAGCAGTTGCTGTGACAACTTGTCTTAATGATTTAACTCTACAATCTCCTGCAGCAAATACACCAGGTATATTTGTTAACATGTTATCATCTGTTTTGATGTATCCACGTTCATCCATATCCACTTTACCTTTGAATAACTCTGTTTGAGAATCAAATCCTACGAACATGAATATTCCCATAGTTCCATCTTCTTCATCAGCGAAGTATTCATTAGTTTCACCTGTTTGAGTATTTCTAAATACTACTGATTCAACTAATCCATCACCTTTTATTTCATCTATAACTGTATCTAATAAAAATTCTATTTTTTCATTAGCTCTTGCCTTATCTTCTATAGATTTAGCACATCTTAAACCTTGTCTTCTATGAACTATAGTAACTTTTCTAGCAAACTTAGTTAAGTATAATGCTTCTTCTATAGCACTATCTCCTCCTCCAACTACGAATACTTCGAAATCTTCAAAGAAGTCAGCGTCACATGTAGCACAGTAAGAAACTCCTTTACCTGTTAATTCTCTTTCTCCTGGGCATCCTAATTTTTTAGGAGTAGCTCCAGTAGCTATTATAACAGTTTTAGCTCTGTACTCACCTTTTTCACCTTTTAATACTTTTATGTTTCCATCTAATTCAGTGTCGACTATAGAGTCTCTAACTATTTCAGCACCGAATTCTTTACATTGCTCTACCATTCTAGCTATTAAGCTTGGTCCAGTAGCATTTTCAACTGATCCTGGATAGTTAGCAACTTCATGAGTTATAACTATTTGTCCACCAGTTTTTCCTTTTTCAAGTATTAAAGTCTTCATTTTAGCTCTTGCGCCGTAAAGACCAGCTGCAAGACCTGCAGGTCCACAACCTATTATGACTATGTCATATAAATTTTCCATTATCTCGACCCCCTATTTTTATTAATATATATACACCAAAGTTTATACATATTGTATTCTTTGGATTGTATTTCTCATTATATCAAAATCAATTACTCTGAAATCGTCCAAAACTTTTTCAGTCCACATAGGAGTTAACTTGTTGTTTTTAAATTTTTCTGCTGTTTCTATGGCTTCTTCTATTAAGTTTAATGAATTTGTGTCTAGAGATTTCCCCTTTTTAATTATGACTGTACGATATGGTGTCTCATTGGGTTTTACGCTCCCATATAGCGGATGTGATAATAATTCATACCCCTTATGAACTAAATCCCTACATTCCTTTAATGTTCCTATATAGTCAGCGTCTAACATTATAACTTCTTTGTCAGTAACGTTTTCCTGAATCATAGGATTGTTAGTGATTATTAACATTTGTCTACACTCACTTTCAAAATTTCTTTTGTTAAACTAAAAAACAGGAAACTAAGTCCCCACTTAGTTCCCTGTCAAAATGTCTTTCAGAGATCCGTCCAGTTAAAGTCCTTTTACCTGAGAATTTCATTTAAATCCTTTTGGGATGAATTTAAATTTGTCCCTTCGGTCATCTCTAATTTCCCCAAATTAGAGACCGTCTCATTTAACCTTCAAACGGTTTAATTTTTAATTTTGTCTTTGCCCCTTAGGTGCTTTTCTTAATTACATTATATCTAGCTTGGTAAATATATACAATACTTTTTTAAATATTTTTTTATGTTTTTTTGTTGATATTGTCCATTTTTTGTCAAACCGTTGATATAGCTATAATCTTTTTATTAACTTCTTTGCATAGATTTTATCTATTAAGTTAATTTTCTAACTTTCAATTTATATTTATTCTAATTTCTTTTAAGTATTCCTTTTTTATGCCTTTATTTTTTAATTTTTTTTAACCATATCATATGTTAAACAAACAGGTTTTTTTGTTCGCGGATCTTCAACAATTTCTGCATCAATATTAAAAATTTCTTTTAGATTTTCTTTTGTCATAACATCATGAGCTTCACCTTCACATACAATTTTGCCTTTTTTAATTCCTATCATATGATCTGCAAATCTAGATGCATTATTTAACTCATGAATAACCATTACAATAGTTCGTTTTTCATTTTTATTTAATTCATCTAATAACTGTAAAATTTCTAATTGATGAGCTAAATCTAAATATGTTGTAGGTTCATCTAGTAATAATATATCTGTTTCTTGTGCAAGAGCCATTGCTATCCAAGCCCTTTGTCTTTGCCCACCAGATAAATCATCAATATTCCTATCTCTAAATTCAGATATTTTTGTAACTTCCATAGCCCAGCTTACAATATCCTTGTCTTCTTTATTCATCTTTCCAAATCCCTTTTGATGAGGAAATCTACCATAAGATATTAATTCTTCTACAGTAAGTCCGTTTGGAGCTTGTGGATTTTGTGGAAGTACTGCCATTTCTTTTGCAATATCTGTTGGATTTTCCTCATGAAGATTTTTCCCATTTATATAAATACTTCCGCTTTTTGGATTTATTATTCTTCCTATAGTTTTTAAAATAGTAGATTTACCACATCCGTTAGCTCCTATTATTGTAGTTATTTTTCCTTTTGGTATATTTAAATTTAAGTTTTTTACAATATCTATATTTCCATAAGATATGTTTAAGTCCTTAGTTATTATTGAGTTCATAATTTTCACCTCTTTCTAATCTGCTAATATTAAATATATAAAGTAAGGTACACCTATTATAGATATAACTATTCCTACTGGTATTTCTATTGGTGCTAGTAAATTTCTAGATACAGTATCAGATGCTAATATGAGTAGTATTCCTATTAATGCTGATATAGGTATTAATCTTTTATGTTTAGGCCCAACAAGCTTTCTAGCAATGTGAGGTGAAACTAATCCTAAAAATGAAATACTTCCGGCTACTGATGTTGCAACTCCTGCTAATATAACTGCATAAGTTATTAGCTTTTTTCTTTCCTTTTCTACATTAACACCAAGCCCTGTAGATATTTCATCTCCTAAATTTAATACATCTAGGTATCTTGACTTATATATTGCAAGAAACATAAATACTATTATAAAAGGTAGTATTGCTAGTACATACTTCCAGTTACTACCCCATATACTTCCTGATGTCCATGCCATTACTCTATTAAATTCTTGAGTAGTAAATTTCAATTGGAAAATTGTCATTATAGATGTAAATGCTATATTTATACCTATTCCTATTAAAAGTAACCTTTGAGAGCTAATGCCCTTTTTAAATGCTAATACATATATTAAGAAAGCTCCAAATAATGCCCCAAGTAATGCAACTATAGGCATTGTAAATATAGTTAAATTACTTACTCCATCATATACATTTCCATTCATTAAATATATATATACTACAACAAATAATGCAGCTCCCGAGTTTATACCTAATATTCCTGAATCTGCTAAATCATTTTTAGTAACTCCTTGAAGTATAGCACCTGCTGTAGATAATGCACTTCCTACTAATATTGCAATAACTATTCTAGGTAGCCTTAATTTAAAGATTGCTATTTCATAATTTCTCTGTCCTTGTCCTATAAATGTTTTTAATACATCTATAGGTGCTATTTTAAACGATCCCATATTTAAACTTATCAACATAGTAATAAATATAAGTGCTAATAAAATCGATGCTATTAATATAATTTTAGACTTTTTATTATTAGTTTTCATTTTATCTAGTTTCCTTTCTTACAAGATATATAAAGACCGGTACTCCTATAAGTGCAGTTATTGAACCTACTGGTGTTTCATACGGTGGATTTATCATTCTTGATAAGATATCACTGTAAACTAATAACAAAGACCCTAAAACTAAAGAACTAGGTATTATATATTTATAATCTGCTCCAACTATTCCTTTTGCAATTTGAGGCACTACAAGACCTATAAATACAATATTTCCAGCAACAGACACACTTGCTCCTGTCATTAAAACTACTACTACTAACGATATAAATCTTACTAAATTAGTTTTTTGTCCAAGTCCTATAGCAACTTCTTCACCTAAGCTTAATATTGTAATTCTCGGAGCCATTATCATAGCTACTATAAAACCTATCCCTCCGATAATTAATAAAAGCTTTACACCTTCCCATTTAGCACTTACTAATCCTCCAGAAATCCAAAAGCTTAATTGTTGAGATAAGTTAAAGTACATAGCAAACGCCATAGCCAATGACACTAATAATGTACCTAATGCTGTTCCTGCTAATGCTAATTTTACTGGATCAACTTTTTTTCTCGTTCTAGAACTTATAAAGTAAACTAACAATCCACTTATACTAGCTCCTAAAAAAGAAAATATCATAAGTCCAAAACTTCCCGGTGCAAACCCTGGCACTACTTTTTGTAAAACTAAATCTATAGCTATAGTAAATGTAGCTCCTTGTGTTATACCCATTACAGATGGATCTGCTATAGGATTTCTCGTAATACCTTGCATTATAGCACCCGATACAGCTAAAAACCCTCCAACTAACGCTGCCGCTATAGCTCTTGGCATTCTAACATCTCTAATTATTTTTGTATCTACATCACTTGAATTGGATATAAAACTATTTATCATGGTATTTAAGCTTATATCCTTAGGTCCCATTGATACCGATATAAAAATACCAATAAAAAGAATTGCTATTCCAATTGTAATTAATAAATAAGCCGAACTCTTTTTACTTAATTTCATGTCTAAACATACCTTTCTATATTTCTATGATTAAAAACAGGTGTGAAAATGAAATCCATTATACACACCTGCTATACTAAATTACTTTATTAATTCATTTTTAACTGATTCTAATAATAACTCTCTACCTATAGGGTTATATGATTGAGTAAAGTATGGCGAAGCATCTAAGATTGTTACATTTCCATCTTTTACAGCTCTAATTTGTGACCATACTGAACTATTTTCTAAATCTTTTTTATCAGAATCCGTAGCTATAACAATAATGTGATCTGCATCTATTTCAGTTAAACCTTCCATACTAACCGTTGGTAATGTTATACCATCTTGCTTTGGCATATTTTCAGGTCTAGCTAATTTCATGTCATCATTTACAATAGTTCCTATACCCGCATCACTAAATACCATAAATTGACCTTGAGTTGCTAAAACTGTTAAGTATGTTTGATCTCCATTTTTAGCTACAACTTCTTTTCCAAGTCCTTCAGCTTTTTTATCATAATTGCTTAGCCACTCTTTAGCTTTATCTTCTTGGTTAAATAACTTTGAAACATCTATTAATTTACTTCTCCAATCATTTGCGTAGTCTTTTATCATAACTACTGGAGCAATCTCTTTTAATTGATCATATATTTTTTCTTGTCTTTGACTCATTATTATTAAGTCTGGATTTGTTCCTAAAATTGCTTCAACATCCATAGTATCCATCATTGAATGTCCTACAACTTTAGTATCTTTTAATTTATCTTCTATGTATGAAGGTACTTTAGTAGTTTCATAAGAGTCTACATTAGCTGTAGCAACTGGAGTGTGTCCTAAAATTAAAAGTTCTTCACTGCTTCCCGAAATATCTACTATTCGTTTTGGATCTGCTGGTATTTCAACATCTCCTTTTACTGATTGAACCGTTCTTTTTTCATTACTTTCTTTATTTGATGAATTACCACCTGCACATCCAGTAACTAGCCCTAACGTTGCTACTACTGCTGCAAGCAATACTAATGACTTTCGTTTTTTCATGAATAAACCTCCCAATTATTTTTAATTACTATTTGAAATTAATTATCACTTTTATTTGTTCCCATTATAGCAACATTGAGAATAATAGTCAATTACTTTTATAATTTCCCATTATTTTCTTGAAATATTTTTTCTTAAACGCAAAAAAGATGTGAATTTTATTTCACATCTTCTCCATCCCACTATAATTTTAAAATAGCGAAGGGTGGTAGTTGTTATTTTCGTAATACTTCAAGTCTGAAAGACTTTGTATGGAGAAAATAATAACTACCACCCTAGCTGCATAACCTACATATTCTTATCATTTATAGATTGTAAATATTCATCTATACTTTCAATAACACTACTTACACAACCTTTTTCAAAAGGAGATTTTAAATTGGCATATTTAACAATATCTAAGAAAGACTTAGTTCCACCTATTCTACAAATATTTAGATAATCTTGCCATCCTTTAACTCTATCAACTTGCATCTTCTTCCAGAATTGAAGTGCACAAATTTGAGCTAATGTATAATCTATATAATAGAATGGGTTTTTAAATATGTGGCCTTGCTTAAACCACCATCCACCTCTTTCTAAGAAATCATTACCTTCATAATCCTTGTGTGGTTGATATTTTTTTTCTAAATCTCTCCAAACTAATTTTCTTTCATCTTTTGTCATATTTGGATTTTCATATATTATGTGTTGAAACTCATCTACTAAAACTCCATAAGGTATAAATTTGATAGCACTACCTAAATGAACAAATTTATATTTATCAGTATCTTCTTTAAAGAAAAGTTCCATCCAAGGCCAAGTTATAAATTCCATACTCATAGAGTGTATTTCACAGCTTTCATATGTTGGGAAGTTTATATCAGGAATTTCAATCCATCTTGACATATAAACTTGGAATGCATGTCCAGCTTCGTGAGTTAAAACATCTATATCATCTGCTGTTGAGTTAAAGTTTGAGAATATGAAAGGCGCTTTATATTCTGGTATATATGTACAATATCCGCCAGCACCTTTTCCTTTTTTAGTTTCTAAGTCCATTAACTCATGATCCATCATATATTTAAAGAACTCATCAGTTTCCTTAGAAAGCTCTGAATACATTAAAATACCATTTTTCATTATAAAGTCAGAGTCTCCTTTAGGTTTTGCATTCCCACTATTAAACTCAAAGTTTTCATCAAAGTATCTAAATTGTTGAAGTCCTAATCTTTCCTTTTGTCTTTTATATAATTTATTTGCAACAGGAACTATATACTCATTAACTTGTTTTCTAAAGTTTTCAACCATTTCTGCATTATAATCAGTTCTTAGCATTCTTATGTAACCAAGTTCTACGAAATTTTCAAAACCTAGTTTTTTAGCCATCTTATCTCTTACTTTTACTAGTTTATCAAATAAGTCATCAAATTTTTTCTCATTTGCTTCAAAGAATCCATAATATGCTTGTGATGATTTTTCTCTTTCATCTCTAAATGGAGATGTCATATAAGGCCCTAATCCTGAAAGGTTTCTTTCTTCTCCATCAAAAGGAATTTTTGCAGATGCTAAGAGTTTAGTATATTCTGATGCTAATTTATTCTCTTCTTGTAACTCAGCTATTATTTCTTTAGAAAATGCCTGTAAGGAATAGTCAGCTATAGACATGAATTGCTTTCCTAAATCTTTTGTCAGTTTGTCTTTAAATTTTGAATCCACAAGTGCTTTATAAAATAGTGAGTTTAACTCTTCATAATGAGGTCCATTTTCATCCCAATATTCTTTTTCTTTTGCATAAAATTCATCTTCAGTATTTATACTGTATCTTATAGAAACTAATGTTGCCATACTATCTATATGATTTCTTAGTGTATTGATCTCATCTATATTTTTTCTAAGTTCATCATAATTTTTGCTAGTTTCTATGTTTTTCACTAGATTTTTAAATTCATCTTTTATTTTTTCATAATTAGGTCTTTTGTATTTAAAATCCTTAAATTTCATTTTATCACCTCGTTATATATTATTTGTAGTTTTAGCTTATGTTAAAAGCTATAATTTATGTAAATTTTTACTAATTTATATCTTTAAACTTACTTTACTATACGTATAATTTAAAGTCAATTAACCCACTATTCATTTAATTTTTGTATTTTACTAACCCCTAATCTATTGATAAATTTTTGACTATACTATAAACTGTACTTAACAAATTAAATTGATTTATTGGGAGGAAATTATGTATAAACTAATCGCATTAGACATAGACGGTACATTACTAAATAGTGAAAAACAAGTTACACAAGAGGTTTTTGATGCAATACAAAATGCAAAACAAAAAGGTGTTAAAGTTGTATTATCAACTGGTAGACCACTTCCAGGGGTTCAAACTTTATTAAAAGAATTAAAGCTTAATGACGAAGAAAATTATGTTGTTACATTTAATGGTGGACTTGTTCAAGAAATTACTTCTCAAGATGTTATTTCTAATATAGAAATGAGTCATGAAGATTTTGATTATATATATAATGAATTAGCTAAAAAGCATGATATAAAAATTCATATAAACACTCCAGATTCTTTGGTTGTTCCTTATACAGAAGTTCCTAAATACAGTGTTCATGAATCTACACTTAATAACATTCCTGTTATTTGTATGGATGAAAATGAAATTAATTCAGATTTAACATTCTGTAAAGTTATGCTAGTTGATGAGCCTGAAATTATAGAAGATATCATAACTAAAATTCCACAAGAGTTCCATGATAAATACACTATAGTTCGTTCAGCTCCATTTTTCTTAGAATTTTTAAATAAGAAAGTTAACAAAGGTTCAGGCTTACAAGCTTTATGTGATAAGTTAGGCATAGATCCTTCTGAAGTTATAGCAGTTGGAGATGAAGAAAACGATAGACATATGATAGAGTTTGCAGGTCTTGGAGTTGCTATGGGCAATGCTAGAGATAGTATAAAAGAAATTGCTAATCATGTTACTGAAACTAATAATAACCATGGTGTTGCTAAGGTTATATCTGACTTTATATTATAGATTTTAAATTTATTTTAATATTGGTGAACTATGTTAATGCTTAATTCAGCAGTAATTTAGTTCACCTTTTCATTATAATTAATATCAATTCAAATTGTACTTATATCTAATCCAATACTTTCATCTAGACCTACAATTGGTATTTCTAAATTATTTTTCTTTAATAATTTTTCTAGTTCTTCAATAAATATTCCTTTTCCATCTACCATCTTTATATCATTTAATTTTTCGGATAAATTATTACATCCACTTAACTCTCCAAACCAGTTATCAGAACTACAAGTTTTACTATATCCGCAACTAGGACTTCCATCTATAGCTATTATAGCTTTAATTTTGTAATTATTCTTAATATAATTTTCAAATTGCTTTATATAGGGATGTAGCATGATTTTACATTGATCTTTATAAAACAAATTATCAAATTGTTCTTTTACATGTCCCCATCTTTTAATCCCATACATAACCATCTCTGGGCAAGGTAATTGAATTATTCCATACCCACTACTTAAAATTTGTAAAGAAACATTATGTGACCCTTTATCATTAGATAGTCCTTCCACTTTAGAGTTACAATTTAATATACAGTGGCAAACAGCTACTATTTCCCTTTTTCTTTCCATATATATCTCCTTAATTTTATTAATATTTTCATAGTATCACAGTAAATAATTGGTGTGTTATAGATTTTTACTATTTTAGACAATTTACTTATAAATATTTCCGATTTCAAAAATTGATAGTTTTGTATTATTATTAATTATGTACTAATAATTTAATTGCGGAGGAAATCGTAATCATGAATACAAAAAAAATAACATTTAGCGCAATGTGTATATTAGTAAATATAGTTTTCGGTATGTTTGTCGGTATGTTAAACATTCCATTACTATTTTTAGATACCGTTGGAACAGTACTTGGGGCTGTTGTACTTGGACCTTTATGGGGAGCACTTATAGGGGGAGGAACAAATTTAGTCCTTGGTGTAATATCAGACCCTACAAATATACCATTTGCTTTAGTTAATATAGCACTAGGTGTTATAGTTGGATTTATAGCTAGAAAAAAATCATTCGGTTACAAAGAGTCTATACTTACAGGATTATTATTAGCTGTAGTTTGTCCTTTAATAGGAACACCTATTTCAATACTATTATTTGGAGGTTTAAGTGGAAGTGGAGCAGACTTATTGGTTGGATTTTTAGTTCAATCTGGACAAGAAATTTTTACAGCTGCTTTTATCCCAAGAATTATTAGTAATATAGTAGATAAACCTTTATCTTGTATTTTAGTGGTTTATTTCTTAAGTAAAATGCCAAAAAACTTTATATCTCAGTTTTCTAAACAGACTTATAAAGTTTCATAATATAATAACCTTTTTAAAGCACTCTGTAAAAAAGGGTGTCGCATTAATATTTGCGACACCCTTTTTTCATGTAATCTATTATCTATTTATATAACTCAAATAATTTATCTTCTTTAATTAAAAATATATGTTCATCGATACCTTTAGTTGTTCCAATTGCAGAAATATATTTAGGTTGATCAATGATAAAGTTACTTTCTGAAGTTTCATTTTTTATAAAATTATCTACAGTTAAAATTTCATCTACTGCAAGACCTATAAATCTATTATTTTGCATAATTACAATTACCATATCATGATAATTATCTTTAAAAATATCTTTTGTTTTATCTAATAATTCAAGTACTTTTTCCATATATTGTTTTTCTGCTTTATTAAGCAAATCTACCAAATTTTTTTCCCTAATCTCTTCATTTTTTTCTTTTTTACATTTTTCAACTTCGATAGCTATTTCATGAAGTAAAGTATGTGGTGAATCTATTTTTTTCATATGAAAATTTATACTTTGTATATCAGTTGAAAAATTATCATACCATTTACCAAATGCACATTGATGTGGATCTGTAGTTAAAGTAAATTCTCTATTTTCATTTACTGAATTTTTCAATTCATTTACCCACTTAATATGATCATTTTTTCTAATATCTATCATAGATTTAAAATCTTCATATTCTTCTTCAGATGATTTACATCCAAATAAGTTTCTCATACTCATAACTGGTACTATTTGATTTCTTAATTGCATAACCCCTAGTTCACATTTCTCACTCTTTTGTATTGAAGTTATATTATCAGGAAACTCAGTTAATGCAATTGTAACGCTACTATCAATTGCATATAAATTATCAGCTACCCTAAATATAACATGAGGCAATCTTTCTTCATTTATCATCGTTAAATTCCCTTCCTTAAAATGATAT
>NZ_JBOGBV010000024.1:0-25129 GCF_051656405.1 Paraclostridium sp.
TATTAGAAAAAGTAGACAACCTAATAATAGGTGGAGGAATGGCTTACACATTCTTAAAAGCTCAAGGATACCAAATAGGAACTTCATTAGTTGAAGAAGACAAGGTAGAATACGCTAAAGAAATGATGGAAAAAGCAAAAGCTAAAGGTGTTAAATTATTATTGCCAGTAGATAATGCTGTTGCTGATAAATTTGCAGATGTCGCTCCAGTTATAACTGAAGATGCAAACATACCAGAAGGATTCATGGGACTAGATATAGGACCAAAAACTATAGAAGAATATGTAAATACAGTAAATGATTCTAAAACAATAGTATGGAATGGACCTATGGGAGTTTTCGAATTCGAAAACTTTGCAAAAGGAACATTAGCTGTTGCTAAAACTATGGCAGCTTTAGAAAATGCTACAACAGTAATAGGTGGAGGAGACTCTGCAGCAGCTGTTAACCAATTAGGATTTGGAGATAAGATGACTCACGTTTCTACAGGTGGAGGAGCTTCTCTAGAATTCTTAGAAGGTAAAGACTTACCAGGTATATCAGCATTAGACAATAAATAAGCCTTAAATTTTATCAATAATTATATATAGCTTACAGTAGATAAATTTGACTTTATCTACTGTAAGCAAAAAAGTACTATATTCAATTTATAGTAATGGAGGAAGTAAAAATGAGAAAACCTATAATAGCAGGAAACTGGAAAATGCACAAAACTATAGCAGAAGCTGTAGAGTTTGTTAATGAGATAAAAGGAAAAGTAAATAATACAGATGTAGAGGCAGTTATATGTGCTCCTTTCACTTTATTAAAAGATTTAAAGGAAGCTACAAAAGGAACTCCTATAAAAATAGGTGCTCAAAATATGCACTATGCAGATAATGGAGCATTTACAGGAGAAATATCTGCACCTATGTTAAAAGAATTAGATATAGATTATGTAGTATTAGGACATTCTGAAAGAAGACAATACTTCAATGAAACTAATGAAACAGTAAATAAGAAAGTATTAAAAGCTTTAGAAGCTGGAATAGATCCAATATTATGTATAGGTGAAACTTTAGAAGAAAGAGAAGCAGATAAAACTAAAGATGTTTGCAAAGTTCAAACTGAAAAAGCTTTAGAAAATGTAACTGCAGAAGATATGAAAAAAGTTGTTATAGCTTACGAGCCAATATGGGCTATAGGAACTGGAAAAACTGCAACTGCTGAGCAAGCTAACGATGTAATAGCATATGTTAGAGAAGTAGTTAAAGGATTATACGGAGAAGAAATATCAGAAGAAGTAAGAATACAATACGGAGGAAGTGTAAAACCTTCTAATGTATCAGAAATAATGAACCAAACTGATATAGATGGAGCTTTAGTTGGTGGAGCTAGTCTACAACCAGCTGACTTCACAGAACTTGTTAATTTCTAAGGAGTGAAAAAAGACATGAAAAAACCAGTAGCATTAATAATAATGGACGGTTTTGGATGTAGTGAAGTAAAGATAGGAAATGCAGTAACAAGTGCAAAAACTCCTAACTTAGACAAATTACATGAAAACTACCCTCATACTTTAATACAAGCTAGTGGTCTTGATGTTGGTCTTCCAGATGGACAAATGGGTAACTCAGAAGTTGGGCACACAAACATCGGAGCAGGAAGAATAGTATATCAAGATTTAACTAGAGTTAGTAAGGCAATAGAAGATGGAGAACTTTTCAAAAATGATGTCTTATTAGAAGCAATGAAAAATGGGAAAGAACATTCACTTCATTTAATGGGATTAGTATCTAATGGAGGAGTTCATTCACATATAGACCATTTAAAAGCTTTAATAAAAATGGCTAAAGAAAATGGTGTTGAAAATGTATATGTTCATGCATTCACAGATGGTAGAGACACTGATCCAAAGAGTGCTTTAACATTCATCGAAGATGTTGAAAAATACATGCAAGAAGTAGGAGTGGGGAAATTTGCATCAGTATCTGGGAGATACTATGCTATGGATAGAGATAAAAGATGGGAAAGAATACAACTAGCTTATGAAGCTATGGTTGATGGAAAAGGCGAAACTGCTAATTCTGCAAAAGAAGCTGTAGAAAAAGCTTATAAAGAAAATAAGACTGATGAATTCGTACTACCAACTGTAATAGTTGAAGACGGAAACCCAGTAGGTATTATAAAAGAAAATGACTCTATAATATTTGGTAACTTTAGACCAGATAGAGCAAGACAAATAACAAGAGCATTAGTTTGCTATGAATTTGTTGGATTTGAAAGACCATGTATGAAAACTTACTTTGTTTGTTTAACTACATATGACATAACTATAAAAAATGTACACGTAGCATTCAAACCACAAAGCTTAGAAAATACATTAGGAGAATATTTAGCTAAAAACGGTAAGACTCAATTAAGAGCTGCTGAAACAGAAAAATATGCTCATGTTACTTTCTTCTTTAATGGTGGAGTTGAAGAACCAAACAAAGGTGAAGATAGATTATTAGTACCATCTCCAAAGGTTGCAACATATGATTTACAACCTGAAATGAGTGCTGATGAATTAACAGAAAAAATGTTAAAAGCTATAGATGAAGATAAATATGACTTTATAGTATTAAACTATGCTAACCCAGATATGGTTGGACATACTGGGGTTATAGAAGCAGCAGTTAAGGCTGTAGAGGAAGTTGATAAATGTGTTGGACAAGTTACAAATAAAGTTTTAGAAAAAGGTGGAGTAGCTTTAATAACAGCTGACCATGGTAATGCAGAATTAATGCAAGATCCAGAAACTAAAACAACTATAACTGCGCACTCAACTAACCCAGTACCATTTATGGTTGTTGGTGATGAATACAAGTCTTCTAAACTTAGAGAAGGTGGAAGATTATCTGATATAGCACCAACTGTACTTGGCATAATGAATTTACAAAAACCAGAAGAAATGACTGGAGATTCATTAATACAAAAGTAAGTAATTTTACAAAAGGTTACATTAAATACTATTAATTACCAATATTTATAATATAATATAGATATATATTTAAAACTTTAATATATAAACTTGAAAGGAGACATAATTATGTCATTAATCGATTTAGTATACGCTAGAGAAGTATTAGATTCAAGAGGAAACCCAACTGTAGAGGTTGAAGTAGTATTAGAAAGTGGAGTAACTGGTAGAGCTATAGTTCCATCAGGAGCATCAACAGGAGCTTTCGAAGCAGTTGAGTTAAGAGATGGAGATAAAGGAAGATACTTAGGAAAAGGTGTTGAGAAAGCTGTTGACAACGTTAACGAAATAATAGCACCTGAATTAGAAGGTATGGATGCAACAGACCAACCTGGAATAGATGGATTATTAATAGAATTAGATGGAACTCCAAACAAAGGTAAATTAGGAGCAAATGCTATATTAGGTGTTTCTATGGCTGTAGCTAGAGCTGCTGCTGAAGAAGTTGGTTTACCATTATTCCAATACATAGGTGGAGTAAATGCTAAGCAATTACCAGTTCCAATGATGAACATACTAAACGGTGGAGAGCATGCTGATAATAACGTAGACGTTCAAGAGTTCATGATATTACCAGTAGGTGCTAAATCTTTCAGAGAAGGATTAAGAATGGGAGCAGAAGTATTCCATTCATTAAAGAAAGTTTTAGGTGAAAATGGATTAGCTTGTGGTGTTGGTGACGAGGGTGGATTCGCTCCAAACTTAGATTCAAACAGAGCTGCTTTAGAATTAATAGTTGAAGCTATATCAAAAGCTGGATACGAGCCAGGAAAAGACGTTATGTTAGGACTTGACGTTGCTGCTACAGAAATGTACAACAAAGAAACTAAAAAATACGTTTTAGCTGGAGAAGGAAAAGAATTAACTTCTGCTGAAATGGTTGATTTATATGAAGATTGGGCTAACAACTTCCCTATAATAACTATAGAAGATGGATTAGACGAAGAAGATTGGGATGGATGGAAAGTATTAACTGACAGATTAGGAAACAAATTACAATTAGTTGGAGACGACTTATTTGTTACTAATACTGAAAGATTAGAAAGAGGAATAGAAGCTGGTGTAGCAAACTCTATATTAGTAAAAGTTAACCAAATAGGGACTTTAACTGAGACTTTAGATGCTATAGAAATGGCTAAGAGAGCTGGATACACTGCAGTTATATCTCATAGATCTGGAGAAACTGAAGATACTACTATAGCTGACTTAGCAGTAGCTGTAAATGCTGGTCAAATAAAAACTGGTGCTCCATCAAGAACTGATAGAGTTGCTAAGTACAACCAATTATTAAGAATAGAAGAGATGGTAGGGGAGTCTGCTAGATACTGCGGATTAAACTCATTCTATAACTTAAAGAAATAACCTCAAATTATATAGATAAATGCTAAAAAAGAGTCTTAGTTTACTAAGGCTCTTTTCAGTTTTATAACCTTTTAGAGGGTCCTCGGGTGAATATATTAGTTTCGCTTCCAAAGCTGAAAAGAAGCTTTAAAGGGCGCTGAAACTAATATATTCACCCTGCGGACGTTTGGTTATAAAACAGAGTTTCGCTTCCAAAGTTGAAAAGAAGCTTTAAAGGACGCTGAAACTAACATATTAACCCTTCGGACGCTTTGTGAGATGAAGGAAAGTTTCGCTTCCAAAGCTGAAAAGATACTTTAAAGGGCGCTGAAACTAATATATTCACCCTGCGGACATTTTGGAAAAAACTTAAAAACTGAAAAGGTGCTTTAAAGAGCGTTGAAACTAACAGATTCACATTGCGGACGCTTTGTTATAAAAAATGAAAGTTTATTTGAGGTTCGGGAAAGATTATATATGAATATGATTTATATTAAAGTATTTGTGAAGAAGGTTATGTTATGGCTATAAATAAAATTAGTAAGAATTTAGCTCAAGAGATAGTGAATGCAGTTAAGGAAGTTGTAGATAAGGATATAAATTTCATTGATAAAAATGGAGTTATAATTGGGAGTACTGATAAGAATAGGTTGAATACATTTCATCAGGCTGGATATAAGGCTGTGAAGACTCTTAGTAATATAACTGTTGAAGATAATTCTGAGTATGAAGGTAGTAAAAAAGGAATAAATTACCCTATAAAAATTAATAAAGATGCAATAGGGGCTATTGGAATAACTGGAGAACCAAGTGAAGTAAGTAAATATGGTTTTTTAGTAACGAAGATAACGGAAATATTTATAAAAGAGCAAGAGCTAAATTATAAATATGAAGCAGATAAACAACGAATAAATTATGTAGTTAAGTCTCTTATATATGATAGTATAGAAGATAAAAATGAGATTGAAAGTATTTTAGAGCAATTTGGGATAGGCGTAAATCAAAAGTTTGCTGTTGTACTTATGAAAATCAAGAAGAATCATAATGATAGAGAAGTAGAAATTATAGAAGAAGATATAAGCAAGGTGTTTGATTCTATAGGTAATATCTTTAAGATATATGTTTATCCTAATGAATGTATAGCTTTAGTAAATGAGCAAAAGTATGAAAAACTTAAACTTGTTTATATGGATATATTAAATAAATATAAAGATAAGCTAAACGGTGGAGTAGGAAGATTAAAAGATTTATATGATACTCATAAATCATATCAAGAAGCTAGAATAGCACTTCAGTATTCTAAAAAAAATAATAAGATATTAACTTATATAGATGATTTAGATTTAGAGTTAATATTAGAAAATCTAGATGTAGAAATTAAAAATCAATATCTAGAAAAAGTTTTAAAGGAGTTAGATGATGAAGATATAAAATTATTAGAAATTTATTATAAAAACGATATGTCATTAAAAGCAACATCTGAAGAGTTATATATTCATAAAAATACTTTACAGTATAGATTAGAGAGAATTTATCAAAGAAGTGGATTAAATCCTAGATGTTTTAAAGAATCTGTAGTTTTATATATAGCAATAGCTATACGATTATCAAAATTTAATTAAAATAAAAAGTACCATATCAAAATAAAACAATTTTTGATATGGTACTTTTTGTGCTCAAAGCATTAATGGAATAGCTTTTCAATGGTACAAGTACCAAAATAAAATTAAATAAAGTTGCATTATTTAGTATACGTAACATTCGGTTAGAAAAGCGAATTTGTTATAATGAAAATATCAAAGGGAGGCGACAAAAATGAAAATAGTAATTTCGATAGATTCTTTAAAAGGAAGTTTAACTTCGATAGAAGCAGCAAATGCAATTAAAAAAGGAATATTAAGTGTTGATAATAAATCAGATGTAGTTATAATGCCCCTTGCAGATGGAGGGGAAGGAACTGTAGAAGCCTTAGTACAAGGTATGAACGGAGAAGAAAAAGTAATAAGTGTAACAGGTCCTATAAATGAAAAAGTAAATGCAACTTATGGAATATTAAAAGAAACAAATACAGCAATAATAGAAATGGCTCAAGCGTCAGGATTACCATTAGTTCCAGCAGAACTTAAAAATCCTTTAAATACAACAACTTATGGAGTTGGAGAAATAATAAAAGAAGCAATAGAAAAAGGATGTAGAAACTTCATAGTTGGAATAGGTGGAAGTGCTACAAATGATTGTGGTGTAGGAATGCTTCAAGCATTAGGATTTGAGTTTTATGATGAAAACGATAACTTAGTGGGACTAGGTGGAAAAGTTTTAAATCAAATAAAAAGAATAAAAACAGATAACAAATTAAAAGAATTAGATGAGTGTAATTTCAAGATAGCATGTGATGTAAACAATCCTTTATATGGCGAAAATGGAGCAGCTTATATATATGGACCTCAAAAAGGAGCAACTAAAGAGATAGTAAAGGAATTAGATAAAGGACTTAAAAACTTTGCAGAAGTTGTGAAAAAAGATTTAGGAAAAGATATAGCTCATATAGAAGGTGCAGGAGCAGCTGGAGGATTAGGATTTGGATTCTTAGGATTTTTAAATTCTAAATTAGAGTCAGGAATAAAGATAATTTTAGATGAAATAAAGTTAGAAGAAGTATTAAAGGATGCAGATATTGTTATAACAGGAGAAGGAAGACTAGACAATCAAACTGCTATGGGAAAGGCACCAATAGGAGTAGCTAAGTTGGCTAAAAAACATGGAGCAAAAGTAATAGCAATAGCAGGATGCACAACACCAGATGCAGTTAAATGTAATGAAGAAGGTATAGATGCTTATTTCTCTATAGTAAACAAGGCTATGACAATAGATGAAGCAATGAAAAAAGAAAATGCAACTCAAAACATGATTGAAACAACAATACAGATATTTAACCTTATAGAAGCAGTAAAGAACTAATCAAAACTAAAAAATAAGGCGGTGGACGAAGATGGAAGTACAAATAACAACACTAGGATCAATACTAGGACTTTTATTATCGATAATACTTATAATAAAGAAATTTCATCCGGCTTACAGTTTAATACTAGGAGCGGTAGTAGGTGGATTAGTAGGTGGCGCAGGTCTTACAGGTACAGTAGATGTAATGATGACTGGAGCAAAAGACATAATGCCGGCAATCCTTCGTATAGTAACATCTGGGGTTTTAGCCGGAGTATTAATAAAAACAGGTGCAGCAGCTAAAATTGCAGATCAAATTATAAAAACACTAGGTGAAAAAAGAGCATTATTCGCATTAGCATTATCAACTATGATATTAACATCAGTTGGAGTATTCGTAGATGTAGCAGTTATAACAGTAGCTCCAATAGCATTAGCAATAGCTAAGAAAATAGGATATGCACCAATGGTTATACTTTTAGCTATGATAGGTGGAGGAAAAGCAGGAAATGTAATATCTCCAAATCCAAACACTATATCAGCAGCAGAAAACTTTGGGGTAGATTTATCATCGTTAATGGCAGCAAATATAATACCAGCAATAGTAGGACTTATAGTAACAGTTATATTAGCAAATATGCTAGGTAAAAAAATAAAATCTAAAAAATTACAAGAAATAGAAGATGAGATAGAAAATGAAAGTGAAAAGGTAGAATTACCATCATTTATATCAGCAATAGTAGGACCTGTGGTAGCTATAATGTTATTAGCATTAAGACCTATAGCAGGAATAGCAATAGATCCACTTATAGCACTTCCAGTAGGAGGTATAGTTGGAGCATTGGCTATGGGAAAAATAAAAAATATTAATGAATACGTAACATTTGGTTTATCAAAGATGATGCCAGTTGCAATATTATTAATAGGAACTGGAACAGTAGCAGGAATAATAAAAGCATCAACATTACAACAAACAACAATAGCGGTATTAAGCGCAGTTCATATGCCAGCATTCTTGCTAGCACCAATATCAGGAGTATTAATGTCAGCAGCTACTGCATCTACAACAGCAGGAGCAACAATAGCATCAGCAACATTTGCACCAGCTATAATAGCATCTGGAGTATCACCATTAGCAGGTGGAGCAATGGTACACACAGGAGCAACAGTACTTGATCATTTACCACATGGATCATTCTTCCATGCAACAGCAGGAGCTACTAATATGAGTATAGGCGAGCGTTTAATGTTAATACCATATGAGTCTTTAATAGGACTTTCAATGACAATAATTTCAACTATAATGTGGGGAATAATACTTTAGGAGGCAACTATGATAAGCAATAGAAAAAGAACTAAGATAGTATGTACACTAGGACCAGCATCAGATAAAGAAGAAATATTAAAAGAGCTTGTAGAAAATGGATTGAATGTATGTAGATTTAACTTCTCTCATGGATCACATGAAGAACATAAACAAAGAATGGATATAGTTAAAAAAGTTAGAGAAGATTTAAATGAACCAATAGCTATATTATTAGATACAAAAGGTCCAGAGATAAGAACAGGAAACTTTGATGCACCTGAAGTATTATTAGAAGAAGGTCAAAAGTTCACTATAACAATGAAAGATGTTATGGGTGATAAAAATAAATGTACAGTAAGTTATAAAGGATTAGCAGAAGATGTAGTACCTGGAGATACTATATTAATAGATGATGGATTAGTAGGATTAAGAGTTGAAGAAGTTCAAGGTGAAGATATAATTTGTATAGTAGAAAATTCAGGAATAGTTAAAAATCACAAAGGTGTTAACGTACCAGGGGTAAAAATAAATTTACCAGCACTTACTCAAAAAGATATAAGTGATATAGAGTTTGGTATAGGACAAGGTATTGATTATATAGCAGCATCTTTTGTTAGAAAAGCATCTGATGTTTTAGCTATAAGAGAAGTTTTAGAAAATAATAATGCAATGCATATACAAATAATATCTAAGATAGAAAATCAAGAAGGTATAGATAATATAGATGATATAATAAAAGTTTCTGATGGGATAATGGTAGCAAGAGGAGATTTAGGAGTTGAAATTCCTACAGAAGAAATACCAATAGCTCAAAAGATGATGATAAGAAAATGTAATGAGTTAGGAAAGCCTGTAATAACAGCAACTCAAATGTTAGATTCTATGATTAGAAACCCTAGACCAACTAGAGCTGAAGTGACAGATGTTGCAAATGCAATATATGACGGTACAGATGCGATAATGTTATCAGGAGAAACTGCAGCAGGTAAGTATCCAGTTGAAGCTGTAAGAACTATGGCTACTATAGCTAAGAGAACAGAAGAAACTTTAAATTATAATGAGTTACTTAAAAAGAAAAAGTTAAAAGACGTTAATGTAACAAATGCTATAAGTCATGCTACATGTACAACTGCAATAGATTTAAATGCAGCATCAATAATAACATTTACATCAAGTGGGCATACAGCAAGAATGGTTTCTAAGTTTAGACCACAGTGTCCAATAATTGCAACTACAGAAGATGAAGGTGTTATGAGAAGGTTAGCTTTAACTTGGGGAGTGTATCCCACAAAGACTTCTAATGTAGTAAATACAGATGATATGATAGATAATTCTATAAAAGCTGTTACAGAGTTAAATTATTTAAATCAAGGTGATTTAGTTGTTATAAGTGCAGGTGTGCCAACTGGTATATCAGGTACTACGAATATGATAAAAGTTCACTCAATAGATAGGTAGTCCTCGGGTGAATATCTTAGTTTTGCTCCTAAAGCTAGAAAGAAGCTTTAAAAGTCGCTAAAACTAAGATATTCACCCTTCGGACTTTGTGAGAGGAAAAAAGAAAGTTTTGTGGGGGGATTATTGTGGTTAAGATTGGGTAATAATACAACAAGATTGACTTTATAACTTGAATGTAGTATATTATTATGCTACACTAAAATTATGTTATATTAGTGATTATAAATGTAGGAGGATAACTATGTTTAATGTATTAATGGGAGTACAGGTAGTAATATCTATAATTTTAGTAGTAAGTATATTACCACAAGATACTAAGAGTGCTGTACCTACTGAATTTGGTGGAGAGGGAACTCAAAGTTACTTTAAACCAAAAGGGAAAGAAGCATTTTTAGCAAGAGTAACTAAAATAAGTGCAGTATTATTTTTCTTAAATGCTATGGCAATACTTTTAGTTAAATAATAAAATTGAATTTATTTTAAACATAAGATGACAATTACGATTAACGTAATTGTTTTTTATTATCATATAAAACATAATTTACCATTAAAACCATTTAATGATATAATTTATGGATAATTAATCTTATTGTAATTTATATAAATAAAATGGGAAAAATATTTAGTGAAAGCATAGTATAAAGTAATAACTAAATTAATAGGAGGAAAACAATGGGTGAAGAATTAAAACAAAAATTGTTGGGACTTATATCAGAAGCAGCATACAATCCTCTAAAAAAAGAAGAATTAGCAATGATATTTGATATACATCATACAGAAATGCCTATGTTCTATAACTTTTTAGATGAATTAGTAGAATCTGGGTATTTAATACTTACTAAAAAAGGGAAATATACATCTCCAAATCAAATGGGACTTTTTGTAGGTAAGCTAGTATCTCATAAAAAAGGATTTGGATTTGTAGAATCTGATGAAGAGTATACACAAGATCTATTTATACCTGCTGATAGTCTTAATGGAGCAATGCATAATGATAGAGTTATAGCTGAGATCACAACTCCAGCAACTGATGAAAAAAGAGCAGAAGGTAGAATTATAAAAGTTGTAGAAAGAGCTATAACTGATGTTGTAGGAACTTTCCAAGAAAGCAAAAACTTTGGATTTGTCTTACCAGACAATAAGAAGTTTAATAAAGATATATTTATACCTAAGAAGTTTTTCAATGGAGCTAGAGGAAATGACAAAGTAGTTTGTAGAATAACTCAATGGCCAACAGAAGATAGAAAACCAGAAGGTAAAATAATAGAAATACTAGGGCAAAAAGGGGACAGATATGTTGAGATTGCATCTGTAATAAGAGAACATGGTCTTCCTGAAGAATTCCCTAAAAAGGTATTAGATGAAGCTGAAAAAGTAGCTATCGAAATACCACAAGAAGAAATAGATAGAAGATTAGATTTAAGAGATCTTAATATATTCACTATAGATGGTGAAGATGCTAAAGACTTAGATGACGCTGTGTCTATAGAAGTATTAGATAATGGAAACTATAAATTAGGAGTTCATATAGCTGACGTTACTCACTATGTAAAAGAGAAGAGTAAGTTAGATAAAGAAGCTTTAAAAAGAGCAACTTCTGTTTATTTAGTTGATAAAGTAATACCTATGTTACCTAAAACTTTATCTAATGGAGTATGTAGTTTAAATCCGTTTGAAGATAAGCTTACATTATCAGTATTTATGGAAATAGACCATAAAGGTGAAGTAGTTAAGCATGATATAAAAGAAACTATAATAAATTCAAAAGCTAGAATGACTTATACAGAAGTATCAGATATTCTTGAAAAAGATGATGAGAAACTTAAAAACACATTTGCTAAGGTATCTGATGATTTCTTCACTGCTGAAAAACTAGCTAGAATATTAATGAAGAGAAGAGAAAAGCGTGGGGCTATAGATTTTGATTTCCCTGAAGCTAAGATAATATTAAATAATGATGGCGATGTTGTTGATATAATACAATATGAAAGAAGAATATCTAACAGAATAATAGAAGAGTTCATGTTAATAACAAATGAAACTGTAGCAGAACATTTCTTCTGGTTAAATATGCCTTTTGTTTATAGAGTTCATGAGACTCCTGCACATGAGAAGATAGAAACTTTAAATAAGTTTATATCTACTTTTGGATATGTTATTAAAGGAGACTTAGAAAGTGTTCATCCTAAAGCATTACAAGGTATAATAGAGCAAATACATGGTAAGACAGAAGAAAAAGCTATAAGTACTATCATGTTACGTTCTTTAAAACAAGCTAGATATTCACCTGAGTGTGTAGGTCACTTTGGATTAGCTGCTCAATATTATTCTCACTTTACTTCACCTATAAGAAGATATCCAGATTTACAAATTCATAGAATTATAAAAGAGTTCTTAAACGGCAAGATAAGTCAAAAGAGACAAGATCAATTAGCTCAAATAGTTGATTATGCTTCTACTCAATCATCAGAAAGAGAAAGAGAAGCAGAACTTGCTGAAAGAGATGTTAAAGATATTTATAAAGCTAGATATATGGAAGATAGAGTTGGAGAAGAGTTTGTAGGTATTGTTTCAAGTGTAACTTCTTTTGGTATGTTTATCGAGTTAGATAATACTGTTGAAGGTTTAGTTAGACTTGCAGACATGGGAGATGATTATTATATATTTGATGAGAATACTTTCACTATTTTAGGTGAGAGAACTAAGAAAATGTATAGAATCGGTGATGTTGTTAAAATTAGAGTTGAAAAAGTTAATGTAGATTTTAAAGAGATAGACTTTAAACTTCTAGAAAAAATAGAGCAAGAGTAATTGAAGTGGGAGAGTTTAGATTATTGTTTACTTCACACAAAGACCTGAAGATCGCGGTCTTTAAGTGTTTCGTAACCAACAATTCCAACCTCTCCTTTTGTTTTGTCATGGAAAAGATTAGAGAGTTTGAATTATTATTTCTTTCATACAAAGACCTAAAGTGCGCGGTCTTTAAGTATTTCAGAAATAACAAATCCAAACTCTCTCTGTTGTATGAAAAAAGAGGGTTAATATAATTGCTTCTTTCACACAAAGGCCTAAAGATATCGGCCTTTAAGTGTTTCATCAGCAAATATATCAACTCTCATTTTATGATTGTGATGATTTTTTTGCACATAGTGTTATGTACGTTAGTGATACTCTTAGGATTATATACGCCGGTATTAAGTAATAGTATATATCCAAGTGTTTGTTTACTATTAAGATGATACTTAATAATATGTAGAATAATAAGTCTACGAAGTCTGTTACGTTTAGTACTTTTCTATATAGAATTTCTGGGAAATTTGATGTACTTCTAATTTCTTTCGAAAAGTTATTTTTAATTGATTTAAATGTATCATTTAAATTTTTAAGTATGATTATTAAAAATAGTATCCGTGGTAATACGCTAATTTGATTCACCTACTTTCTTTGAGATTGTTTCAAATACCTTAGCTGCTATTATTTTAAGTCCTGCAAATACAAAAAAAGTAATGAAAAATATTAATATAAAAAACTTACTATCTCTTAATGATAGTATTGTTATTCCTAGATATGATATATCTTCTAATACAAATAAGGATTTGTAGCATTTAGCCGCTTTTTTAGCTAAATCCTCATATTTTAATTTTTCTATTATGTCTTTTTCTATTTGGAATGTATTCATTGTAGCTAAATCATATAGATTCTTTGTACAATAAAGAATAAGCAGTAAAGCACATAGTTTTGAAACCATAATTTTTTAACCTCTTTTTAACATTTTGGTAAAAGAATAGCATAATTGGGTATAAGTTGTATATAAGGATGGACTAACATTGGAAATTTTGGGAGTGAAATGTTATTGATTTTATATACTATGTGTAATATATAGCATACTTATTACATATAATACTAGTGCATCAAGTTTTAAGTTAACTCAATATTTGTGAGTATTGACTAGTATGGTTATATATGGTATATTTTAAGGTAATTAATGAAGGATAAGGATAAGAGGTGATTTGTATGGCAGGTGTTAAGGTTTTAGCTACTAATAGAAAAGCAAGACATGAGTATTTTATAGAAGAAACTTATGAATGTGGTATCGAATTAAAGGGTACTGAAGTTAAGTCTATTAGACAAGGTAAACTTAACTTAGCTGAAGGATATGCTTCTGTTGATAATTCAGAGGTGTTTTTAAAACAAGTTCATATAAGTCCATACGAACAAGGAAACATATTTAATGTTGATCCTCTTAGAGTAAGAAAATTATTACTTCATAAACATGAAATAAGAAAGCTTATAGGGGCTACAACTATAAAAGGGTATGCTTTAATTCCTTTAAGTGTTTATCTTAAGAATGGTAAAGTTAAAGTTGAACTTGCTTTAGCAAAAGGTAAAAAATTATATGATAAACGTCAAGACTTAGCTAAGAAAGATGCTAATAGACGTATTGAAAGAGAGTTATCTGGTAGATACTAGATACAATTCCAATGAGATAATATTGCTTTTAAGTTTAAAAAGTTTTATTATATATATAACAACTTAATATTGATTAATGGTGAAAAAAGTTTGCGATAGAAAGTCTCAGGACTATAAAACAACCACGGGGGCGTAATGGTTTCGACGTGGGTTTGGCACTTGAGGCTGCGTGTCGTGTTACTCTGGGTCACGTAAAAACTGGGGAACTTAAAATAAACGCAAACGATAATTACGCTTTAGCAGCATAATGACTGCTCGTCCCGCCTAAGCCCTCCTGCCGGCCAGGCCTGGACGTCATTTATGCAGGGAACTACTTTCGGGGTGTCTCGACCGAGAGTGGACTAATTGGGACTGGTCAATCACAGAGCCTGCCACTGTGCGATGTGTGCGACGAGATTTGAAAATCAGATGGCTACGCACGTAGACGCAGCGAGGAAAGGACTTGCGGACAGGGGTTCGACTCCCCTCGTCTCCACCATTGAAATTTATGAAAACTCATATTCATTTGAATATGAGTTTTTTTATGAAAATAATTATCTTTTTATTTCACATTGTCCATTAATGGAACAGCATATGTTATAAAAAGCAAGTTTTTGAAACCGTAAATATAAAAGATAGTTTTTAAGATAGGATAAGTTATGTATAGATTCAAATAATTTAATAAAAGAATCTATCAGTTTAGTTAGAGCATCAATGGACTTTGTAGTAACTTACTAAAAATGTGTACTTGTTAATGATTGAATACTAATCTATTATTAAAATATACTGTTTTTACGAGGAGGAAATTATGAAAAGAGAAATAGAAGTATTTGACTATGCAGGTGAAATTATGAAGTGTGTTAAAGATGGAGTTCTTTTAACTACTAAAGCAGAAGATAACGTTAATACTATGACTATATCATGGGGAACTTTGGGAATCGAGTGGAATAAGCCTATATTTACGGTTTTTGTAAGAGAAAACCGTTTCACAAAAGAACAACTTGATAAAAATCCACAATTTACGATAAACATACCAGTGGGCGAATTTGATAAAAAGATATTAGGTGTGTGTGGTACAAAATCTGGTTGTAATTTTGATAAGATTAGTGAACTTAATTTAACTTTAGAAGAGTCTAATAATATTTCTGTTCCAGGTATAAAAGAGCTTCCTCTTACTCTTGAGTGTAGAGTTATTTATAAACAAGAACAGGATAAAAATGCTATTACAGAAGAAAATAAAAAAACTTTTTATCCTCAAGATGTAGACAGTTCTTATCATGGAGCAAATAATGATTTCCATACGGCTTATTATGGCGAGATTATTGGTGCATATATAATAGAAGAGTAATAAGAAAGAGAACACTATTTGTACTCAAACAAACCTATGGTAAAAATTGTGTAGAAATGTGTAAAATTAATAGTGGAGTTAGTTATTGAGAATAGTCTCCACCATTGAAATCCACGAAAAGATATTGACTAAACTGTCAATATCTTTTTTGTATGTCCAACATTGGCAACAACTTGACGGTGATTTAACAAATATGATCATATTATGTGTATTTAAAAAAGTTATAATTAAAAGCCTATTTACATAATATGTAATGAAACATGTAGTACTTAAAGGGGGAATCATCACATGAGAGAAATAAGATGTCCATTTACAGGGAGAGTAAGCAACGCTGTATCAGGAGATGGAAACTCAAATAAAGATTGGTGGCCTAATCAGCTGAACCTAGATATTCTTCATCAAAATTCAAGCCTTAGTAACCCAATGGGGCCTAAGTTCGACTATGCTAAAGAATTCTGTAAGCTTGATTTTTATGAATTAAAAAAAGATTTATATAATTTAATGACAGATTCAAAGGATTGGTGGCCAGCAGATTTTGGTAACTATGGACCACTATTTATTCGTATGGCATGGCATAGTGCAGGAACTTACAGAGTAGGTGATGGAAGAGGTGGAGGTGGTGATGGATCACAAAGATTTCCACCATTAAATAGTTGGCCTGATAATATTAATTTAGATAAAGCTCGTCGATTAATTTGGCCAATCAAACAGAAGTATGGTGATAAAATTTCATGGGCAGATCTTATGATATTAGCAGGTAATTGTGCTTTTGAATCAATGGGACTTAAGACTATTGGATTTGGCGGAGGACGTGTGGATGTTTGGGAACCACAAGATACTTACTGGGGTTCACAGACTAAATTGCTTGGAGATAATAAAAATCCTATCAGTGGTAAACTTGAAAATCCACTTGCTGCAACTCAGATGGGATTAATTTATGTAAACCCAGAAGGACCTGATGGAAAACCTGATCCAGTTGGAGCTGCAAAAGATATTAGAGAAACATTCTCACGCATGGCTATGAATGATGAAGAAACTGTAGCACTTATAGCTGGTGGTCATACATTTGGTAAGTGTCACGGCGCAGCTCCTGCAACATATGTTGGTCCGCCACCTGAAGCTGCTAGTATCGAACAGCAGGGACTTGGTTGGAAAAACAGCTATAAAAGTGGTAAAGGGCCTGATACAATCAGTAGTGGAATTGAAGGTGCATGGAAACCAAATCCAACAAAATGGGATATGGGTTATTTTAAAGTATTGTTAAGATACCAATATGAGCTAATTAAAAGTCCAGCAGGAGCGTACCAGTGGATAGCTAAAGATGTAGCTGAAGAGGATATGATTATAGATGCACATGACCCATCAAAGAAGCATCCTCCTATGATGACAACAGCTGACTTAGGTCTTATCTACGATCCTATATATAAAAAAATTGTAAAAAACTATTCAGAAAATCCTAAGAAATTTACTGATGATTTTGCACGTGCTTGGTTTAAATTAACACATCGTGATATGGGTCCTATTTCACGATATCTTGGTCCAGAGGTTCCTTGTGAGAAGTTTATATGGCAAGATCCTGTACCAGAAGTCGATTATGAATTAATTAATGAAGGTGATATCAAATATCTTAAAAAGAATATTTTAGATTCTAAATTATCAATATCAGAGCTTGTTTATACAGCTTGGTCATCGGCATCAACATTTAGAGGTTCTGATAAACGTGGTGGTGCAAATGGAGCTAGAATTCGCCTAGAGCCACAAAAAAATTGGGAAGTTAATGAACCGCAGCAATTAGATTATGTTTTACAGATTCTTGAAGAAATAAAGGAAGATTTTAATTCTTTACAGTTAAAAAATAAGCAGGTATCTTTAGCAGATATGATTGTTCTTGGAGGATGTGTAGGTATTGAAAAGGCAGCAAAGAATGCTGGATATAAAGTTAGAGTTCCTTTTATTCCGGGACGTACAGATGCATCACAGGAACAAACTGATGTTGAATCATTTTCTGTGCTTGAGCCAAAAGCAGATGGATTTAGAAATTATCTAAAGTCAGATTATTCAGTGCGTGAGGAAGAATTATTAATTGACCGTGCACAACTTTTAACTTTGACTGCTCCCGAGATGACAGTTTTAATAGGTGGTATGCGTGTATTGAATACAAATTATGGAAAGTCTAAGTATGGTGTTTTTACAAATAGACCAGAGGCTCTTACAAATGATTTCTTTGTAAATCTTTTAGATATGGATACAGTTTGGACACCTACTTCTTCTGATGAAAAGGTATTTGAGGGACGTGACAGAGAAACAGGAAAGTTAAAGTGGGAAGGAACAAGAGTTGATCTTGTTTTTGGATCTAATTCTCAACTTCGTGCTATTGCAGAGGTGTATGCAAGTGAAGGTTCTCAGGGTAAATTCTTAAAGGATTTTATATGTGCTTGGAATAAAGTAATGAATGCGGACCGTTTCGATATAGACAAATCTAAAAATTAGAATAATATTACAAATAATAAGGAGTAGTTTTCTGGTAGTTATATATATTGTTACATGAATTATAAGGCTATTCCTAAAACTACAAAAATTGGATCAATAATTTTTCTATGGTTAACATTAAGTATTTCTATATTACTTATGCAATCAATGTGCATTAAAATGTTTTTAGTTATGGTTGGTATAGCTGTTACATGGCATATCACTACCATAAAAACTTTGAGCGTTGAAGAACTTAAAGAGCTTAACAATCTGTATAGCAATCAAAGATATTGACTATTTAGTTAATATCTTTTTTTATGTACAGCCTGAAGAAACTTGATTCTGTATTAAGTTTTACTATTATTTACATTTAAAGATATAAGATGTACATTTACAGGTAACACAAGCAACTATATATATTTGAATAAATCTTAAAAATATAAGACATATAATGTAAATCATATATAAAGAGATCTAAAGAATAAGATTGATTAGATTCATACAAATTGTTTATTTAAATATTATAAAATTAATATAAATGATAAAATAACATTTAATATGGAAACTTATGGTAAAATATATTAGGAAACTTTAAAACAATAAAATTGAGGGGGAAATTCAAACATGCCTAAATCTAAACTATTAAGAATTTTATTTCCTGAAATTCAAGTTATAGATCATATAAAAGAGGTTGGAATAATAGATAAAGATCATTTCAAGAAAAATAAAAGAACATTAGAAAAAACAAATATTAATATGAAAAACAAAATAAGTAATACGGCTAAATCTAGCACATCAAATATTACTAATTTTGATTCAGCTCAAAGTATACCAAGTAAACCTACTAAGCCTTTAATTAATCAAACAGCAACTAGCAATAATGTAAAATTAAATACTATTACAAAAAAACAAGAGTTAGATACAATCTTTAATTCAATTGAGAGCACACTTTCAGAGTATGTTCTTGGCCAAAATGATTATATCTCTAAATTAATAATTGCTTTTAAAAGACCGTTTGCATATGGAAAAGAAGATGGTGTGAAAAATACAATATTTATAACAGGTCCCACTGGTTCAGGAAGACATTTATCAGTTAAGGCAATAGGTAGATTTTTAAAAGAAAATAAACTCATTAAAAAAAGTGGAATACATTCTATAGATTTAGCTAAGTACAAACTTGAAAGTGATTCAGATAATTTGTTTTTATCGGATTTATATAATGCTTTATATAGTACTGATCAAATTATTGTATTTGATAACTTTGAAAAGTGCCATCAAAGTGCTTTAGATTTACTTACACAACTTGTTGTAGATGAAAAACTTAAATTAAATAGAAGATACATAGAACAATTAGGTCAAATGGTAGATGTTACAGGTAAGGGTAATCTTGCCTTAAATACTACTGATGAAATATTAGTTAATGGAAAATACTTAGTATTTATAACTGAAAAGACAGAAGAAGATATAAGAAGTGCATTTTCTAATAATTTTATGAAAAAAGTAAATGACATAATAAATACAATAAATCTTAATGAGGAAAGTTTATCATTAATATGCAAATTTATATTAAATGATTATCAAACAAAAATAAATAACAATCTTCAAATAAATATAGAATTTGATGAAATGGTTTTAAATCACGTACTAAATAACTTTGATAAAAACATAGGAGCACATGGCTTAGAAGAATATATTAAAAACTACATATACACTCCGATAGTTGAATTAGAGTTAACAGGAAAAATAAGTACCGATTATACATACAAGATAAAAGAAGAGAATAATTCTTTAACAATAGCCAATGAAGTAGAATCAATAAATTTATATTCTGTAATTAAAACCAATGATAATGATAGTATCGAAGATTTAAATAAAGAACTTGAGAATATAATAGGATTATCAACTGTAAAAGAATTTATAAAGAAATTAGATGATAATATAAAAGTTCAAAATTTAAGAAAAAGTAAAGGTTCGAAAGAGGCTAAATTATCTTTACACATGATATTTACTGGAAATCCAGGAACGGGTAAAACTACAATGGCTAGGATAATGGCTAAATACCTAAAAGCATTTGGATATTTATCAAGTGGTCATTTAGTTGAAGTTTCTAGAAATGATTTAGTAGGGCAATATGTTGGAGAAACAGCTCAAAAAACAATGAGTAAGGTAAACTCAGCTATGGGCGGAGTTTTATTTATAGATGAAGCTTATGCTATTGCTAGAGATGAAAATGATATTTTTGGAATAGAGGCAGTAGATACAATTGTAAAAGCTGTTGAGGATAATAGAGATAATTTAGTTGTTATATTAGCTGGATATAGTGAAGAAATGGAAGATTTCTTAAAAACAAATAGTGGTCTTAAATCTAGATTTAACTATAATATTGAATTTGAAGATTATTCACCAAGGGAATTATTAGATATATCAAGGGTTATTGCAAAGTCAAATGGATATATAATAGATGAAAATTTAGATGAGAGTTTATTAGAACTGTTTGAAGGTAAGCAAATAAAAGGTAAAAATGATAGTGGTAACGGAAGATTAGCTAGAAACATAATAGAACAGGCTATAACTAATCAATCTAATAGATTAGCTAAATTAGACGAAAATGATATAAGTAATGAAGAAATAAATAATCTAACAGAAAGTGATTTTGGATTAGATAAAAAAGAAGAATTTAAAATTGAAGAAGAGTTAAATAATATTGTTGGATTAGAAGATGTAAAACAATTTGTTAGAGATTTAGAAAAGCAACTGATTGCAAAAGAAAAAAGAAAGCAGCTTGGAGTAAGTGTAGAATCATCTCAATCTCTTAATATGATATTTACGGGAAATCCAGGAACGGGTAAAACTACAGTTGCAAGACTTATAGGAAAACTTATGAGTAAAATGGGAATATTAAAGTCTGGGCAAGTTATAGAAGTAGATAGAAACTCTTTAGTAGGTCAATATGCAGGAGAGACTAGTAAAAAAACAACAGAAGTATTTAAGTCAGCATTAGGAGGTGTTTTATTTATAGATGAGGCATATGCATTAATGTCATCTGAAAATGATCCTTTAGGTAAAGAAGCTGTCGATACTTTAGTAAAGCTGATAGAAGATTTTAGAGAAGATATAGTTGTAATACTTGCTGGTTACGATAAAGAGATGAAAGATTTCTTAAATACTAACTCAGGTCTTAGATCTAGATTCCCGATGAGCGTTAACTTTAAGGATTATGAAATAGATGAATTAATTGAAATAGGTAAAAAAATTATACATAATAAAGGATTTATATTAGCTGGAAATTCAGAAGATGAACTTGAATTAGCTATAAGAAAAGAAAAACAAAAGAGTGGACAGAATTCTGGTAATGGAAGAATGGTAAGAAATATTATTGAAAGGACAATAAGAAATCAATCAACAAGGATAGCAGACATGGATGTGATCGATGAAAATTCTGTAGTATTATTAGCTGAAGAAGATTTTGATGTTTATGATAAATCGAAAGAAACATTTGATTTAGACTCAAAATTGAATGAGGTTGTAGGACTTGAAGAAGTTAAAGAATTTATAAAAAGTTTACAAGCACAATTAAAAATAAGAGAGCAAAGAAAAACTTTAGGTTTACCTGTAGATGAATCACAAACACTTCATATGATATTTAAAGGAAATCCAGGAACAGGTAAAACTACTATGGCTAGAATTGTTGGTGAAGTTTTACATAATATTGGTGTGTTAAGTAGTCAGACATTTATAGAAACAGATAGAAGTGGATTGGTTGCAGGATATGTTGGCCAAACAGCTATAAAAACTAAAGAAAAATTAGAGTCAGCCCTTGGAGGAATATTATTTATAGATGAAGCTTATGCACTAGCTCAAGATGCCGGAAGTGGTAGTGGATTTGGTAAAGAAGCTATAGACACGTTAGTAAAAGGAATGGATGATAATAGAGATAACTTATTAGTGATATTAGCAGGATATAGTGATGATATGGATAAGTTCTTAGATACTAATCCAGGATTAAAGTCTAGATTTGCAAATATTATAGAATTTAAAGATTATTCAGTTAGTGATTTGTCAATTATTGCAGACAAATTATTTAAAGGAAAAGGGTATGTACTTACTGAAGAATCTAAATTGAAAATTAAAGATATATTTGAAGAAGCATGTAAGGTATCTGATTTTGGAAATGGTAGATATGTTAGAAATATGTTTGAAAAAGCAGTAAGAAACCAAGCTGTTAGACTTGAAAAGATTGATAACCTAACTAAAGAGCATCTTATCACTATTGAAGCGTGTGATGTATCAAAGGTTAATTTATAGATAAAGAGGTGATAGTATGAAATTTATATCAAATATAATAAGCAATATTATAACACTAGCATATGGTATATTATGTATGCCTTTACTTGTACTTATATCTATATTATTTCCGATTATGACTATTATAGATGCTTATAAAATAATAAGTACTGGGTTTACAGTTTATGGAGAATATATAACTTTACTTATAGCAATTACAATGCTTATGTATATATCATTAAGATTTAGAGCTTTAAGGAGGATTTATAGTATTTTCCCATCATTATTTGAAGCCCTTAAGTATCTTACAATATCGAATATGTTTATTGGTATAGGAGCTGAAATATTAAACTGGAGTTACATGGAATTAACTCCAGGTAGAAAAATTTTTGGAATAGTATCTTTTGTAATTTCATTAATACTTTGGAGAGTATTTATATCGATGTATTATAAGAAAAAGCCTCTTTCAGAAACTATGCTAGAGAGCGAGGAAAAAATGCAAAACTATAATGAAGAACTTAGTTAACGGAGGATATTATGAAAAGATTTAAAGAGAATAATAAAATTGAGTTAGAAAATCAATCTGACATAAATTTATATAAAGAAAATAAAAACTCTGAAGGTGCACAAGAGGATATTGATGAAAGTTCGTATAAAAGGTTTGAAGATGAGGAAGAGAAAGATGATTATATAAACCCTTCTATGAAAAAGTTTAGAAAAGTTGTAGGAGGACTGTTTTTAGTAATTTTTATATTTTATGTTATGTTTTCCCATACTCCAAAGGAGGCATTTAGAGATAACTTAACTTCAGGGGCTATTGAAAATGTAGTTGAAGGTGATTTACTAAGTAAAAAAGATTTAAAACTTGAACCTAAGAATGCAACATTAGAAATTGCAGGAGGGGTTGGAAACTTAGAAATATCGATATGGAACTTTTCACAAGTAGAAGATAATGACTATGTTCAAGTGTTTATTGATGGAGTAGCACAAGGAGCTCCTTTTTCAATTAGACATAAGCCAGTTAAAATAAGTGTCCCAGATAAAGGAGTTATACAAGTTCAAGGTGTAAGAGATGGAAGTAATAATGGTATAACATATGCAGTTTTCTTTAATAAGACAGGAGAGACATATTTAAATACAGTACCATTAAATTCTATGAATACATATACAATTATAAGTAAATAAAAAAGGTATTGGCTATATAGCCAATACCTTTTTTATTTAAAATCATTCTTAATTATACCGATTTTTAATCATATGCTATGCTAGGTTAATAATTGATATAATAATAATAGGAAATGGGAATTTTGAATGGAAAAAATTATTTTAATAGAAGACGACGAAAAAATAAGAATTGAGCTAAAAAATTTCTTAGTTAATTATAACTACGAAGTAGTAATAATGGAGGAATTTGAAAACATAGTAGAAAATACACTAAATGAAAAACCTCATTTAATATTACTAGATATAAACCTACCAATATGTGATGGATATTATATATGTAGAGAAATAAGAAAAAAATCGGATGTACCAATAATAGTAGTAACAAGCAGAGATACAGAAATGGACGAGCTTATGAGTATGAACTTAGGAGCTGATGATTTTATAACAAAGCCATATAACACACAAATACTTTTAGCTCATATAAATTCAATATTAAGAAGAAGTTATAAAAATTCATCTGTGAAAACACTTATATATAAAAATTTAGAATTAGATTTGGGGAAAAATAGTATTTATTTTGATGATAAAGAATTAGAACTTACAAAGAATG
Source organism: Paraclostridium sp. (assembly GCF_051656405.1). Classification (GTDB taxonomy): domain Bacteria; phylum Bacillota; class Clostridia; order Peptostreptococcales; family Peptostreptococcaceae; genus Paraclostridium. The sequence goes on from NZ_JBOGBV010000024.1 coordinate 24,371, forward strand.
AATTTAGAATATTAAATTGTTTAATGAAAAATAAAGGCAAAATAGTATCAAGGGGAGATTTAATGGATTATTTATGGGATTTAGATTTATTTATAGATGATAATACCCTAACAGTAAATATAAATAGACTTAGAAAAAAGCTAGAGATAGTAGGGTGCAATGACTATATACAGACGAAAAGGGGAATAGGCTATATAATGCCGTAACTTATGAATATAAAAGAATATATAAAAGATAAACAATTTTACATAGTTCTTAGATTGTCATTTTTAGTTTTTGTAGTATATATATTAGGTTTATTACAAGTAGAATCTATAACTATAAAATTTATAGTAATTCTATGGATTGTACTAAATTCAATTGAAATAATCCATGATTACAATAGAAAATCAAGATATTATAATGAGACTAAAAATATATTAAATGATTTAGATAAAAAATATCTGTTACCTGTTTTAATAAATAGGCCAGAATTTATTGAAGGTCAATTATTATATGATGTGATCAGTGTTACAGATAAGGGTATGAATGAAGAGGTAAATAAATATATCTTTATACAAGAAGAACACAAAGAATATATAGATATGTGGGTGCACGAAATTAAAACGCCTATAGCATCCAGTAAACTAATAATAGAAAATAATAAAAATGAACATACATTAAGCATACTAGAAGAAATTGAAAAGATAGAAAATTATATAGAACAAGTTTTATATTACTCTAAAAGTAATGAACTAGAAAAAGATTATATAGTAAAAG
>NZ_JBOGBV010000025.1:0-20924 GCF_051656405.1 Paraclostridium sp.
CCTGGATTAGCTCCATAAGTTTCCATACAATCTAAAACTGCACAATATACTTCCTTAGGTTTTGGAAATGTAGTTGCTGCATTATCTAAGTAAATCATATTAAGTCCCCTCTCTTATGCTTCTTGTCCTTCTAACAATAATGAGATTATGCTATTTAGGTCATCATCATTATAGTACTCTATTTCTATTTTACCTTTTTTCTTGCCTTTAGAAATGTTAACTCTTGTTCCTAAAAGACTTGTAAGTCTTTCTTCTACATCCACAATATATATATCTTTTTGTTTTTTACTTGTTTCAACAATTGGAGTTTCGCTTTCTACTATCTTTTTAGCTAATCTTTCAGTTTCTCTAACAGATAGCTCTTCCTCTATTATTTTGTTAGCTAGATCTAATTGTATTTTTGAATCAGCTATTCTCAAAAGAGCCTTACCATGTCCTGGGGTAATTCTATTATCTTCTACCATAGCCATAACTTCTTTACTAAGGTTTAAAAGTCTTAAAGTATTTGTTATGTGAGGTCTACTTTTTCCGACTGCTTCAGAAATTTCCTCTTGAGTCACACTATAATGGTCTATTAAACTTTTATAAGCTATTGCTTCCTCTATAGAGTTTAAATCTTCTCTTTGTAAGTTTTCTATAAGGGCTATTTCCATTAAATCTTTCATAGGTATATCTTTTATAACAGCTGGCATTTCTTTTAAATTAGCTTTTTTTGAAGCTCTATATCTTCTTTCACCAGCTATTATCATGTATTTACCTTCATCATCTGGTTTAACTACTATAGGCTGTAAAACTCCATAGTTTTTTATAGAATTTGATAATATCTCTATTTTTTCCCCGTCAAAAACTTTTCTAGGTTGTTCTGGATTTGCATAAATTTTCTTTATATCTATATTAACAATATCTTTTGAATCTATTTCTTCTTTTATAGTTGGAATTAAAGCTCCTAGCCCTTTTCCTAGTCTATTTGAACGTCTTGTCGTTTTTTCCATTCTATATCACATCCTCCTCTAAATCTATAAATTCTTCTGCTAATTCTAAGTATGCAACAGCACCTTTACATCTAGAATCATAGTATATAACTGGCTTACCATGACTTGGAGCCTCTGCTAACCTTACATTTCTTGGAATTAAAGTTGTATAGACACTTCCTTTAAAGTATTTTTTTACTTCTTCTACTACTTGAATTGACAGGTTCGCCCTTCCATCAAACATACTTAAAACTACACCTTGTATCTCTAAATTAGGATTTAGACTTCGCTTAATTAGTGATATAGTTTCCATTAGTTGACTAACGCCTTCTAAAGCATAATATTCACACTGTATAGGTATTAAAACACTATCAACTGCTGTTAAACAATTTATAGTTAGCATACCTAAAGATGGAGGACAATCTATAAATATGTAATCATATTTATCTCTTACTTTATCTATTGCTTTTTTTAATATATATTCTCTTTCTTCAACAGTTGTAAACTCTATTTCTGCTCCAGCTAATTCTGTTGCTGATGCTACTATATCAATATTTTCAAATTCAGTTTTAATTATTGCATTCTCTATACTATCATTATTTATTAATACTTCATAAATTGTATTTTCGACTTCATTTTTTTCTATTCCATATCCGCTAGTAGAATTTCCCTGCGGATCTAGATCTAATACTAAAACTTTTTTACCCATTTTAGCTACACTAGCACTTAAATTTACATTTGTAGTTGTTTTTCCAACTCCACCTTTTTGATTAAACACTGCTATTACTTTGCTCATAAGACTTAACCCCCTTTAACCTTTTAAAAAAAGATTACTGCTAAGCAGTAATCTTTTATTTTTTAGGAATCTTTACAACAACCTCTATGTGATCACCTTTATCAACCTCTTTATACTTAGCTTCTAATCCTGTATTAGTTATAGCTTCGTATGCTTGCTTGATAGTATTAAGGTATATTCTCATTCCCATTATACCTTTGACAGTTTGTTTTTTATCTTCACCATCTTTAGGTTGTTTTAAATCTTCTAATATATCTGCTATTAGCTTTTCTGTTTTCTTTACATTTAAATCTGATTTTATTACCTTTTCTAAAACTTCTCTCATAAGTTCTTCATTTGGCAATTTCAATAAAGCTCTAGCATGTCTCTCCGTTAAACTATTCTCTACTAATTTTATTTTTATATCTGTTGGTAATCTTAGTATTCTAATTTTATTAGCTATTGTAGATTGATTTTTTCCTAATTTTGCTGCAAGCTGTTGTTGTGTGAACTCATGCTCTTTTATCAAGTTCTCATAACCCATAGCTTCTTCTATAAAATTTAAATCTTCTCTTTGTAAGTTTTCTAATAATGCTAATACAGCTGAAGATTCATCAGACATATTATTTATTATAGCAGGAATAGTTTTTAATCCAGCTAGTTTTGATGCCCTAAGCCTTCTCTCTCCTGCTACCAATTCATACTCATTGTTGCTTTTACTCCTAACAGTTATAGGCTGTAATATACCATATACCTTTATAGATTCACTTAACTCTTCTAATGCCGCTTGTGAAAATACTCTTCTTGGTTGGTATGGATTTGGAACTATATTATCTATAGGTATCTCCATAACTCTTTTATCTTCCATAACATCCCTCTCTCATCCAAAACTAAATATATTTAAAACACGAAATTACCTTAGTTACTTATTTGTATAATATTTCTTCATTTAACTACATATTCCTTCTAAAATATTTTTTTTAACATATAATTTAAAAATATTTCTTTGGAAATATACATTTTCATTTTATTTTATTGGGGTTTTTACTGGTTTACCTGCTTTTCTTGGGTATTTTGCTGGCGTACTATTTACTTTTTTGAAAACAACTATATTATGTTTTAGCTCTATTTCTGGAAGCTCTACATCTATCTTTTCTACAAATTCTAAACCTAAAACTTCCATAGCTTTTCTAGACTCTTCTAATTCAGTATCTGCATTTGGTCCTTTTAAACATACAAAGTAGCCTCCAACCTTTATAAAAGGCACACAAAATTCCATTAAAATAGGTAGTCCTGCAACAGCTCTAGCTGTAGCTATATCATATTGTTCTCTATACTTTTCGTCTTTTCCAAAGTCTTCTGCTCTTCCATGTATTAATTCAATATCATCTATATTAATATTTGTACAAACTTCACTTAGGAAATTTATTCTTTTATTTAAAGAATCTAAAAGTGTTACTTTTGAATTTTCTAAACAAATTCTTAATGGAAGTCCTGGAAACCCAGCCCCAGTACCTACGTCAATTATAGACATTCCATCTTTTATATAACCTTTTTTTACTGCAGCTACAGAATCTAAAAAGTGTTTTATATAAACTTCTTTTTCTTCTTCTATTCCAGTAAGATTCATTTTTTGATTCCATTCAACTAAGATCTCTCTATACTTACTAAACTTATCTATAGTTTCATCACTACATTTTAATCCTAAGTCTTCAATACCTTTTTTTAATATATCAGCATTAGTCATTTTTTTCACCTCTACCTCTTCTTTGTTGTTCAAGATAGATAAGTAAAACTGATATATCAGCTGGTGAAACTCCAGATATACGAGATGCTTGTCCTATTGATATAGGCTTTATAGCATCTAGCTTTTGTCTAGCTTCTATTCTTAAACCATCTATAGATGAATAATTTAAGTCTTCATTTAACTTCTTATTTTCTAGTTTTTTAAACTGATCTATTTGTTTTAATTGTTTATCTATATAACCTTCATATTTAGTCATTATTACACATTGTTCTTTTACTGAATAAGGAATCTCTTCTCCTGCTCCTTTACCAGCAGCTTCTATCATTTCATAATCAACTTCCGGTCTTTTTAAGAATTCATATAAAGAATAACCTACTTTTATAGGAGATGCTCCTTTTTCTTCTAGTAAATGATTTATATCTTTAGGAGTAATTCTTTCAGTCTTTAATCTTTCTAATTCTTTTTCAATTAACTCTTTTTTATCTAAGTATTTTTTGTATCTATCTTCATCTACAAGACCTATTTCATTACCCTTTTCAGTAAGTCTCATATCTGCATTATCTTGTCTTAAGTATAATCTGTACTCACATCTAGATGTCATCATTCTATAAGGTTCATTAGTTCCTTTTGTAACTAAATCATCTATTAAAACACCTATATACGCTTCTGATCTGTCTAGTATAAATGGTTCTTTTCCTTGAATTTTTAATGCTGCATTTATACCTGCAATTAAACCTTGAGATGCCGCCTCTTCATAACCTGAAGTTCCATTGAATTGACCAGCACTAAATAAGTTATCTACACCTTTTATCTCAAGAGTTGTTTTTAATTGAGTTGGGTCTATACAATCATACTCTATTGCATATGCAGGTCTCATTATTCTTGCATTTTCAAGACCTTGAACACTTTTATACATTTGAATTTGTACTTCGTAAGGTAAACTTGTTGATATACCTTGAATGTACATTTCTTTAGTACTTTCTCCTTCTGGCTCTATAAATATTTGATGTGATTCCTTGTCACTAAATCTAACAATCTTATCTTCTATAGATGGACAATATCTAGCACCAGTACTATCTATTTCCCCTGCATACATAGGAGATCTTCCTAGGTTATTCTTTATTATTTCATGAGTGTTTAAATTCGTTCTTGTTAAATAACATGGCTCTTGTTTTCTAGCTAATTCATTATTTAAAAATGAGAATGGAGTTACACGCTCATCTCCATTTTGTATTTCCATAACAGAGAAGTCTATGCTATCTCTATGTATTCTAGCAGGAGTTCCTGTTTTAAATCTTCTCATTCTTAATCCTAAGTCAACAAGTTTATCAGTTAAGAATTTACTATATCCTAAAGCATTAGGACCTTCATAAAAAGAAACTTCTCCCATGTATATTTTAGAGTTTAAGTAAACTCCTGTTGCAAGTATTACAGCTTTAGCATGGTATATACATCCTAGTTTTGTAATTACACCCTTTACAACGTTACCTTCACTTAATATATCTACAACTTCATCCATTGCTATATCTAAATTAGGCTCATTTTCTAATGTTTTTTTCATTTCCTCATGGTATCTAGCCTTATCTGCTTGAGCTCTTAATGAGTGAACAGCTGGACCTTTAGCTGTATTTAACATTCTACTTTGTATAAATGTTTTATCGATATTTATACCCATTTGCCCACCTAGAGCATCTATTTCTTTAACTAATTGTCCTTTTCCTGTTCCTCCTATAGAAGGGTTGCAAGGAAGTAAAGCTATTGAGTCTAAAGAAAGAGTTATAACTAATGTCTTATGTCCCATCCTAGCTGTAGCTAATGCAGCTTCACATCCTGCATGCCCCGCTCCAATTACTATTACATCATAATTTCCTGCATCAAAATTTAACATATATTCTCCTTTCTGATAAATATAGTATGTTTCACGAAAAACATACTATATTTATTTTCCTATACAGAAGTTACTAAATATCGTATCTAATAGATCTTCAGTTAATGTATCTCCGTTTATATAGCCTAAGTAATCCCATATATTTTTAAAATCAACTTCTATAAAATCTAGTGGCATGTATGATTCTATAGCCGTTAAAGCATCTGAAATTGATTGTTTAGCTTTGTATAGTGCATCTTTATGTCTAGAGTTTGTAACAACTAAATCAGAAGAATTTCTAACCGTTCCTTCAAACACCATACCTTCTATTTTATCATGTATTTTTTCTATACCTTCATGTTGTAATGCTGATATAGTTATTATATTTTTTTCATCTACAAACTGTTTTATTTTTTCTATATCTATAACTTGATCTAAATCTGTTTTATTTAGTAAAACTATAGTTTTATTAGGTTGTACAGCTTCTAAGATTTCTATATCTTCTACTTCTAATTCTCTTGAAGAGTCTAAAACAACTATTGATAAGTCTGCTGAATTGAAAAATTCTTTTGATTTTTCAACTCCTATTTTTTCAACAACATCTTCAGTCTCTCTTATTCCTGCTGTATCTACTATTTTTAAAGGTATTCCTTTTATGTTTACAAATTCTTCTATTATGTCTCTTGTAGTTCCTGGAATATCTGTTACTATAGCTCTATTCTCACCTAATACAGCATTTAAAAGAGATGATTTTCCTACATTTGGTTTTCCAACTATTACTGTTTTCAATCCATCTCTAAGAATTTTTCCACTTTCAGCTGTATCATATAATTTATTTATTTCTTTTTGAAGTTCTAATGATTTCTCTTTTAATGTGTTATATGTTATGTGCTCAACATCTTCATCCGGAAAATCTATAGAAACAGTTATGTGCGCTAACATTTCTGTTATACCAAATCTTAAATCTTTTATTTTTTTAGATAAAGATCCTTCTAGCTGAGACTGAGCTACAGTATGAGCCATCTCCGTCTTAGCATTTATAACATCTATTATTGCCTCTGCTTGAGCTAAGTCTATTCTTCCATTTAAAAATGCCCTCTTAGTAAATTCTCCTTGATCAGCTAATCTAACATCTTTAGATAAAACTAATTCTAGTATCTTTTTTACAGAAATAAATCCTCCGTGGCAGTTTATTTCTATAACATCTTCAGTTGTATATGAGTTTGGACCTTTCATATAAGCTACTAATACTTCATCTATAGTCTTTTCTCCGTCTAGTATATGACCATATATTAATGTTCTTGTATTATATTCCTCGATCTTCTTTCCTGAAACTGACTTGAATATATCATTTGCTACTTGAAGTGATTTTTCTCCACTTATTCTTATTATTCCGATTCCACCTTCACCTGGCGCTGTTGCTATTGCAGCTATAGTATCGTCTATAAACAATCCTATCACCTCTTTATTTAATATTTTTATACACAATCTTTTAAAATAATATTTTATCACTTTATATACTATTTTGTAATAATATCGATCTAAAATTTGAATAAACTCTACCTACTATAATATCATGTATATCAACATAATCTTAATATTATTTTATAATAATATATATCTAAAATTTAAATAAGCTCTATATAATATAATATCATGGTATATCGCTTAATCTTCATATACTTAAATTATTTCCTCAATCTAACTATTATATAAAAATTTTTACAAAAATAAAACCCCCTATATATTTAGGAGGTTTACTTTGATTCTATTTTTTATACTCTATTACAAGTCTTCTATATGGATCTACACCTTCACTATGAGTTTTTACAAACTTATCATTTTGAAGAGTTGAGTGAACTATTCTTCTCTCATATGGATTCATATAATCTAATTTTTTAGCTTTTCTTGTTTTAGCAACTTCTCTAGCCACTTTGTTTGCATATCTTATTAAAGATTCTTCTCTTTTTGCTCTATAATTTTCTATGTCAATAAGGACCTTAAAGTGCGAGTCTTTTTTTACTTTGTTTAAAGCTAACCCTGCTAAAAATTGAATAGAATCTAGAGTTTCTCCTCTTCTACCAATTAATATTGCAGCATCTTTCCCTGTTATATTAACTTTAACAACATTTTTTTCTTGATTTACATCAACTTGAGCTTCCATATCTAAGTTATTAACTATATTTAATACGAAATCTCTAACTACATCTGACTCTTTTAATGTCTCTTTGCTTTCTTCTTTGTCTACAATAGCGATTTCTTTTTGTCTTAACGGTTGTTCTTTTGAAACTGGAGCTTCTATTTTTTCCTTAACAGTTATTTTAAAAACTCCGTCTTTGTTTCCTATTAATCCCAAGAAACCTTTTACCGGCTCTTTTACAACCTCTACGTCTATGTCTTCTCTATTTACTCTTAATTGTCCTAAAGCTTGTGATATAGCAATATCAATGTTTTTACTTTTTATTTCTAGGCTTTGTTTCATTTACTACACCCTCCCCAGAATTAGCAAGCTTAGTTCTTAATGGATTCATTATTAAGTAGTATTGGGCTAATTGGAATAAGTTACTTACTGTCCAATATAACGCAAGACCAGCTGGGAAACTTATACCCCACCAGAACATCATGAATGACATGAAGTATGTCATAAACTTCATAGATCCTTGTTGTTGATCTTGTGGCATAGTTAACTTTTGAGTTATAAATGTTGTTACCCCTGCTAATACAGCTATTATTAATGTTTTATCTGGTGATGATAAAGATGTCATCCATAAAAATCCTGTGTCCGCAGCTTTTTGTGCAGCAGCATTTTGGAAAACATGGTATGTAACCGGCTGTCTTAATACATTATAAAGACCTATTAATATAGGAAATTGTATTAATAATGGTAAACATCCTGACATCGGATTTATTTTAGCCTCTTGGTAAACCTTCATTATTTCTTGATTTTGCTTTTCTGGCTTACTCTTATATTTTTCTTGTATCTCTTTTATTTTTGGTTGAATATCTTGCATAGCCTTCATAGACTTTGTTTGTTTTATAGTTAATGGTAATAGTATTACTTTTACAACTATAGTGAATAAAATAATAGCCCATCCATATTCAATTCCAAAATCTAATATAAATTTAAGAACTTGACCTAATAAGTTACTAATAAAATTCAATTCTAATACCTCCTAAAGTGTCTTTATCTTTACTTTACAACATAATTACTTTAGAGGATCATATCCTCCAGGATGGAAAGGGTGACACTTTAATATTCTTCTTATGGCTAAATAAGATCCTTTTAGTGCACCATATTTTTTTAAAGCTTCTATAGCATACTGAGAACAAGTTGGATAAAACCTACATGTAGGTCCTTTTAAAGGAGATATGTGTTTTTGATAAAATCTTACTATATATATAAAAACTCTAGTTAAATAATGGTTTATATTATTTAATAAGTTATATAATTGCTTCAATTTAATCCCCCATATCCTTATTAACCTTTTAATAGTTTAGACTTTTTAACTAAGCTCATAACCGATTTTTCTATATCTCTATACTCAGCATCTTTACTAGCTACTCTAGCTATGAACACTAAATCATATCCATCTTTTATATGCTCATCACAGTTTAACCTAAAACCTTCTCTTATTCTTCTTCTAACCTTATTTCTAATATTAGCTTTTCCAACTTTCTTAGAAACAGAAAATCCTACTCTATTAAAGTCTGATTTATTATCCAGTATATACAGTACTAAGTATTTATTTGCAAAAGATTTGCCGTGTTTGTATACTTTTCTAAAATCAGAGTCTTTTTTTATACCTTTAGTATTCTTGAAATCCATACTAAATCCTCCTAAAAACACAGCTTAAATTTATAATTTTTTACACAAAAAGGCTACTTTTCAGCAGCCCTTTTATAAAAAAATTAATGAGTTAATCTCTTTCTTCCTTTAGCTCTTCTTCTTTTAAGAACATTTTTTCCGTTAGAATTTTTCATTCTCTTTCTAAATCCATGTTCTTTCTTTCTTTGTCTTTTCTTTGGCTGATAAGTTCTTTTCATTTTTTGCACCGCCTTTCAAGATTAATTTTCCGTTTATAAAAATAATAACTTTACCCTCAAAGTAAGCATAACACGTACAATTATAAATCCTTTTAGGCTTATTGTCAACGTATTTTTGACGTTGTTTTGTCAAGATTTGATAGTAAAAAATGATAGTTAATTTTGTTGACATATTTATCAACAAGTCATTAAATATGTGGATAAATTGTATATAAATTATTGAAGTTTAGCATATATTCTGATATTATAAATATACTTGTTGATAATGTTTATAAATATTATTAACATTTTAAATTTATTCACAAGTTGTGGATAAAATGTGCATAACTTATTGTGTAAAAGATAATAATCAAGTTATAAACTATATTTTATTATTATTGATATTATTTATAACTTTATATACATATTGTTCATAATTTCTATAAATTATAAGCTATTTTTTATTTTTTACAGTTTATCCACATGTTTATCCATATTTTTTTTGCATAAAATTATATTTTTTAAATAAATACTAAATTTGTTAATAACTTTGTGGAAATTGTTAATTATTTTGTTCGGAGGTTTAAATTATGGATATAGTTTCTTTATGGGAAAAAACTCTACAACTTATAAAAGGAGAGTTATCACCCCCAAGTTTTAATGCTTTCTTTAAGCAAATAAAACCATTACAAATACAATCAAATACTTTAATATTATTAGTTCCAAATGATTTTACAAAAGGAATACTTGAAGATAGATACTTAAATCTAATAGAAAGCTCTGTAAATCAACTTTCATTAAAAAAACATAATATCAAATTTGTTTTAAGCGAAAATGAAGTAAGAGGTTTAGATAAAGACCAACAAATAGATGATGATAAACAGATAAGAAGAAAATATCCGAATCTAAATCCTAAATATACTTTTGACACATTTGTTATTGGAAATAGTAACCGTTTTGCTCATGCAGCTTGTGTTGCTGTAGCTGAAGCTCCTGCAAGAGCTTACAATCCATTATTCTTATACGGTGGCGTTGGCCTTGGAAAAACACATCTTATGCACGCAATCGGACATCATATAATGGAACAAAAAAAAGATCCTAAAGTGGTTTATGTCTCATCTGAAAAGTTTACAAATGAACTTATAAACTCAATTAAAGATGACAGAAATGAAGAATTTAGAAATAAATATAGAAATGTAGATGTTCTTTTAATAGATGATATTCAATTTATTGCAGGAAAAGAAAGAACTCAAGAAGAGTTTTTCCATACATTTAATTCATTGCATGAAGCAAACAAACAAATAATAATATCTAGTGATAGACCTCCTAAAGAGATTCCTACTTTAGAAGATAGACTTCGTTCAAGATTCGAAATGGGGCTTATAACTGATATTCAAGCTCCAGATTTTGAAACTAGAATGGCTATACTAAGAAAAAAAGCTCAAATGGAAGATATAGATGTTCCCAATGAAGTTACAGTGTACATAGCAAAAAATATTAAATCGAATATAAGAGAATTAGAAGGTGCGCTTACAAGAGTCGTTGCATATAGTTCCCTTACTAACAGAACTATATGTTTCGAATTAGCATCTGAAGCTTTAAAAGACATCATCACTACTTCTAAACATGAAGAAATTACAGTAAATAGAATAAAAGAAAAAGTTTCTACTGTATTTTCTTTAAAAATGGAAGACTTTAATTCTAAAAAGAGAACTAGATCTATCTCTTACCCTAGACAAGTTGCAATGTACTTATCAAGAGAACTTACCGATTTATCTTTACCTAAAATAGGTGAGGAATTTGGAGGAAGAGATCATACTACTGTAATACATGCTCATGATAAAATTTCTAAGGATATTGAGAATAACGAAGATTTTAAAGAAAAAGTAAACAAAATAATACTAGATTTAAAGGGTTAACTTATAAACATTTACATGTGGATATCACGTTAATTAAATGTGCATATTTTTTTTCTAATAAAATATATACAATTTATTCTACAAAAACACACAAAGATATTAACATTTTTTACACATGTTGATATCTTTGTATTTATTTTGATTGAGATACTTATCCACATTATACACAGCACCTACTATTATTACTACTATTTTTTCTTATTTATTTTTATATAAAACAAGTCAAGGAGGTTATCCACAATGAAGATAATTTGTAATCAAAAAATACTAGCTCATAAAATAAGCATTGTTCAAAAAGCTATTAATGGAAAAACAACTTTAGAACTTTTAAAAGGGATATTATTAACAGCTAAAGAAGGAACTTTAAATTTAACAGGATATGATTTAGAAATAGGAATAGACACTCACATACAAGCTGAAATAGTAGAAGAAGGGGAGATAGTAATAAATGCTCGTTTATTTGGAGATATAATAAGAAAATTACCAGATACTTTTGTTGAAATAGAAACAGATTCTGATAACAATGTATACATAAATTGTTTAAACTCAAGATTTAAAATAAAAGGGGATTCAGCTGTTGAATATCCAAGATTGCCAGACGTAAACGAAAATGACTTATACAATATTCCGCAAGATTTACTAAAAAATATGATAAAACAAACAGTTTTTGCAATATCTCAAGATCAGACAAAACCAATCTTAATGGGAGAGTTATTAGAAATTGTTGGTGGAAATATAAGCTTAGTGGCAATAGATGGATATAGATTAGCTGTAAGAGCTAGTGAAATTGATAATATGAGTAATAATACAAAAGTTATTATCCCTGGAAAAACACTTCATGATGTAAATGGATTGCTTTCATCTGAAGATGACGCTGTTCAATTAGGATTTGATGAAAAGAATGCTATATTTATAATCAATGAAACTAAAATCATAACTAGATTGTTAGATGGAGAATTTATAGATTACAAAAAACTTCTACCTAGAGAATATGGAGTTAGAGCTAAAGTTAACACTAAAGAATTATTAAATAGTATAGAAAGAGCTTCACTATTATCTCAGTCAGAGAAAAACAATTTAATAAAATTATCAATAAGAGATAATTCAATAGCAATAACTTCTAATACTGAAAAAGGAAATGTTTATGAAGAGGTTTCTATAGAATTAGAAGGGGATTATCTAGACATAGCGTTTAATTCAAGATATTTCTTAGATGCTTTAAAGGTTATAGATAGTGAAGAAATATTTATAGAATTCACTACAAATGTAAATCCATGTATAATAAAACCGGTAGATGGAACAAAATATACATACTTATTACTTCCTGTAAGAATATCATCTAATATATAGATTTAAATTAAACCCAACTGAAAAAGTTGGGTTTTTATGATATAATATATTTTTGAATATATGTTAAAACTTAAGATAATAAATTAAATTAATATATATTTGCTATAATAAAAGGAGGAAGAAAAATGATAGAAATCACTATAGATTCTGAATTCATAAAATTAGATCAATTCTTAAAACTAGCTGATATTGCATCTACAGGTGGACATGCTAAATTTTTAATTCAAGAAGGTCTAGTAAAGGTTAACGGAGAAATAGAAACTAGAAGAGGAAAAAAATTAAGATCTAATGATATAGTAGAAGTTGAAGGCAATACAATAAAAATACTATAAAAGGGGTGCCCTTTGTGTATTTAAAAGGCTTAAATTTAATCAATTTTAGAAATTATGAAGCTCTTTATTTAGAGTTTAATCCCAAGATAAATTTACTTATAGGTAAAAATGGACAAGGAAAAACAAATATTGTAGAAGCAATTTACTTATTATCATTTGGAAAGTCTTTTAGAACTAATAAAGATAAAGAAATGATTAGATTTGAAAGTGAAAATTTATATATAGGTGGAAATTTCACAAAATATAACAGAAATAGTCTAATAGAAATTGGAATTGGTAAAAATAACAAAAAGGGAATTAAAATTAATAAAATAAGCATAGAAAAAATATATGAATTATTAGGAAATCTAAATGTAGTTATTTTTTCTCCTGAAGATTTAAGGTTAGTCAAAGAAGGACCTAAAGAAAGAAGGTCTTTTATAGATAAAGAAATAAGTCAAATTATGCCTAAATATTATAATTACCTTACAAATTACAATAAAATACTATTTCAGAGAAATAAATTACTAAAAAGTAACTATGTCGACATAAATTTAATAGAGGTTTATGATGAAAGTTTGGCGAAGTATGGTAGTTATATATATATTTTAAGAAGAGATTTTATAAAAAAAATTGCATCTATATCAAGTGAAATGCATAAAAATCTTACTAATAATTTAGAAGATTTATCAATAAAGTATAAAAATCAATTAAATATTAATGATGAAGATACTGTAAACACTGTGTATGAGAGATTTATTGAAAAACTTAAATCTGGACATCAGCATGATATAGAAACTAGAACTACTAGATATGGAGTCCATAAAGATGATTTATCAATTTGTATAAATGAGCTAGATGTTAGACTATATGGATCTCAGGGTCAACAGAGAACAGCATCTATTTCATTAAAACTTTCAGAAATAGAGTTGATAAAAAATGAAGTAGGAGAGTATCCTATTTTGTTATTGGATGATATTTTCAGTGAATTAGATGAGACTAGACAAAAACTCTTAGTTGATAATTTAGATAAAGTTCAAATGTTTATAACGACAGCTGAAGCTTCTCATAAAAAAATATTTAGTACTGAAAATACTACTATTTTCAACATTGAAAAAGGAAATGTAATTAGTATAGAGAATGGAGGAAACTAGATGAAACAAGAATACGGAGCAAGTCAGATACAGGTCTTAGAAGGACTAGAACCTGTTAGAAAAAGACCTGGTATGTACATAGGGTCAACAGGACCTAGAGGGTTACATCATTTAGTTTATGAAGTCGTGGACAACAGTATAGACGAAGCTCTAGCTGGATATTGTTCAGACATATATGTTTCTATAAATGAAGATGGAAGCATATTAGTAAAAGATAATGGTAGAGGTATTCCGGTAGAAGTTCATCCTAAGACTGGAAAATCTACACTAGAAACAGTTTTAACTGTACTTCATGCTGGAGGAAAATTTGGTGGTGGAGGCTATAAAGTTTCTGGAGGTCTTCACGGAGTAGGTATTTCTGTAGTTAATGCATTATCAGAGTGGTTAGTTGCAGAAGTTCACCATGATGGAAAAGTATATAGCCAGAGATATGAAAAAGGAGTTGCAACTTCAGAAATAAAAGTTGTTGGAGAAACTAAAATAACAGGAACTACAATAACATTCAAACCAGATACTACTATATTTGATGAAGTTGAATATAAGTATGATATATTAGAGCATAGATTAAGAGAATTAGCATTCTTAAACAAAGGTGTTAATATAGTTCTAGAAGATAAGAGAGAAGAACAAGAGAAAGTAAAAAAATTCCATTATGAAGGTGGTTTAAGAGAATTTGTTAAGCATCTAAATAAAACAAAAACAGGAATTCATGATGATATAGTTTATATAGAGAAAAAAGTAAAGGACAACATGGTTGAAGTAGCTTTACAATATACTGACGGTTATACAGAGAACATATATTCTTTTGCAAATAATATAAATACTCACGAAGGTGGTACTCACTTAAGTGGATTTAAGACTGCTATGACTAAGGTTGTAAATGATTATTCAAGAAAAAATGGAATATTAAAAGAAAAAGATTCAAATCTTTTAGGAGAAGATATAAGAGAAGGTCTTACAGCTGTTATATCTATAAAACTTCCAGAGCCTCAGTTTGAAGGTCAAACTAAAACTAAATTAGGAAATACAGCTATTAGAGGTGTAGTAGATAGTGTAACAGTTGAAGAGATAGGCTCATTCTTAGAAGAAAATCCAACAACTGCTAGGATAATAGTAGATAAAGCTTTAAGAGCTCAAAGAGCTAGAGAAGCTGCTAAAAAAGCAAGAGAGTTAACTAGAAGAAAGAGTGTACTAGAAAGTACATCTTTACCTGGAAAATTAGCTGACTGTGCTGAAAAAGATCCTTCAAAAAGTGAAATATTCTTAGTCGAAGGGGACTCTGCCGGAGGTTCAGCAAAGCAAGGAAGAGATAGACACTCTCAAGCAATATTGCCATTAAGAGGTAAGATACTTAATGTTGAGAAATCTAGATTAGATAAAATATTATCATCAGACGAAATAAGAAATATGATAACTGCATATGGATGTAGCATAGGTGATGATTTTGACTTAGAAAAAGCTAGATATCATAAAATTGTAATAATGACCGATGCCGATGTCGATGGAGCTCATATAAGAACACTTTTACTTACATTCTTCTTTAGATATATGAGACCTCTTATAGAGAACGGTTATGTTTATATAGCACAACCACCTTTATATAAAGTAAAAAAACAAAAGAAAGAATACTATGTATACTCTGATCAAGAGTTAAATACTTTATTAGAGGAACTTGGAAGAAGTGGAATAGAGCTACAAAGATACAAAGGTCTTGGAGAGATGAATGCAGAGCAACTTTGGGAAACAACTATGAATCCTGAAACAAGAACTTTATTACAAGTATCTATAGAAGATGCGTCTATGGCAGATGAAATATTCTCAATGCTTATGGGTGATAAGGTTGCTCCAAGAAAAGAATTTATAGAAGAAAATGCAAGATATGTTAGAAATTTAGATATATAAGAGAGGGGATGAGTGTTAATGGATGAAAATAATAGAATACTCCCTATTGAAATAGGTCACGAAATGAAAAAATCGTATATTGATTATGCGATGAGTGTTATAGCTGGACGTGCCCTACCAGATGTAAGAGATGGACTTAAGCCAGTTCATAGAAGAATATTATACTCAATGAGTGAATTAAATTTAACACCAGATAAACCATATAGAAAGTCTGCCCGTATTGTTGGGGACGTTCTTGGTAAGTATCACCCACATGGAGATACTGCTGTTTACTTTGCAATGGTAAGAATGGCACAAGATTTCTCTACTAGAGGACTTTTAGTTGATGGACATGGTAACTTTGGTTCTGTCGATGGAGACTCACCAGCTGCAATGCGTTATACTGAAGCTAGAATGAGTAAATTAGCTCTTGAATTATTAAGAGATATAGATAAAGAGACAGTAGACTTTACACCAAACTTTGATGAATCTTTAAAAGAGCCATCAGTTTTACCATCTAGATTCCCTAACCTTTTAGTTAATGGATCTAATGGTATAGCAGTTGGTATGGCAACATCTATACCACCTCATAACTTAGGTGAAGTAATTGATGCTACAATACACCTTATAGATAATGAGGATTGTAGTATTGAAGATTTAATTCAATTTATACAAGGTCCAGATTTCCCAACTTCTGCAATAATAATGGGTAAAGAAAATATAGCTGAAGCATACAGAACAGGAAGAGGTAAAGTTAAAGTAAGAGCTAGAGCATACATAGAAGAGCTAGCTAAAGGAAAACAACAAATAGTTGTAACTGAAATACCATACCAAGTAAATAAAGCTAAGCTAGTTGAAAAAATAGCCGAATTAGTTAAAGATAAGAAAGTTGAAGGAATCTCTGATTTAAGAGATGAGAGTAACAGGGATGGTATGAGAGTAGTTATAGAGCTTAAGAGAGATGCAAATGCAAACATAGTTTTAAATAAGCTTTATAAACATTCTCAGATGGAAGATACATTCAGTATAATAATGCTGGCACTAGTAAATGGAGAGCCTAAAGTTTTAAATCTAAAACAAGTTTTATATCACTATGTTCAACATCAAAAAGATGTAGTAACTAGAAGAATTCAATTTGATTTAAATAAAGCTGAAGCAAGAGCACATATTTTAGAAGGATTGAGAATAGCATTAGATAACCTAGATGAAGTTATAAAACTTATAAGAGGGTCCAAGACTGCCCAAGAAGCTAAAGAAGGTTTAATAAGCAGATTTAATCTTTCTGATTTACAAGCTCAAGCAATACTTGATATGAGACTTCAAAGACTTACAGGATTAGAAAGAGATAAAATAGAAGCTGAATATGCAGAATTACTTAAAAAGATAAATAGATTAAGAGAAATTTTAAGTGATGAAAGATTGCTTATGAATGTTATAAAACAAGAATTAACTATAATAAAAGAAAACTATTCAGATGATAGAAGAACTGAAATAAAACATGCTGAAGGCGAAATAGACATGAGAGATCTTATAGAGAATGAGGAAGTAGCTGTAACTCTTACTCATTTTGGATACATAAAGAGAATGCCTATAGATACATATAAGAGCCAAAACAGAGGTGGAAGAGGTATTTCAGCTCTTACTACAAGAGAAGAAGACTTTATAAAAGAATTAATAACTACTCATACACACAGTAGATTACTATTCTTTACAAACAAAGGTAGAGTTTATAGATTAAATGCATATGAAATTCCAGAAGCTAAGAGACAAGCTAAAGGAACAGCTATAGTTAACTTATTACAGTTAAATAGTGATGAAAAAATTGCTACTATGATATCTATAGACGATAATAGTGAATCAGAATTCTTATTATTAACTACTAAAAAAGGAATAGTTAAAAAGACTAAGCGTGAAGAATTTAAAAATATAAATAAATCAGGTTTAATAGCGATAGGTTTAAGAGAAGATGATGAACTTATTGGAGTTAAAGTGACTGATGGTAGTGAAGATGTTATATTAGTTACTCAAGGTGGTATGTCTATAAGATTTAATGAAAATGATATAAGACATATGGGAAGAACTGCTATGGGTGTTAAGGGTATAACTTTAAGTAATAATGATAGAGTTGTATCTATGAACCTATGTAGTGAAGGAACTGAATTGTTAGTTGTCAGTGGCAATGGTTTTGGAAAAAGAACATCAATAGAGGAATATAGATCTCAAATAAGAGCAGGTAAAGGTATAAAGACTTATAATATAAACGATAAAACAGGCGAGATTGTCGGAGCTCAAATGGTAAATGAAGATGATGAGATGATGATCATAAATTCAAATGGAGTATTAATAAGACTTAGAGTAAATGAAATATCTTTATTTGGAAGAGTTACTAGTGGTGTTAAGCTAATGAAAACTGATGATGAAGTTAATGTAGTTTCAATTGCAAAGATAGAGATGGAAGAATAGGGTATACAAACCCTATTCTTTTTGCATAATTATATATATAATATTTATATAAAGTAAGAAAGGAGTATTAATATTATGAGTAAAAACAAGGGAAAAGTTTTTTTACTAGGATCAATAATAGGATTTTTACTTGGTATATTTTTAGCACCTAAAAAAGGTTCTGAGTTAAGAAAAGAAGCTAAGGATAAGATGGAAGAAATAAAAGAAAATCCTAGAGAAGTTTTAGATGGAACGATTCAAACTGTAAAAGACAAGATTACAACTATAGTTGACGATTGTGATGTTAACGATATAAACATAGTTGAGGATGAAATAATAATAAGCAAGACTTTTGAAGATGAGGGAGATAATGTATAATGGATGCAGTAGGATGGCAGATAGGAGCTATTTTATTTGGTGTGTCAGTATTAATAATTGCTATATACCTAGCAAAGCTAATAAATAGTACAACTAAAGTTGTTGAAAAAGCATACAAGGTAGTAGATTATAACGAAAGACATATACATGACACTATAGAAAATGTTGCAGCAATTACAAAAAGTACAGAAGATATTGTTAGTTTAGCTAGTGGTGTAACTAATATAACTAAAGCATTTAGATTTTTTAAAAAGTAATAAGGAGGTAGTACGATGTCTGTAAATATAGAGTCGAAACTAGATAATAATTTTTGGAATGTAGATATAAATGGAGAATTAGATGTAGCTGGAGCTGATAAAGTAAAAACACATTTAAACAGCTTAATAGAAGAGCAACCAGTAGACATAAAAATGGATTTTACTAACCTAGAATACATAGATTCAACAGGATTAGGAGCATTAATAGGAGTACTAAAAAGATTAAAAGTTAATGATAAGGATATATATGTATTAAATGCTAGAAAAAATGTTAAGAAAATTTTCAGTATAACAGGTCTAGATAAAATATTTAAAGTGGAGGGATAAGTTTTGGATTTAGAAACTATAAAAATGGAAGTTACATCTAATCCAGAATATGTAAGCATTATAAGATTAACAGTTTCTGGAATAGCAAATAAAATTGGATTTTCTTTAGATGATATCGAAGATATAAAAGTAGCAGTGTCAGAAGCTTGTACAAATGCTATAAAGCATAGTTTAGATGATAAATTTTTAGTTCAATTTTCTGTATTAGAAAATGGATTAACAATAGAAGTAGAGGACAAAGGAACAGGATATGATGTAGGATCTCTACAAGAGCCAGATTTAACAAACCCAAAAGAAAGCGGATTAGGCTTATTTATAATAAAGACATTAATGGACGAGGTAAGCACTATATCTAATAGCGATGTTGGGACTAGAGTTAAAATGACTAAATATTTAGGAGTTGGTATTTAATGAAGAATGTAGCTAATGCTACAAGCTATATGGATATGGAAACCAAAGAGCTGTTTAAAATATATAGCAATGACAAAAACGTAGAAATAAGAAATATTCTGATAGAGAGACATATGTACTTAGCTAATATACTAGCTAAAAAATATATTAATAAAGGTGTTGAATTTGATGATATTTTTCAAGTTGCATCTTTAGCTTTAATATATGCGATAGATAGATATGATATTGAAAAAGGATATGAATTTTCAAGTTTTGCAACACCTACTATAATAGGGGAAATTAAGAAATATTTTAGAGATAAAGTTTGGACAGTAAAAGTACCAAGAAGAATTCAAGAATTAAGCAAAAAGATAAGTGAAGCTAAGTTATTCTTAGAGCAAAAAAACAAACAAAGTCCAAAAGCTATAGATATAGCAAATTACTTAGACTGTACAGAAGAAGAAGTACTAGAGGCAATAGAAGCATCATATGGTTATCAACCTATGTCTTTAGATGCATCTAGTAATGATGACTCAGATGATAAGGAAATAACATTAAAAGATAAAGTTGGACAAGAAGAAAATAGTTTTGGAAATATAGAAAATATGGACTTTATTAATAAGTTTATAGAATCTCTAAATGAATTAGAGGTTAAGATATTTAAAGATAGATTTTTCTTGGATAAAACACAATCGATTATAGCAAAAGAGTTGGAAATATCACAAATGACAGTATCAAGACTAGAAAGAAAAATCATAGAAAAGTTAAAGAAAGAATATGAGAAGAACTCATAAAAATAAAAAATAAAATAAAATTTTAAAAAACTGTTGACTTACTGTTTAATTCATAGTATAGTATTACTTGTCCTTAAGAAAAGGGCAAAACAAAAATGAACTTTGAAAATTAAACAGTAGGTTAATTATAAAAATTCTTTTTTAAAAGAATTAAACACAAACAACCAAGCCAGATATTCAGATAATGATTAGCTGAGCAATGGACAACTTTTTAAATTATATTTGAGAGTTTGATCCTGGCTCAGGATGAACGCTGGCGGCGTGCCTAACACATGCAAGTCGAGCGATCTCTTCGGAGAGAGCGGCGGACGGGTGAGTAACGCGTGGGTAACCTGCCC
>NZ_JBOGBV010000026.1:0-25773 GCF_051656405.1 Paraclostridium sp.
CATGGCTGGGTAGCTATGTACGGAATGGATAAGCGCTGAAAGCATCTAAG
This sequence comes from Paraclostridium sp., assembly GCF_051656405.1. Taxonomy (GTDB): domain Bacteria; phylum Bacillota; class Clostridia; order Peptostreptococcales; family Peptostreptococcaceae; genus Paraclostridium. The sequence continues at coordinate 51 of NZ_JBOGBV010000026.1, forward strand.
CGCGAAGCCAACTTCAAGATAAGATTTCCCACCGTAAGGGTAAGATCCCAGGAAGACTACCTGGTTGATAGGTCGGAGGTGTAAGTACAGCAATGTATGTAGCTTACCGATACTAATAGATCGAGGACTTGACCAAGATTATTTAATCTTACAAATGTTATTCAGTTTTCAAAGCATTAAAACTTAGTTGCTAGTGTGGCTCAACGGTAGAGCAGCTGACTTGTAATCAGCAGGTTGTAGGTTCGATTCCTATCACTAGCTCCATAAAGATTATGTGGTTATTATAGCAAAGAGGATACACCTGTTCCCATTCCGAACACAGAAGTTAAGCTCTTTAGCGCCGATGGTACTTGGTGGGAAGCTGCCTGGGAGAGTAGGACGTAGCCACGTAATCTTTTTTTATATTTATAATTAAAAAATAAAGGATTTATGTACACTAATGTAGAATTAGTTGTATGTGGGGAGATTTTTTATACATAATATCAATAAAACAAAATTAAATAACTTAAATATATATAGGTTCTTACATTTAAGATTAATAGGGAAAGAGGTGTAATCCCTCTACAGTCCCCGCTACTGTGATGCAGACGAACTCTATTTACCACTGTTAAAATTACGGGAAGGTTAGAGCAAGGAAGAAGCTAAGTCAGGAGACCTGCCTAGTATATTATATAACTAGGTTCTCGGGGTGAAGAATTTAAATCTTAAAATATTTTTATGACATATTTAAAGACTTAACTCTTGAGTTAAGTCTTTTTTTATTGTAATTTAAGGAGGTAGTCATGAAAACTTTAGAACAGACGATAAACAACATAAAACCATTAAGTGAATTACATATGAATGCAGCGAAAGATAGATTAGATAAATTAATTAAACCTGTGGGGAGCTTAGGAAAATTAGAAGATATATGTATACAAATAGCAGGAATAACTGAAAAAAAATATTTTGATACAGATAAAAAAATAGTGATTGCTTTTGCAGGAGATCATGGAGTATATGAAGAAGGTGTAGCACCAGACCCTCAGAAAATAACGAGACTTCAATTTCCAAACTTTACTAAAGGGGTATGTGGAGTAGGAGCTATATCTAAATTTGTAAATTCTGATGTTATTGCAATTGACTTAGGAATAAATACAGATGAAAAATTAGATGGAGTTATAGATTATAAGATTAGAAAAGGAACTTCTAATATGGCAAAAGGTCCGGCTATGACTAGGGAAGAAGCCATTAGATGTTTAGAAATAGGGATAAAAGTAGCAAGTGAGAGTATAGAAAAAGGATATAACCTTATAGGAATAGGAGAAATGGGAATTTGTAATACTACTCCAAGTAGCGCTATAGTTTCTGTTATAGCTGATTGTGATCCTATAGATGTTACAGGAATAGGAGCAGGACTTAAAAAAGATAGAGTAGCTCATAAAGCTAACACGATAAGAAAAGCAATTGAATTAAACAAACCAGATAAATTAGATGGAGTTGATATACTATCTAAAGTTGGAGGTTTTGAAATAGGGGGAATGGCAGGCGTGATTTTAGCTTGTGCTGCTAATAGGACTCCAATAGTTATTGATGGGTTTATATCATATGCAGCAGCTTTAATAGCATACACTATAAATCCTATGGTTAAAGAGTATATGATAGCGTCACATACATCAGCAGAAGCAGGGGCAGCTAAGGCTTTAGAAATATTAAAGTTAAATCCTATGCTTAATATGGATATGAGATTAGGTGAAGGAAGTGGTTCTGCATTAGCATTCAATATTATAGAAGCTGCAAATTATGCATATAAAAATATGGCAACAACTGATGAAGTAGACATAGGAAAATAAGAAGGTGAAATTTATGAGTAAGTTAATTTTAGTTACTGGTGGATCTAGATCTGGAAAAAGTAGTTTTGCAGAAAGTTTATGTATAAGTAGAGAAAATTCAACAGCATATATAGCAACTTCTACTCCTTTTGATGAGGAGATGAAAGATAGAGTTAAAAAACATAAAGAAAGTAGACCGAGTAATTGGGAAACTTATGAAATTTTTAAAGATATATATTCGATAATAGATAATTTAGGTAATAAACATCAAACTGTTATTTTGGATTGTGTAACACTATTAGTTAATAATTTAATATTTGACTATGGAATAGATTTTGATAAATGCACGCCAGAAGAAACTAATGAGATGGAAAAGTATATAAAACATCAAATTGAAATGTTAATAAATGAAATTAAAAAGACAGATTTATACTTTGTAATAGTAACAAATGAGTTAGGAATGAGCTTAGTACCTGATAATAAACTTTGTAGAGTATATTCTGATATAGTAGGTAGAATAAATCAGTATATAGCTAAATGTGCTGATGAAGTTTACTTTGTTGTTAGTGGGATACCTATGAAAATTAAGGAGTAGTAATATGAAAAGATTTATAGGAATATTACAGTTTTTAACTAGAATTCCAATTAGAGTCGATATAGGATTTGATGATGAATTTCATAAAACTATGTACTACTTTCCTTTAGTAGGATTTGTGCTTGGAATTTTATACTTTATAGTTGGACTAGTATCAAGTTTAGTATTTGATAGCTATATAACATCTGTAAATATAGTAATAGCAACTGTTGTATTAACAGGAGGATTACATTTAGATGGAGTAGGGGATACATTTGATGGAATATACAGCTACAGAGATAAAGAAAAAATATTAGAAATAATGAAAGACTCAAGATTGGGAACTAATGCAATGCTATCAGTATTGTTTTTGATTCTTATGAAACTTGGGTTGGTATATTCTATTGTAGAATCAGGAAATTTATATAACTTAATATTTATGCCTGTATTTGCAAGAATGGCTATTGTAATAGCTTCCTATAAAAGTGTAACACCAAGAAAAAATGGTATGGGGAATGTTTTTATAGGAAAGCCAACTTTAAATATGATTTTAATTGGGATAGCATATACAGCAATATTAGTAGCATTTATAGGTTCAATATTATTTAATTTAGATGAAATAAGTATAATTAAAGTAATAACATTTATACCAGTTATGATTATATTTACTAGATGTTTTGTTAAGTATATATATTCAAAAATAGATGGAATAACAGGAGACATACTTGGATGTACATCCGAACTTGTTGAGGTTGTATATTTAATATTTATATATTTGACATTTGGATTAAAATAAGAGGTGAGATTATGTCAAAGCTTATATTAGTAAGACATGCGACAACAAAGGATAATATAGATGGAAACTTATCTGGACATATAGATAGTGAATTAAGTGATTTGGGTAAACAACAAATACTTAAGCTAAATAAATTGTTAGAAAAAGAAAATATTGATTGTATATATACAACTACATCTACTAGAACTAAGAATACGATAAAGGATATAGCTAAATTAAAAAGCTTAGACATTGTTGAGAGTGAGAATCTTAGAGAAATTAGTTTTGGAGACTTTGAAGGAATGAACTTTGAATATATAAAAAGTAATTTTCGAGAAGAATTTGAAAAAATAATTAAAAATGGATTTGAATACAAATATCCAAATGGTGAAAGTTTAGTAGATTCTTATAACAGAGTTTGTAAAGAAATAAATCATATATTGGATTGTAATAAAAGTAAAACTATTTTGATATGTGCTCATGCAGGAACAATAAGAAATATCATTTCTTATTTAATTGGCAATACACATGAGTATCACTGGAATTTTAAAATAGATAATGCATCAGTTAGTATTATAGACATAGTAGATGGATTTTCTGTAATTCATACACTAAATAATACTTTATATTTAACATAAATACATAGGCAAACATATATAAAAACATCATAAAAATAGACATAAATTAGGTTCTTCATTAAAGATTAATAGGGAAAAAGGTTAGAATCCTTTGCAGCCCCCGCTACTGTAATGCTGACGAAACTATTAGACACCACTGTGATTTTACGGGAAGGAATAGGACTAGGATGAAGCTGAGTCAGGAGACCTGCCTAGTTTATGGAAATAAAGTCTTCGGGGTGAAGGATTTTAAAATTGGTTAAGTATATACTTTTTTAAGATCTATCCATTCTGGATAGGTCTTTTTTGCAATTAAGGAAATTACAGTTATTAGAAAGTGCAAGAAACTATAAATTTAGACTTATAGGTATTGCAAAACAATACAAATTGGAAAGGAAACTTTTATTATGAGTAAATCATTAATGTTTTTAGGAACAGCTTCTAATGTGGGTAAAAGTACTTTAGCCGCTGGATTATGTAGAATACTAAAACAAGATGGATATAGTGTAGCACCTTTTAAATCTCAAAATATGGCATTAAATTCATACATAACAAAAGATGGATTAGAAATGGGGAGAGCACAAGTTACTCAGGCTGAGGCAGCTGGAATTGAACCTGATGTTAGAATGAATCCAATTTTATTAAAACCATCAGGTAAAAATAGATGCCAGGTAATAGTAAATGGAAAGGTTCTTGATAACGTAAGTTCTAGTATATATCACGATTATAAAGAAGACCTAGCCTTAATGCTAAAACAAACTTATAAAGACTTAAGTGATGAGTACGATGTAATTGTTCTAGAAGGAGCAGGAAGTTGTGCAGAAATCAATTTAAAAGATAGAGATATTGCTAATATGGGAATGGCTGAAATTGCAGATGCACCTGTAGTATTAGTTGCTGATATAGATAGAGGGGGAGTGTTTGCATCTATAGCTGGAACAATGATTTTATTAGAAGAAAAAGAACGAGAAAGAGTTAAAGGTGTTATCATCAATAAATTTAGAGGAACTGTAGAACTTTTACAATCGGGAATCGATATGCTAGAAGATATTATAAAAGTTCCTGTCCTAGGAGTAGTTCCATATAGTGATTTAAACATAGAAGATGAAGACAGTGTAACAGATAGATTTAAAAAACAATTTAAAAAGAATGATGTGAATATAGAGATAATAAGAACACCGTACATGTCGAATTTTACAGATATGCATATGCTAGAGATACAAGAAGATGTAAGTATTAGATACATAGAAAAAGGGGAGTCTTTATCAGAATCAGATATGGTGATAATACCGGGGAGTAAAAATACAATAGAAGATTTAATTTATATAAGAGAAAGTGGATTAGATAAGCAAATAAAAGATTTACAAAAACAAGGAAAATTAATATTTGGAATTTGTGGAGGATATCAACTTTTAGGTAATAAATTATATGACCCGGAAGGTATAGAGGGATCTATAAAAGAGATTGATGGAATCGGACTTTTAGATATAGAAACTAAATTTGAAAAAGAAAAAGTTACAACTCAAGTTGAAGCTATTATAAATAAAGATTTAAATGGATACTTAAATTCATTAAGCGATATTAGTGTAAAGGGATATGAAATACATATGGGTGAAACGGATATAAAAGGAAAATCACTACTAACAATAACTAAAAAATTAGAAGATAATGTTTCATATCAAGAGGGATGTATAAATGAAGAAGGAAATGTAGTTGGAACGTACATTCACGGTATTTTTGATGATGCTAGTTTTACAAGAGAAATATTAAATTCAATAAGGAAGAATAAAGGATTAGAAGAAAATAAAAGTTCTATAACTTCATTTGAAGAATTTAAAAATAAAGAGTATGACAAGTTAGCAAAAATACTAAGAGAATGTTTAGATATGGAAAAAATATATGAGATTATAAATGGTTAGGTGATAATATGAAAAAAATATTGATAGCAGGAACAAATAGTGGAGTTGGAAAAACTACTATTTCACTGGGAATAATGCAAGCTCTAACTAAAAGAGGCTTAAAAGTGCAACCGTATAAAGTGGGACCAGATTATATAGACCCATCGTATCACACATTCATAACTGGGAGAGACTCAAGAAATTTAGATTCATATATGTTGGAAGATGAAAAAATTAAATATATAGTAAATGAAGCATCAGAGGAAGCTGATATATCGGTAATAGAAGGGGTTATGGGATTGTATGATGGATTTGGTATAGATTTAGATGCATGTACAAGTTCATATACTTCTAAATTATTAAAGGCTCCAGTTATATTAGTTATAAATGGAAAGGCTATGTCTTCTTCAGCAGCAGCTATGGTTCTTGGATATAAAGAATTAGATAAAAATGTAAATATAAAAGGTGTAGTAGTAAACAATGTAAAAACAAAAGGTCACTATGAACTTATAAAAGGAGCTATAGAGAAATATTGTAATACTGAAGTATTAGGTTATTTTCCACCTAATGAAAAATTTTCTTTAGAGTCTAGGCACTTAGGTTTAATTCCAAGTGTTGAAATGGAATCTTTAAAAGAAAAATTTAGTGATTTAGGAGATGAGATAGAAAAATACATAGATATAGATAGACTAATTGAAATTTCAGAAAGTGAATCAGTAAAAAGCAATTTTGATTTAAAAGATTTACCAAGGTTTGAAAATAAAAAAGTAGCTATAGCTTATGATAAAGCATTTAACTTTTATTATAAAGAAAATATAGAATTATTAGAGCATATGGGAGTTGAAATTGTGAAATTTAGTCCTCTTAACGATAAAAAGGTTCCTGAGGCTGATTGCATATACATTGGAGGTGGATTCCCAGAAATATTTGCAAAAGAGTTGCATTTAAATGAAAGTATGAGATTATCTATAAAAAAAGCACATGAAAGAAATATACCTATATATGCTGAATGCGGTGGGCTTATGTATTTAGGGGAAAAGCTGAAAGATTCAGATGAAAATATTTATAATATGGTAGGAATATTTAAAGGAACTAGCGAAATGACAAGTTCACTTAAAAGGTTTGGATACTGTGATGGGATAGCTAAGGAAGATACAATTCTTTCCAATGAAGGGGAGATTATAAAAGGACATGAATTTCATCACTCAGAATTTAAAAGTGATGAAAACTGTGCCTATAAAATGATTAAAAAAAGAGGCGATAAAATTGTAGATGAATGGGATGGAGGATATTCAAAAGGGAATACCTTAGCTACATATTTACATACTCATTTTTATAATAATTTAGATTCAATAATAAAATTTATAGGTGATAGAAATGAGTAAATTAATAATTTTAGTAATGGTTATAGCGTATCTACTGGATTTGATTATAGGAGATCCATATTCTTTTCCACATCCAGTTAGATTTATTGGAGACCTTATAAGGTTTACAGAAGGAAAAATAAGAAAAATTTTCAAATCAAAAAATCAATTAAAAATAGGGGGCTTCCTACTTTGGACTATAACAGTAGGATTTACAGCATTAGTAACAGGTTTAATTTTAAATTTACTTTGTATAAATAATATTTTTTATGTGATTATAGCATCAATAATATTATATACAACATTATCAACAAAGTGTTTAGCGGATGAAGCAAAAAAAATATATGAAGTTTTAAAAACTGGAGATATTGAAAAATCTAGAAAACAACTATCTTATATAGTTGGAAGAGATACAACCAGTTTAAGTGAAAATGAAATAATAAGAGCGACTGTTGAAACTGTAGCTGAAAATACAGTAGATGGAATAATTTCACCTATGATGTATGGCTTTATCGGAGGACCTGTTCTTGCAATGGCTTATAAAGCTATAAATACATTAGACTCAATGGTTGGATATAAAAATGAAAAGTATGGAGACATAGGATTTGCATCTGCAAAGATTGATGATATAGCAAACTTTATACCCGCTAGAATAACACCATTTTTCATGATGATAGCAAGTTTTATATTAGGATTTAATTCTAAAAAAAGTATCAAAATAGCTATGAGAGATAGAAAAAACCACAAAAGTCCAAATTGTGCATATGCAGAAGGTGCAGTAGCAGGTGCTCTAGAAGTACAACTAGGAGGAACAAACATGTACTTTGGAGAAAAGGTTTATAAACCTACTATAGGGGATAAAGATAGAGAGTTAGAAGCTGAAGATATATTAAGAACAAATAAAATAATGTATTTGACGTCATTTATAGCTTTAGTTATATTTTCAATAATTACTTATATAGTACTTTAAGATAGAGGGTGGAAATCATGAAAGACCTTGGACATGGAGCAAACGTAGAAGATATGTGTAGAGCTTATAAAAAAAATCCAAAAGATATTATAGATTTTAGTTCTAATATAAATCCATATTTAATACCAAATTTAGATAAATATATATTAGAAGGGCTAAGCGTATGCAATAAATATCCTGATATAAGCTATAAAAGCCTGAGAGAAAATATAGCTAGATATTTAAATGTAGATAGCTGTAATATAATACCAGGAAATGGAGCTACTGAAATAATATATCTGTTAATGAAAAGTATAGGTAAAAGGATAGCTATTTTGAACCCAACTTTCTCAGAATATGAGAGAAGCGCAAATTTAAGTGGGCTAGAAGTTTTAAATTTATATCTAAATAAGGATACCAATTTTGAACTTGATTTAAATTATATAAATGAAAACATAGATAAATTTGATAGTTTATTTATATGTAATCCATCAAATCCTATTGGAAAAACATATGATTTAAGTTCACTAGTAGAACTTCTAAAAAAGCACAATAAATTGCTTATAGTAGATGAAACTTTTATGGAATTTGCAGAACATGAAGAAAATTATAGTCTCATAAAACATATTAAAGAAAATGAAAATATTTTTATAATAAAGGCTATAACTAAGTTTTTTGGAATTCCAGGTATAAGGCTAGGGTATGGAGTTTGTAGTAATCAAAACATTTTAGATAAGATGTATGAAATTAAAGAACCATGGACTATAAACTCTTTTGCAGATATTATTTCAAATTATATATTTAAAGATGAAGAATATATCAAAAATAGCAAAGAATTTTTTATAAAAGAGAGAGCATATATTTTAAAAAAATTACGAGATATAAAAGCAATTAAGGTTTATGATACAAATACAAATTTTATCTTAATAAAATTGTTAAATACAACAGCAAGTAAATTAAAAGAAAAATTATTTCTAGAAGGAAACATACTCATTAGAGATGCATCTAATTTTAGAAATTTAGATGAAAGTTATATTAGGATAGCGATAAAAAGTCATTCAGAAAATAAAAAAATATTAAACCAATTAAATAAAATTCTAGGAGAATAGGATGAAATCATATGGAATATGCCCAGCATCTTGTGGAGAGTTTGTGCAAGGTATGATAAAAGAAAAAGAATACTTATCATCTTATGCAATTAATCGATTTTCTAAAGTGACATTAGAAGAAAAAATTAGTGATGTAAATAGAGGACCATTAAAAGCAAGAAAAGCTATGGAAGAGGTATTTAGATATTTTAATTTGCCTAAGAATGACTCAAAAAATATATCTATAGATATAAAAAGCGAGATACCTATAAGCAAAGGTATGGCAAGTTCTACTGCAGATATAGGCGCTACCATAAGAGCAACACTAAACCTTATAGGAAGAGATTTAAGTGAGTATGATATATCAAAGCTTGCAACAAAAATTGAACCTACAGATTCTATATATCTAAAAGAAAACACTATATTTAATCCGTTAGATGCAAGTGTTGTAAAAAAATTGGGATGTTTCAATACTGGAAAAGTATTGATATTAGAGCCCAATGATAAATTAAGCACTAAGCACATAAGAAAAAAGGAAAATTACACAAAACTTAAAAGACAAAATAAGTACATAATTGAATATGCCTTTAAGCTACTGGAACAAGGAATAAAGAATAATGATTTAAATTTAATAGGACAAGCATGCAATATAAGTAGTGTTGCAAATGAAAATATTCATAAGAAAAAATACTTAAGTGAAATAATGGATATTTCAAAAGAGTATGGGGCTTGTGGCGTTAATATAGCTCATAGTGGGACAGTTATAGGTATATTGCTTGAATGTGATATGGATGAAAGTAAAATAGTAGAAAAAATAGTAGAGAAGAAAATAGATAAAAAATACAAAAAAATATACACAGCAAATATAATAGCTGGGGGACTTAGGAGTGAATAACTATGGAATACATTAAAAATCCTATGATGATAGAGACTAAGAGTTTTGAAATAATTCAAGGCATAATTGATGAGATACGACCTGAATACGAATTTAAAAATGAGCTAGAAGAAAAAATAATAAAAAGAGCTATACATACAACTGCTGACTTCGAGTATTTAGATATATTAAAAATATCTGAAGATGTAGTGGAAAGTATTATAAGTGCTTTGAAAGAAAATGCAACTATATACACTGATACTAACATGGCTTTAAGTGGCATAAATAAAAAAAGATTAGATGCATTAGGTTGTACGTACAAATGTTTTGTAAGTGATGAAAAAGTAGCGGATTTTGCAAAACAAAAAGGTATAACAAGATCTATGGCAGCGGTGGAAGTTGCAGCAAAAGAAGAAGGTAAAAAAATATTTGTACTTGGAAATGCACCAACTGCTTTATATAAAGTTATAGAAATGCATAATTCAAAAGAATTGAATGTTGAAGCTGTAGTGGGAGTACCTGTAGGATTTGTAGGAGCAGCTGAATCTAAAGATGAGTTAGAAAAAACAGATATTCCTTACATAATATCAAAAGGTAGAAAAGGTGGAAGCAACTTAGCAGCAGCAATAATAAATGCAATACTATACTCTATGTAAGGACGATATTATGGAAGAATATGTTTATATAGATGGAAAAAAATACAAACGAGGATATACTACTGGATCATGTGCAGCAGGTGCAGCTAAAGCTGCAACATATATGATTTTAACTAAGGAAACATTAGAAACTGTAAATATAGATACCCCCAAGGGAATTCCATTAAATTTAAAAGTAGAGAATGTAGATATAAACAATGTTTTTGCACAATGCTCGATTCAAAAAGATGGAGGCGATGATATAGATGCAACTCATAAAATGCATATATATGCTAAAGCTGAACTTATTGATTCGAATGAAATAATAATAGATGGTGGAATTGGGATTGGAAGGGTAACTAAAAAAGGCTTAGGAATAGAAATTGGAAAAGCTGCAATAAATAAAACGCCTATATCCATGATACAAAGTGAAGTTAGAAAAGTAATAGGAGATACAAAGGGAGTTAAAATAACTATATTTGCCCCAGAGGGAGAAACTATTGCGAAAAAAACTTTTAATCCAAGACTTGGAATTGTAGGAGGTATATCTATAATAGGAACAACGGGTATAGTTGAGCCAATGAGTGATGAAGGATGGAAAAAATCTTTATCAATAGAACTAGAGATGAAAAAAGCTCAGGGAATGGATAAAGTTATTTTGGTACCAGGTAACCATGGAGAAATGTTTATAAAAGAAAGCTTAGGTATTGATTCAAAGTATATAGTTAGGACCAGTAATTTTATTGGATATATGTTGAAAGAAGCTCAACGTATTGGATTTAAAAAAATTCTAATGGCTGGACATTTAGGCAAATATGTAAAGATAGCTGGCGGAATATTTAATACACATAGCAAAGTTGCAGATGCTAGAAATGAAATTTTAATAGCAAATTTAGCTTTAATGAATGCGCCTTTTGAATTGATAAATAAGGTAAATGAATGTTTAACAACAGAAGAATTTATAGAAATATTAGAAGATGATAAGTATAAAAAATATAAAGAAATTTATAACATACTTTCTGAAAAATGTAAAAAAAGAATTGATATATATATGAATGATGATGAAATAGATATTGAGGTAATGATTTTTTCTATGGAGAAAAAACTGTTAGGAGAGTCGAAAAAAGCTGGCGATTTAAAGGAGGTATTTTATGATTAATATTATAGGGCTAGGGCCTGGTAACATAGGATACTGCACTAAATTAGGAGAAAAGTTAATATATAACTCAGAGATATTGATAGGTGGAAAAAGAAATTTAGATAGTGTAAACGATTTTGAAGGAACTAAGATTGAACTAGGGAGTAACTTGAAAGAAATTGTAGATTATCTAAAAGCAAATAAGGATAAAAATATATCTATTATAGCATCAGGAGATCCATCTATATATGGTATAGGAAAGTACTTATCTAAAAATATAGATAATAAAAATTTAAATATTGTGTCGGGTATAAGTTCTATGCAATATATATTTTCAAGGATACATACTGATATGAATGATTTATATATAACTAGTAGTCATGGAAAAATTCCTAACTTTGACTATATATTACAACATAAAAAAGTATGTATGGTAACTGATAATAAAATAGGTCCAAATGAAATCGCTAAAGAAATACTACAAAGGAATTTAAAAAAGATTATGGTTGTAGGTGAAAATTTATCATATGAAAATGAAAGAATTACTACAGCACCTCCAGAGGAAATTTTAAAGATAGAAAAATTTGATATGAATGTAGTGGTGATACTCGATGAAAAATAGTGAATTTATAACAGGAAATGTCCCAATAACAAAGGAAGAAGTAAGAGCAATTTCTATAAACAAGCTTGATTTAAAAAATAAGCATACATTTTTAGATATTGGGGCAGGAACAGGGAGTGTAAGTGTAGAGGTAGCTTATAACTACCCAAATATTGATGTAATATCCATAGAATGTAAAGATAAAGCTATTGAATTAATAAATCAAAATATAGAGAAATTTAATCTAAATAATGTAGAAGTTATAAAAGGATATGCACCTATAGATATAGGTAAAAAAGTAGATTCAATATTTATTGGAGGCAGCGGACCTAACTTAAATGAAATTTTAAACTGGGCTAAAGAAAATCTAAATGAAAAAGGAATTTTAGTAGCTAACTTCATAATAATTGATACTTTTTATAAAACTTTAAATATGTTAAAAGAATTAGGTTTTGAAGATATAGAAGCTACTATGCTAAATGTAGCAAAATTAGAACCGCTAGGAAAAGGTGAGTATTTCAAACCTTTAAATCCAATATATATAATATCTTGTAAAAAGGGAGAGTAAGATTATGAATAAAGTACATTTTGTAGGAGCAGGACCAGGAGATAAGGATTTAATAACATTAAAAGGATACAAGTTATTAAGTGAAGCTGATGTAGTTATATATGCAGGATCATTAGTAAATCCAGCTTTACTAGAATATTGTAAAGAAGGTTGTGAAATTCATAATAGTGCATCAATGGATTTAAATCAAATAATAAATGTTATGAAAGATGGAATACAAAGTAATAAAAAGGTAGTAAGACTTCAAACTGGAGATTTTTCAATATATGGTTCTATAAGAGAGCAAGTTGAAGAATTAGCAAACTTAGAAATAGAGTATGATTGTACACCTGGAGTTAGTTCTTTCTTAGGAGCGGCATCTGCACTAGGAGTAGAGTATACTGTTCCAGAAATATCTCAAAGTGTAGTTATTACAAGAATGGAAGGAAGAACTCCGGTTCCAGAAAAAGAGAGTATAGAATCTTTTGCTAAGCACCAAACATCGATGGCTATATTTTTATCAGTTCATGATATAGAAAAAGTAGTAGAGAGATTACATGAAGGAGGATATCCAATGGATACACCTATAGCTGTTGTTTATAAAGCTACTTGGCCAGAAGAAAAAATTGTAAAAGGAACTTTAGAAACTATAGCACAAAAAGTTAAAGAAAATGAAATAAGTAAAACAGCATTAATATTAGTAGGTAAATTCTTAGGTGAAGAATATAAAAACTCTAAGTTATATGACAAGGATTTTAAACATGAATATAGAAAGTAAAATTGCTTTTATATGTGTTACAAAAAATGCTATGAATTTAGCTATTAATGTAAGAAATATTATGGAAGATGGAGATGTGTATATAACAGAAAAGCTTTTATATAATTTAGATAAAAATACACAATCATTAAATGTTATAGAAGGTAAGCTATCCGATTTTATGCCAAAACTTTTTAGAAATTATGAAGTTTTAATATTTATAATGGCTACAGGTATAGTAGTGAGGTCTATAGCAAATGAAATAAAAAGTAAATTTGATGACCCAGCAATACTAGTAATAGATGAGAAAGGTAAAAATGTAATAAGTTTACTTAGTGGTCATATGGGTGGAGCAAATGAAATGACAAACTATATAAGCAGCCTTATAGGAGCAAATCCAGTTATAACTACAGCCACCGATATAAATGGAAAAACTTCATTAGATATGATAGCTAAAAAATTAAATGCACATATAGATAATTTTAGAGAAAATGTAAAAGAAGTTAATTCATTATTAGTAAATGATGGAAGCGTTGGAGTCTTTATAGATGGAGATTATAACGTTGATACTAGAGGATTAATAACCATTAAAAATATTAATGGATTCCATAGGCATGATAAATTAGATAAAATTATTTATATAACTAATAAAAGTGCAACGGAAATTGAAGATGAACGAATTATAAAGGTTGTTCCTAGAGATATTGTAATAGGAATGGGATGTAGAAGAGATACAGCTTATGATGATATAAAGACTGCATTAGAAGATTTATTAAATAAATTTAATTTAGATAAAAAATCTATAGCAAAAATCGGAAGCGTAGAAGTTAAGAAAGATGAAAAAGGAATTATTGAATTAGCTAAGCAATTAAATATACCTTTTGAAATTATTACTATAGAAGAAATTAAAGAGATTGAACATAAATTTCAGAAATCAGATTTTGTAAAAAAGAGCATAGGTGTTTACTGTGTAGCGGAACCAGTAGCCTATATATTAAGCAATAAAAACCTTATAGTTGAAAAACATAAATATAAGGGAATAACTTTTTCGATAGGGAGATTGAGCGTATGATTTATGTAATAGGTATAGGACCTGGAAGTAAAGATATGATGACTGTTGAAGCTATAGAAGCTATGAAAAACAGTGATGTTGTAGTTGGATACAAAACGTATATAAATTTAGTTACTGAATTTATTAAAGATAAAGAAGTAGTACAAAATGGAATGAGACAAGAAATAGATAGATGTAAACAAGCAGTAGAAATTGCTAAACAAGGAAAAAATGTTGCTGTAATAAGTAGTGGAGATGCAGGAATATATGGTATGGCAGGGTTAATATTAGAATTAACAACACAAGAAGAAGATATAAAAGTAAAGGTTGTTCCAGGAGTGACTGCTAGTATAGGTGCAGCAGCAATATTAGGAGCACCGATAATGCATGATTTTTGCCATATAAGTTTAAGTGACTTATTAACTCCTTGGGAAGTTATAGAAAAAAGGTTAAGATTAGCTGCAGAAGCTGATTTTGTAATTTGTCTATATAATCCAAGAAGTAAAGGAAGAAGTGAACATTTAAATAAAGCATTTAAAATAATGAGTGAATTTAAAGATGGAAAAACTCCAGTTGGAATTGTAAAAGATGTAGGAAGAGAAAAAGAAGAAAAATTTGTATGCACATTTGAAACTATGGATTTTGAAAGAGTTGATATGACTACTATGGTTATTATAGGGAACAAATCTACTTTTATACATGAAGACTTAATGATAACGCCTAGAGGTTATAATATATGATTTTAGTTTTAGGAGGAACATCTGATAGCATAAAAGTTTGTAATCTACTAAATAGTCTAAAAAAAGATTATATAGTTTCTGTAACTACTAACTATGGAGCTGACTTAGCTAGTAAATATGCTGAAAATATAGTAATTAAGAGAATGGATAGAGACTATATGACTAAGTTTATGAAAGATAACAAAATAAGTTTAGTGATAGATTCAACGCATCCATATGCAATAGAAGTATCAAAAAATGCTATCGAAGTTTCAGATTTTTTAGGAATAAAATATTTGAGATATGAAAGAAAATCTCTTTTAGATAATTTAAATTATGAAAAAGTAGTAGAAGTAAAAAGTGTTGAAGAGGCTTATCAAAAAGCAAATGAACTAGGTAGTAATATATTTTTAGGAACGGGAAGTAAAACTATAGGCGAGTTCGTAAAAAATCTTAAAAATAAAAATATAGTAGCAAGAGTTTTACCAACAAGTGATGTAATTAAGATGTGTGAAGAAGTAGGGTTGAATGCAGATAATATAATAGCTATGAAGGGACCTTTTAGTGAAGCTATAAACGAGCAAATGTATAAACACTACGATATAGACTTAGTTATAACAAAAGAAAGTGGTATAGAAGGTGGATTTTTAGAAAAAGTGAATGCAGCTAAGAATTTAAATATACCTGTAGTAGTTATAGTAAGAGAAAAGATTGATTATAGGACAGTAGTTAATGAAATAGAAAATATAACGAATTTCATAGTGGAGGATTAAAAGTGAAAAAAGCAATTTTAGTTGTTAGTTTTGGGACAAGTTACAAAGAAACAAGAGAAAAAACTATAGAGGTATGTGAACGCAAGATAAAAGAAGCGTTTAAAGAATATGATTTTTTTAGAGCGTTTACATCAAATATGATAATAAGAAAATTAAAAAATAGAGATAAAATACACATAGAAAATCCAATAGAAGCACTGGATAGATTATATGCTGAGGGATATGAAGAAGTAATAGTTCAAACTTTACACATAATTTGTGGTGAGGAATATACAAAGTTAAAAAAACAAATAAGTGAATATGATGATAAGTTTGAAAAAATAACATTAGGAAGACCACTTTTAAGTCAAATTGACGATTATAAGGAAACAGTAGAAGCTTTAAAGTTACAAATACCAAAATTAGAAGAAGATGAAGCTATTGTTCTTATGGGACATGGAACTGAACATGAAGCTCATAGTGCTTACCCAGCATTAGATTATATGCTAAAACAAGAAAACATTAAAGCATATGTTGGGACTGTTGAAGGGTACCCTGAAATAGATGAAGTTATAGTAAATCTTAAAAAAGATAAAGTTTCAAAAGTAAGATTAATGCCTTTTATGTTGGTTGCAGGAGATCATGCAATAAATGATATGGCCGGAGATGAAGATGACTCTTGGAATTCAATATTAATAAAAAATGGATTTAAAACAGAAATACACTTAAAGGGATTAGGAGAAAATGAAGCAATTCAAAATAAATTTGTAAAGCATGCATTAGATTGTGTAGAGGCTTTAAATGGGGGAGGAAATTAAAATGGCTAAGTTTTATGGAATCGGAACAGGACCTGGAGATAGTGAATTAGTTACAGTAAAAGCAGTAAATACAATGAAAAAATTAGATATATTATACACACCAGAGTCAAAGAGAGAAGGAAGCAGTTTAGCATTAAGCATAGTAGAACAGTATTTGCCAGAACAGCTTAAAATCAAGCAAAGACATTTTCCTATGAATTTTAATGATGGTGAAAAAATAATTGCTTGGAATAGAGTAGCGGATGAAATTGTAGAAGATGTTAAAAATGGCAAAAATGTTGGGTTTGTAACTTTAGGTGATCCTATGATATATAGCACATATGTATATATCATGGAAAGACTTATAGACAAAATTGATGTTGAGACTATACCTGGTATTTCATCATTTTCAAATATTGCATCAAATCAAAATTTCCCGTTAGTCATGGATAAAGAGCCATTAATAATAGTACCATGCACTATAGATGAAGAAAAGATAGATTACGCTTTAGAAAACTACAGTTCAATAGTTTTAATGAAAGTGTATAAAAACTTTAAAAATATAGTTGATAAGTTAGAAAAGAACAATTTATTAGAATATTCTATATTAGTTAGTAATTCATCTCAAGAAAATGAAGTGGTGTATAATGATTTAAAAGAGATTGATTTAGAAAATAAAATATCTTATTTTTCCACGATTTTAGTAAACAAGGAGAATACTAAGGTAGGATAAATCTGGAGGATTTTATGGATTTTGCAGTAGTGGGAGTTAATCACAATAATACTCCTATAAACATAAGAGAAATTGTATCTTTTACAGATACACAAAAAATTGAAGGTATAAATTTTTTACTAGACAATGGAATAGAAGAAGCTATTATATTATCTACATGCAATAGAAGTGAAGTATATATATACTCAAATAATATTTTAGATAAGGTAGAAGTTGTAAAAAACTTCTACCAAGACTTTTTCGATGTAGAAAATATAGAAAAATTTTTATTTAATAAAACTGGAAAAGAAGCCATTAAGCATGTATTTAATGTTTCAGCAGGTCTAGATTCACTAGTTTTAGGTGAAGATCAAATTTTAGGACAAGTTAAAGATGCACATGATTTTGCAAGACAATTAGGTTCAAGTAAAAAAGTATTTAATAAATTATTTAGAGAAGCTGTAACAGTTTCAAAAGATATAAAAACCACAACAAAGATTTCACATCAACCATTATCTATAAGTTATATTGGAATTAAATGTTTAAAAGAAAAGATGGGATCTTTAGAAAATAAAAATGCTTTAGTAATTGGACTTGGAAAAATGAGTAAGTTAGCGATGAAACACTTAGAAGAAGAGCAACTAAACAATATATACGTAACTAATAGAAGTTATGAAAAATTAAAAAACATACAAGATGAATATAAAAATTTAATTCCTATTAAGTATGAAGATAGATATGAAGTCATGGACAAAGTAGATATAGTTATTAGTGCTACGGCATCTCCTCATACAGTTTTAAAGAAGGATGAAATGCCGAAAACTTCAAAAAAGTTAATAATGATGGATATTGCTCTACCAAGAGATATAGATAAAAACTTAAATGAATTTGAAAATATTGAAGTTTATGATATTGACGATTTAAAAAAAATAAGTGAAGCAAATGACAAAAAAAGAAGAGAATTAGCATCTATTGGAGAATTAATTATTGATGAAAAGATAGAAGAATTTAATGAATGGTTAGATACTATAAAAATAGATCCAACAATACAATCTTTAAATGATAAATGTTCAGATATTAGAGAGGATACATTAGATTATATCTATAGAAAACTTGATTTAAATTGCAGAGAGAAAAAAATAATAGATAAGATGTTAACTTCTGCACTTAAAAGACTTGTAAGAGAACCAATAATAAATTTAAAGCAAATAAAAGATAGTGGAAAGCAAGAGGAATATATAAAAATAGTAGAAGAGCTGTTTGACTTATAATAAATATGGGCAAAAGGAGATTAGGTATGAAAGTTATAGTAGGAAGCAGAGGTAGCAACTTAGCTCTTACTCAAACTAATTGGGTTATAAATGAATTGAAAAAATTTCATCCGAATATAGAGTTTGAAGTTAAGATAATAAAAACTAAGGGAGACTTAATTCAAAATGTATCTCTAGATAAAATAGGCGATAAGGGCTTATTTGTTAAAGAAATAGAACAACAGTTATTAGATAAGTCAATCGATATAGCTGTTCACAGTATGAAAGATATGCCTTCGAGCTTACCTGAAGGATTAAAATTTGCAGGAGTACCTAAGAGAGAAGATATAAGGGATGTCCTAATTTTAAAAGAAGGATACAAATCTTTAGATGATTTGCCTAAAGGAGCTAAAATAGGTAGCGGAAGCAAGAGAAGAAAATATCAGCTTTTAAATCATAGACCAGACTTAGAAATAGTTCCTATAAGAGGAAATATAGAGACAAGAATGAGAAAGATTGAAGGTGAAAATCTTTGTGGTGTAATACTTGCAGCAGCAGGGCTTATAAGAGCAGGTCTAGAAGAAAAAATTACTTGTTACTTAGATGAAGATATAGTTATACCAGCTCCAGCTCAAGGAGCATTAGGAATAGAAATAAGAAAAGGAGACTCAAGCATAGAAGATATATTAAGTTGTATAGCAGACAAGACTTCTGAGATACAAGTTGAAGCAGAAAGAGGATTCTTAGATGGAATAAATGGAAGCTGTCATATTCCAGTTGGAGCACACTGTAAAGTAGATGGTGATGACATAGTATTAACTGGATTATATGGAGATGAAGAAGGTAATAAAATTATAACGAAAACTATAAATGGTAAAGTGTCTCAAGCTAGAGAAGTAGGAATTGAGCTAGCCAAATTAATTTCGAAGGAGTTTAAGTCTTATGAAAGGTAAAGTATATTTAGTTGGAGCAGGCCCTGGCGATTATAAACTTATGACATTAAAAGGAATGGATTGTATAAAAAACTCTGATGTAATAGTTTATGATAGGTTGGCAAATGAAAAATACTTAAAAGAAGCAAATGAAAATTGCGAGTTTATATATGTAGGGAAAGCATCTAGCAACCATGCTTTACCGCAAGATAAAATCAATGAAGTTATAACAAATAAAGCTAAAGAAGGTAAAACTGTAACTAGACTAAAAGGTGGAGACCCATATGTATTTGGTAGAGGTGGAGAAGAAGCTGAATTCCTTTTAGATAATGGAATTGAATTTGAAGTAGTTCCAGGGATAACATCTGCAATAGGAGGTCTTTGTTATGCAGGTATACCTATAACTCACAGAGATTATGCATCTTCTTTTCATGTTATAACAGGTCATTTAAAAGATGATGAAAATGATGAACTTAATTGGAATGCATTAGCTAATAATGAAGGAACATTAGTATTTTTAATGGGAATTTCCAATCTAAAAAAGATAAGTAACAAATTAATCAAAGAAGGAAAGTCAAAAGATACTCCTGTAGCGCTTATAAGTTGGGCTACTAGATATAATCAAAGAGTAGTTACTGGAAGCCTAGAAAATATATATGATGTAGCTATGAAAGAAGGAGTTAAACCTCCAACTCTTATTGTTGTAGGTGAGGTGGTAAGCCTAAGAGAAAAACTAAACTTCTTTGAGAAAAAACCTCTATTTGGAAAAAATATTTTAGTAACTAGAGCTAGAAATCAAAGCAGTAGTTTAGTTGCTAAGATAATGGATTTAGGAGGTAATCCAATTGAAATACCGACAATAAGAATAGAAAAAGTAGATGACAACAAAGAGTTAGAAAATGAAATAAATAATATTTCTAATTATAATTACTTAATTTTAACTAGTCAAAATGGAGTTAATATATTCTTTGATAAACTGGCTGAAATGAATTTAGATTTAAGAAAGTTAGCTAATATAAAAATATGCGCTATTGGACCGGCTACAGCTAAAGAACTAAAACATAGAGGGATAATAGCAGATATAGTGCCTGAAAAATTCGTAGCAGAAGCTATGTATGAGGAATTAAAAAATAAACTAAACAGTAATGATAGCATTTTAATACCAAGAGGTGCGAATTCAAGAGACTTTTTAGTAGATAAATTAAGTGAAATATGTACAGTAAAAGAAGTACATACTTATAAAACTGAAATAGAAGATAAGTATAAAGAAGAAATAATAGCTTTGTTAAATGAAAATAATGTAGATTATATTACATTTACAAGTTCGTCTACAGTTTCTAATTTTATTGATATAATAGGCGTAGACAATATAGATAAACTAAAAAATACTAAGGTAATATCTATAGGACCTATAACTAGCAATACAGCTAAAGAGTTAGGACTAAAGGTTTATAAAGAGCCGACTAACTATACTATAAATGATTTAATAAATTGTATTATAGAAGACAAATAATTAATTAGGGGGAAATTACAATGTTAAGAAGACCAAGAAGATTAAGAAACAGTGCTGCAATAAGAGATTTAGTGAGAGAAACAGTATTAAATGTAAATGATTTAATATATCCTTTATTTGTAGTAGAAGGAGAAAACATAAAAGAAGAAATACCATCTTTACCAGAAGTATATCATTTTTCTGTAGATAAATTAGAAGAAGAAATAAAAGAGATAAAAGACTTAGGAATTCAACATGTTATATTATTTGGGATACCAGATGAAAAAGATCCTTTTGGAAAAGAAGCATACAATGATAATGGAATAGTTCAAAAGGCTATAAGAAAAATAAAAGAAATAGATCCTGATATGTGTGTAACTACAGATGTTTGTATGTGCCAATACACTAGTCATGGTCATTGCGGTATATTAACTGAAAAAGGATATGTAGACAATGACCAAACTTTAGAATATTTAACTAAAATAGCTGTAAGTCATGCAAAAGCTGGAGCTGATATGGTAGCTCCATCTGATATGATGGATGGAAGAATACAAGCTATGAGAGAAGGTTTAGATGCACAAGGGTTCGAAACTGTAGCTATAATGTCATATAGTGTTAAATATGCATCTAGTTTCTATGGACCATTTAGAGATGCAGCAGGATCAGCTCCATCATTTGGAGATAGAAAAACTTATCAAATGGATCCAGCTAATTCAAATGAAGCATTAATAGAAGCTGAACTTGATGTATTAGAAGGCGCAGATATGTTAATGGTTAAGCCAGCATTATCATACTTAGATGTAATAAGAAGAGTTAAAGATAACTTTGATTTACCATTAGTAGCATACAATGTAAGTGGAGAATACTCTATGTTAAAACTTGCAGTTAAAGAAGGGTTATTAAATGAATCAGCTATATATGAGGCTGTTATGTCTATAAAGAGAGCTGGGGCAGATATAATAATAACTTACTTTGCAAAAGATATAGCTAAATTAATTAGGGGGTAACACCAATGAGAAAAAATGAAAAGTCACTAAAAATATATGAAGAAGCAACTAAGTACATCCCAGGTGGCGTAAACAGCCCAGTTAGAGCATTTAAATCAGTAGGATTAGACCCTGTTTTTATAGATAGAGCAGAAGGATGTAAAATATATGATGTAGATGGAAATGAATATATAGATTACATATGTTCATGGGGACCACTTATGTTAGGTCACAGCCCAAAAGAAATAGTAGATGGAATTGAAGAAATTGTAAAAAAAGGTACAAGTTATGGGGTTCCAACAGCTATAGAAGTTGATATGGCTAAGCTTATAGTTGAAGCTTATCCTGCAATAGACCAAGTTCGTATGGTAAACTCTGGAACAGAAGCTACTATGAGTGCGTTAAGAGTAGCAAGAGCTTATACTAATAGAAATAAAATATTAAAGTTTGAAGGATGTTATCATGGACATTCAGATGCACTTTTAGTTAAATCTGGGTCAGGAACTATAACATATGGAGTACCAACAAGTCCTGGAGTACCAGAGGATGTTGTAAAAGATACTTTAGTAACTAGATATAATGATATAGAAGCTACTAAAGCTATGTTTGAAGAGCATGGTAATGAAATAGCTGCTGTTATACTAGAGACTGTAGCAGGAAATATGGGAGTTGTTCCAGGTAAAAAAGAATTTATACAATTTTTAAGAGATATAACTAAAGAATACGGAACTGTTTTAATTTTTGATGAAGTTATAACTGGATTTAGATTAGCTTACAACAGTTCAGTTGGATATTATGGAATAGAACCTGATATGGCATGCTTCGGGAAAATAATAGGAGCTGGACTTCCTGTAGGGGCATATGGTGGTAAAAAAGAAATTATGGATATGGTTTCTCCTGTAGGACCTGTATATCAAGCGGGTACTTTATCAGGGAACCCATTAGCTATGTACATGGGTAAAAAGAACTTAGAAATATTAAGAGATAGACCAGAAGTTTATAGTGAATTAGAAAGAAAAGCGATAAAACTAGAAGAAGGTTTAAGATCAAATGTTGAAAAACTTGGATTAAATTACACTGTAAATAGAGCTGGATCTTTAGTTTGCTTATTCTTTGCAGAAGGACCAATAAACAACTATGATGATGTTACTAAGTGTAATGTACCTATGTTTAATAAATACTTCGAGGAGCTATTAAATAGAGGCATTTTACTTGCTCCTACTCAATTTGAGGCAATGTTCTTATCTAATGCTCACACAGATGAGATAATAGATGAAACTATAAAAGCTAGTTATGAAGCTTTAAAGGCTGCTCATAACTTATAATCAAAAGTGTTGAATAGAAATTTTCTATTCAACACTTTTTTTAATTTATAGACTTTTATAACTTCATAGCAATATTGTTTACACACATAGTTAAGTTTATAGTTTTTTTCTATATGTCTAATAAATAAAAATAGGAGTAAAAATGTATATCCTTTACATGTTATATTTTAAAATAGTATAATTTACAAATAAAGTTAGTATACTAACTATTTTTAAGGGCTTATAACATAAGGGGGATTTAACATGAAAAAAGACGTAAGAGGAATATTAAATTCATTTAAAGAAGGATTAGGGGCTATAAGTGAAACAAACCAAGAAAATGTAGAAGCATTTATGGGGCTTTTAAACTCTGGTTATAAAGAAGGAGCTTTAACTACTAAAACAAAAGAGCTTATAAGTGTAGCGATAGGTATATATAATCGTTGCGAGTATTGTATAGTTTGTCATACATATGCAGCATTAGAGCTTGGAGCTACAAGAGAAGAAATAATGGAAGCAGCTATGGTTGCAGTTGGATTTGGAGGAGGACCTTCTATGGCGTATAGTGCTACTTTACTAAAAGATTGTATAGATGAGTTTGAAAAAAATTTTATTTAATATAAATATATTAATATAATAAATAGTTATTAGTTAGGAGTATTTCTACAATAAAAATAGAGGTACTCCTTTTTGATTATAGAAATAAATATATTAAAGTTATTTATTTTTATAATTAAAAAGGAGAAGTATTTATGGAATTAAAGAAAGATTTAGTAGAACAATATTTGAATAAGTGGCAAGATATTCTTAGAATTAGAGATTGGGATATTAAAATTGAGTTAGTTGATAAAGAATGGAGAAAAAGTGGAGATATAAAGATAGATAGAGATGTAAAACAAGCTGTTCTGATGATAAATAATTTCAACAGAAAACATACTAATTTAGAAGCTTTAGTAATTCACGAGCTCATACATCTTAAATTATGGGGTATGGATCAAATGATAGAATCGCTAGTTTATAGTGTTTTTGGAAAAGATGAAAGTGATCCTAAATTTGAATTTGCATATACTCAATTTATGCAAGAACTAGAGAGTACGGTTGAAGACTTAACTAAAGCGTACGTATATACAGGGGCAGAAGATAAAGAAATATCGTTTGGAAGAGTTCAAAAAGAGGTAGAAAAAGAATTAGGTGGTATATAATAGTAATAGACATCAAAAGAATAGAAAGGAATTATAAAATGAACTATCCTATTATGGTGAACTTAGATTGTAAAGAGATAACAATTATCGGAGGTGGGAAAATAGCTTATAGGAAAGCAAAGAACTTTATTGATTTTGGATATAAGGTTAAGGTTATATCTTTAGACTTTGATGAAAGATTTAAAGATATAGAAAACAAAACTGAATTAATAAGAGATGAATATAAAGAAGAATATATAGAAAATAGTTTTATTGTTGTTGCAGCTACTAATAATAGAGATATAAATAAGTCTATAGGCATGTATTGTGCTGAAAAAAATAAACTTGTAAATGTAGTAGATGATCTAACATTATCTAGCTATATAGTGCCAGCTACCATTAAAAGAGGAGATCTTATTATAGGAGTATCCACTTCAGGAAAAAGTCCATCATTAGCATCGAAGATAAAAAAAGATTTAGAAAGAGTTTATGATGATAGTTATGAAGAATATATACAATTACTAGGTGAGTTAAGAGATGAAATTCTGAAAAAATATGATGATCCAGTTAAAAAAAAGCAATTACTAAATGAAATTATAAATTTAAACATGGAAGAATTAAAAAAGTATATAGTTTAAAAATGTTGAAATTTGAGGGAAGAAGAGATAATTTCATATAAAATAAATAAAAACATAGAAAAAAGTTTTTAAAAAGTATTGACGTTATTTTCAAATGATGGTAAAGTATTACTTGTCCTTAAGAAACGGACGAAACACAAAAGAAAAAATGAACTTTGAAAATTAAACAGTAGGTTAATTATAAAAATTCTTTTTTAAAGAATTAAACACAAACAACCAAGCCAGATATTCAGATAATGATTAGCTGAGCGATGGACAACTTTTTAAATTATATTTGAGAGTTT
>NZ_JBOGBV010000027.1:0-7764 GCF_051656405.1 Paraclostridium sp.
CTAAAGAAGTATATGATCTTTTTATGAATATGGATAAAAAATCAAACTTAAATCCATCACAATATTCATTAGCACTAGAAAGTTCTAATCGAGAAGAAAGAAAAAAAGCTTATGAAAATGAATCTCTACAGTACAATGATAATATAAATATGTTATCAGGATTATTTATAGGACAAGTTAAGAAAAATATTTTTTACTCAAATACTAGAGGGTATAAAAATTCAAGAGATATGTATATGTCAGGCGATGATATAGATCCTAAAGTTTATGATGAACTTATAAATACGGTTGATAATAATTTAGGAAGTTTGCATAAATATATAGGTTTAAGAAAAAAAGTATTGAACTTAGATAAAGTTTACTCATATGATATGCATGCTCCAATTATAAATCCAGTAGATGAGTATATTCCATATGATAAAGCACAAGGTATTGTATATGCATCGTTAAATCCTTTAGGCAAAGAATATGGAGATATACTTTATAAAGCTTTCAATGAACGATGGGTGGATGTATATTCTAATGATAATAAAGTAAGTGGAGCATATTGTTTATCTGTATATGATAGTCATCCGTATGTTTTAATGAATTATAGCGGAAATTTAGATTCTGTATCTACTTTATCTCATGAATTAGGACATGCTGTGTATGGATATATGAGCTCAAAGAATCAAAATTATTTAAATTCAAAACCTAGTATCTTTACTCATGAAGTAGCATCTATAACTAATGAAGCTCTGTTATATGAAATGTTAATAAAAAATACTCAAAATAAAAATGAAAAAGCTTATTATATAACTCAGTATTTAGATTTAATAAAAAATACTTTGTTTGTACAAACCATGTATGCAGAATTTGAGTATAAAGTGCATCAAAAGGTTGAAAATGGAGAAGTTGTAAACGTACTGGTATTAAATGATATATG
Source organism: Paraclostridium sp. (assembly GCF_051656405.1). GTDB lineage: Bacteria > Bacillota > Clostridia > Peptostreptococcales > Peptostreptococcaceae > Paraclostridium. Next base: position 926 of record NZ_JBOGBV010000027.1, read on the forward strand.
GGGAGAACTTTTACAAAAATATTATGGTAAAGATTTTGGTGTAGAGCAGCTATCTAAGGTTGGATGGGCAAAAATACCACATTTTTATAATAGTTTTTATGTATATAAATATGCAACAGGATGTAGTGCCGGAATTGCATTTTCTCAGGATATAATTAAAAATGGTCCTGAAAACTATTTATCATTCCTTAAAAAAGGAGGATCTAATTATCCTATAGACTTACTAAAAGAGAGTGGTATAAATCTTTATAGCACTGAACCTATAGAACAAACTACCGAGAAATTTAACTCTTTAGTATCTGAATTAGAAAAGCTCTTAACAAATTAAGGATAGAAGTAATTGAGAAATAGTGGTAGAATATATTAAAAAGTCCTTACAATTTAAGGACTTTTTAAACTTTTAGTTTAGGTTAATTTATAAGTAATACATAATGTTTAAAATTGATAAGGTAATAACTTTATTTATAGGATTGTAAATACAAGGAGGTAAAACATGAAACTATTTATAGATACTGCAAATGTAGATGAAATAAAAGAAATAAACTCTTGGGGAGTTATAGAAGGTGTTACAACAAACCCTTCATTAATAGCTAAAGAAGGAAGAGTTTTTGAAAATGTAGTTAAGGAAATAACTCAAATTGTAGATGGACCAATATCTGCAGAAGTTATCTCAATGGATAGCGAAGGAATGATAAAAGAAGGCGAAGAGTTAAGTAAAATTCATGAAAATATAGTAATAAAGATACCTATGTGTGCAGAAGGATTAAAAGCTGTATCAGCTTTACACAAAAAAGGAATAAAAACTAATGTAACTTTAATATTTTCATCAAACCAAGCATTATTAGCAGCTAAAGCAGGTGCTTCTTATGTAAGTCCTTTTGTTGGTAGATTAGATGATATAGGTCAAGAAGGAATAATGTTAATAGAAGAAGTTGCAGAAATATTCAGCATACATGGTATAGAAACTGAAATAATATCAGCTAGTATAAGACATCCTCAGCATGTTTTAACTTCAGCTAAAGCAGGTGCGGATATATCAACTGTTCCTTACAAAGTTTTCAAACAAATGTTAGGACATCCTATGACAGATATAGGTATAGAAAAATTCCTAAAAGATTGGGAAACTGTACCTAAGAACTAATAAAAAGGCGATAATTTTAAAATTATCGCTTTTTTTTATGTCTTTTTATAAGTATATAACATACTAAAGCCCTTATTTAACATTTATAAATGTTTACTATTTATCAAATGTGATATATAATTTGAAGAGAGATTAACGAACTAAGGGAGATGAATTTTATGGATAGAAATTTAGCATTAGAATTAGTTAGAGTAACGGAAGCAGCAGCTTTAGTCTCATCGCAGTTTATGGGTAGAGGAGATAAAAACGGAGCTGACGGTGCAGCAGTTGAGGCTATGAGAAGAGCTTTTGAAACAGTTAAGGTCGATGGCGAAGTTGTAATAGGAGAAGGAGAGTTGGATGAGGCTCCTATGTTATATATTGGTGAAAAGGTTGGTATGGCAACAGAGGATAGCATGAAAGTCGATATAGCAGTAGACCCTTTGGATGGAACTACACTAATAGCTAAAGGACTACCTAATGTTATATCTGTAATAGCTATGGGAAAAAAAGGAAGCTTACTTAAAGCTCCTGACACTTATATGAAAAAGATAATCGTTGGGCCAAAGGCAAAGGGATGTATAGATTTAAATGCAAGTGTTGAAGAGAATATAAGAAATGTAGCAAAAGCTTTAAATAAAAAAACAACAGAAATGACTATAATAGTACAGGATAGAGAAAGACATGATTATATATTTGAAGCAGCTAGAAAATTAGGTACAAGAATAAAAATGTTCGGAGATGGAGATGTAGCAGCAGGTATTGCAACTTGCTTTGAAGATACAGGAATAGATATGCTTATGGGTATTGGTGGTGGACCAGAAGGTGTTATAACAGCTGCAGCAATTAAGTGTATGGGCGGAGATATGCAAGCTCAGATTTATCCACTAAGTGAGCAAGAAAGAATTAGATGCCATGAAATGGGATTAACAGACGAAGATATATCGAAAGTATTATCGTTAGAAGACTTAGCTCAAGGTGATGAACTATTCTTTGCAGCAACAGGAATAACGGATGGAGATCTATTAAAAGGTGTAGTTAGTTTAGGTAATAATAGAATAACAACAAATTCTGTTGTTATGAGAGCAAAAACAGGAACGATAAGATTTGTCGATGCAATACATTCGGTTGATAAAAATGATATATTAACTGATTTAATGGGTAAATATAGTATATAAAAGGCGGAAAAAATAAAACTATTTTGTTTGAATAGTTTTATTTTTTTATTTGTTGACCATAATGTATAAATAGTGATAGTATTAAGTTTAACTGTTTGCTATAATAATGTTAGCTTCTCATTTGCACGCCTTTAATTTCCGAATAAAATTGTAATTTAATTATGGGATAGGAGGACTTTTTTGAATACGAAAGATATGACTTTGGATAATTTAGATGACATGACTCTAGTTCAATTAAAAGAATTAGCAAAGAAACTAGAGATTAAGTCTATAAGTAAGTATAAAAAGAATGAGTTAATACAAATAATAAATGAGTATAAAAATAAGGACATGATAGATAATAATAAAGAAATCGAGAAAAAAGAAACCGAAAAAAAAGAAATTAAAAGTGAACAAAAACAAAGTGTGAATAAGCAAGAAACTAAGGTTTATGAAAATAGGACTCAAAGATACAATCAAAATCACAACAGAAATTCATACAATAATTCATATAATGTTAAAGAAGTTGATGAAGCTAAGATTGTTGATGAGTTTAATACATCTAAAGATGATGAGGTAATGGGTGTTTTAGAAATACTACCAGATGGATTTGGATTTTTAAGAGGGCCTAACTATTTATCTACAGAACATGATGTATATGTTTCACCATCGCAAATTAGAAGATTCAATATGAAAACAGGGGATAAAGTTAAGGGTATAACAAGACATCCAAAAAGTGGAGAAAAATTTAGAGCATTATTATATGTTCAAAAAATAAATGATGAACATCCTGAGACAGCTACAAAAAGGAGAGCCTTTGAGACTCTTACACCGATATACCCAGAAGAAAGACTTACATTAGAGAAGTATCAAACTGAAATATCTACAAGGCTAATAGACTTAATTTCTCCTATTGGTAAAGGTCAAAGAGGATTGATAGTAGCACCACCTAAGGCTGGTAAAACTATCCTTTTAAAAAGTGTAGCCAATAGTATAGTTAAAAATCATCCGGATGTGGAGTTAATAGTTCTTCTTATAGATGAAAGACCAGAAGAAGTAACGGATATGCAAGAATCTATAGATGGAGATGTTATTTACTCAACTTTTGATCAGGTGTCAAGTCATCATGTTAAAGTTGCTGAGATGGTTCTAAATAGAGCGCAAAGATTAGTTGAGCACGGAAAAGATGTTGTTATATTATTAGATAGTATTACAAGACTTGCAAGAGCTTATAACTTGAGCATATCGCCAACTGGAAGAACGTTATCAGGAGGCTTAGATCCTGGAGCACTTCATGGCCCTAAAAAATTCTTTGGAGCTGCAAGAAACATTAGACAAGGTGGATCTTTAACTATTTTAGCTACAGCGTTAGTTGAAACAGGATCTAGAATGGATGATGTTATTTTTGAAGAGTTCAAAGGAACTGGAAATATGGAATTACACTTAGATAGAAAATTAGCTGAGAAGAGAGTGTTCCCTGCTGTTGATATATATAAATCAGGAACAAGAAGAGAAGATTTATTATTAACAGAAGAAGAGAAAGCTGCACTTTGGAAACTTAGAAAAGAAATGAGCAGTAATTCGGTATATGAAGTAACTGATAAAGTACTGGAATTACTTAAGAGAACAAAGGATAATAATTCATTTATAAAGTATATAAAAGAGACTTTAAACTAATTAGAAAACTCTTGTACCCTAAATAATCTTATGTTATAATGGTGTAGTTGAATAATGAAAAACGAAAAGTTAATATAATTAATTTCGAAAAGTAAGGAGAAGAGGTGACAAATATGCAAAAAGATATACAACCAAAATACAAAGAAGTTGAAGTACGTTGCGCTTGTGGAAACACATTCGTTGCAGGGTCAACTAAAGACGAAATAAAAGTTGAGATATGTTCAGAATGCCATCCTTTCTATACTGGAAAGCAAAAGAACATAGAAGCTGGTGGAAGAATAGACAAGTTCAAGAAGAGATTCAAAATCGACTAATAGTAAATACGGAGTTGGCTTGCCAACTCCTATTTTATTTATATAGGAGGATTAAGTATGTATAGACCGGTAAATCATGGATATATAGAAATTGTCATAGGTCCTATGTACAGTGGTAAAAGTGAAGAATTGATAAGAAGATTAAAAAGAGCTAAGATTGCAAAACAAAACGTAGTTGTTTTTAAACCTCTTATTGATGATAGATATAGTAAAGAAGATGTAGTATCTCATAGTGGATATGCAATAAATGCTATTCCTATAAAGGACTCATCAGAAATAGAAAAATATATAAATGAAGATACTCAAGTAGTTGGAATAGATGAGGTTCAATTTTTTGATAATGAAGTAGTTGATATGGCTATAAAGTTAGCAGATGAAGGTATAAGAGTTATTGCAGCTGGATTAGATATGGATTTTAAAGGAGAGCCTTTTGGTCCTACGCCTAAATTATTGGCTGTAGCTGAATTTGTAGATAAAATTCAAGCTATATGTTCAGTTTGTGGACAACCAGCAACTAGATCTCAAAGACTTATAAATGGTAAACCAGCTAAGTATGATGAACCGATAATCCAAGTTGGAGCTGTAGAGAGTTATGAAGCTAGATGTAGAAAATGTCATGTAGTTGAAAAATAAATTTATACATAACAAACACCTTTTAGGTGTTTTTTCTTTGCCTAATATAGTAATATTATATATATAGTTTAGGAGTAGAGGTGGATATATGAAAAAACAACCGGTAGGTGGGCAAGCTGTAATTGAAGGGGTTATGATGCAATCTAAAAACAAGAGAGCCATAGCTGTTAGAAAAAATGATGGAGAAATTATAATTAGAAAAAGAAATATAAAAAGTTGGATATCTGATAAGAATATAGATAAGATTCCGTTTTTAAGAGGTGCTTTTATATTAATAGAGACCATGATTGAAGGAATAAATAGTATGAACTTTTCATCTGAATTTTTTTTAGATGATGACGAAGAAGAGTCAGCTTTTGATAAATTCATAAATAAACTATTTAAAGATAAGGCGAATGATGTGATAATAATAATTTCCCTGATAATAGGATTGTTTTTTGCAATGTTATTATTTGTAGTAACACCCACAATGATAGGTGGATTATTTTCAAAATTCATAAATAGTGACTTAATATTGAACTTAATAGAAGGATTTACTAGAATATGTATTTTATTTATTTATATACTATTAATATCTATGAATAAAGATATTAAAAGAGTGTTTGAGTATCATGGAGCTGAGCATAAAGCTATTTATTGTTATGAAAATGATCTAGACTTAACTGTTGAAAATGCAAGGAAATTTAAGACACAACATCCAAGATGTGGAACTAATTTTTTATTTATAGTAATGTTCACTTCAATAATACTTTTTTCTTTTTTTGGATGGCCTAACCCAATTATAAGAATTATTATGAGAATTGTATGTGTTCCTATAGTTGCGGGAATATCATATGAAATAATAAAATTGCTTGGGAAATATAATAACATTTTGACAAGAATTGTAGCTTATCCAGGAATGATGTTACAAAAACTTACAACTAAAGAACCGGATGATAAACAACTTGAAGTTGCATTAAAAGCATTAGATGCTGTTATAAAGTAAAAAAGGAGAAATCTATGACAATAAGAGAAATTTTAATTAAATATATGGAGGAGTTATCTAGTATCAGTGATACTCCCAAATTAGATACAGAAATAATATTGCAGAAAGTATTAGGAGATGTTGATAGGCTATATATTCAATTAAACTTGAATAAAAAACTTTCAGATGAACAAATAGAAGAGTTCAATAGAATGATTAAGGAAAGATTAGATGGAAGACCTATTGCATATATAGTTAATAATAGAGAATTTATGGGATTAGATTTTTTTGTAGAAGAAGGAGTTTTAATTCCTAGGCCAGATACTGAACCGTTAGTTGAAGAAATAATAGAACTTACTAAGGGTAAGGAAATGTTGAACATCGTTGATATTGGAACTGGATCAGGGGCTATATCTGTAAGCTTAGCAAAGTATATAGAGTACTGTCATGTCTATTCACTAGATATATCCGAAAAAGCTTTGAGTATAGGTAAAAAGAATGCTATAAGTAATGAAGTTGACAGTAAAATTGATTTTATAGAGTCTAATTTATTTAGTGGAATTAAAGATAAAAACATAAAGTTAGATTTAATAGTTTCCAATCCCCCATATATAAGAAAAAAAGATATAGAGACACTTCATACTCAGGTTAAAGATTATGAACCATATATAGCTCTTGAAGGTGGAGAAGATGGTTTAGATTTTTATAGGGAAATAACTAAAGAATCTGTTTGTTATTTAAAGAACGGAGGAATATTAGCTTTTGAAGTTGGCCATGATCAAGCTAAAGATGTATGTGATATTATGAAGGATAATGGTTACTCTAAAATATATATAAAGAAAGACTTGCAAGGAATCGATAGAGTTGTTATAGGTTATAAACTATGATATAATCAACTATTGATATTTTACAATTAAAGAGGTGAAAAGTATGCTAAACAAATTAGAAGTACTAGAAGATAAATATAAAGAACT
>NZ_JBOGBV010000028.1:0-19038 GCF_051656405.1 Paraclostridium sp.
TTCCCATTCCTATACCTATATCTGCTTGTTTTAAAGCTGGAGCATCATTTACTCCATCTCCTGTCATTGCACAAACTTTTCCTTTTCTTTGCCATGCTTTTACTATTCTTATTTTATTTTCTGGTGAAACTCTTGCATATACTGATATATGATCTAAATCTCTATCTAACTCTTCATCAGTTAATGCATCTAATTCACTACCTGTAAGAGCCATATCTCCATCTTCAAATATTCCGATATCTACAGCTATTGCTTTTGCAGTTGTTTTGTGGTCTCCTGTTATCATGACAGTTTTTATACCAGATTTTCTAGCATTTTCTACTGCTTCATAAACTTCTTCTCTAGGAGGATCTATCATTGCAGTAAGCCCGATTAAAGTTAAGTTATTTTCATCTTCAATTGTTGGTACAAAACTTTCATCTTCTACTCTCTTTGTTGCAAATGCTAAAACTCTTAATGCTTTATTAGAAAATTCTTCGTTCATTTTCTTGTATTCATCAATTATCTCATCACTAGCCTTTACAACTTCGTCTCCTACTAATGCATACTTACATCTATTAAATATTACATCCGGAGCCCCTTTTGTAAACATAACTACTTCTCCATCAACCTTATTAACAGTAGTCATCAGTTTTCTATCACTATCAAATGGTAATTCACTTAATCTAGTATTTAAGTCTCTTATTTCTTTATAATCAAATCCGCTTTTGTCAGTGTAATTCATAAGTGCTATTTCTGTAGGATCCCCTATTTCAGCACCTTCGTTAGTTTTATCTGAATCATTACAAAGTGCTGAACTTAATATAAGGAAACTCTTTTGTTTAGATATCTCTTTTGTTGCTGCTGTTTCAAAATCTTCATCATTTTCTAATATTTTTTCCGTATCGTAAACAAAATCATCTACAACTGTCATCTTATTTTGAGTTAATGTTCCAGTCTTATCTGTACATATAACACTTGTTGATCCTAATGTTTCAACCGCTGGTAATTTTCTAATTATAGCTTGTTTTTTTGCCATATTATTAGTTCCAACTGCTAATACTATAGTTACTATAGAAGATAAAGCCTCTGGTATAGCCGCAACTGCTATAGCTATTGCAAACATAAATGAATCTACTACTTCTCCACCTCTGAATACTTCTATTCCAAAGATTAAAGCTGCTAATATTACTATACCTACACCTAATTTTTTACTAAACTCATCTAGTTTTATCTGAAGTGGTGTTTGCTTATTTTCTGCATTTTCTAGTAAATCTGCAATTTTACCCATTTCTGTGTCCATAGCAGTTTGAGTTACTAAATATGTCCCTCTACCGTAAACTACCATAGATCCACTAAATACCATATTCTTTTGATCTCCTAGTGCTACATCTTCACTTATTACTTCTTCATGCTTTAACACAGGTTCTGCTTCTCCTGTAAGCATTCCCTCTACAACTTTTAAGTTTTGAGATTCTAAAATTCTACCATCTGCTGGTACATAATCCCCCGCTTCTAAAATTATTATATCCCCTGGTACTACATTTCTTGATGGAACTGTAACCTTTATACCATCTCTTATAATTTTTGCATTTGGAACTGATAATTTTTTAAGACTTGCTAAAGATCCTTCTGCTTTTTTCGTTTGAACTACCGATAATATAGAGTTTAAAATTAAAACCGCAAATATTATTCCACACTCTACAGCTTCTCCTAAGAACGCTTGAACCAATGCCGCTATTAATAATATGATAACTAGTGGATCCTTAAAAGTTTCTAAAAATAACTTCCATGTAGGAGTTTTTTCTTTTTCTTTTAACTCGTTGTATCCATGCTCTAATAGTATGTCATGTGCTTTGTCTGAACTTAAACCATTTAAACTTGAGTTTAATTGACTTAATATTTCATCGATACTTTTTTTGTAAAACATAATTTGCCTCCACCTAATTTATTTAAATAATAAAGACCTCCAAGCAAACTCTATTTTAAAATCAAAACAAAGTTTACTTGAAGGTCTCGCTAACAAGGTTTATCTTGCTAATCAACCGGGATCTTTAAATCCGAAATTGGCGATTGATTATCGTTTTTTAACGAAAGCTACTCCCCTTCAAGGAGTACTAAATTATTTATATAAATTATTATATACTTTTTTTTTATTTTTGCAACAGATCTGTAACATGTTTTTGTTTTTTAACATTCATTTAACATTTCATGTATTTTACATATGTAATAAATTTAGATAACGTACACATACTAGTTATAAATTTTTTTATATAGGAAGGTATGCTTATGAATAAAAATAGTTTAAAAATATTTAGATATTCACTTTACGCTATATACATTTTTTCTGTAGGTTACTTTTTATTTAATAAGGATTACGGAAAAAGTTCTATTAGTTTTATATGTTTAATCATACTATTTATACTTACAAAAGCTTATATGAAAAACTTTTACATAATAGATCCACCTTTGTATATAGTAGGAAATCTATTTGTACTTTTTTCATTTTTGATAGGTTCATGCTATGGAATGTACGATATATTTAAACCTTATGATAGCTTTCTTCATTTTTGGTCAGGCTTTATAAGTGTAAAAATAGGTTGGAATATTTTAAAATACTATAATACCCCAACTTTAACAGATAAAATATTATTTTTCATAGTCATTTTTTTCTTTTCATTAGGAGTATCTGGACTTTGCGAAATAGTAGAGTATTTACTTGATAAGTTCTTTAATATGACAACTCAAGCTGGTGGCTTAAAAGACACTATGCAAGATATGATATATGCAATGACCGGAGCATTTTTAATGGTTATTTACTATATTAGGAAGAAGTAGTAATTATTCTTCTTCCTTTTCTATATTAGCTTCTAAAACATTATACTCACCTAATTTTGTATCATAGTCTACAAACACCATTTTACCATCTTCATTCACTTTAATATTTATACTTTTAGCTTCTATATCACTTATATCACCACTTTTTGGGCCAAAACATTTTATATCATCACTTGTCTGTCCTGGATTAAGTGTTTTATTTGATGCTATATAAGTAGTTTCTTTATCTCCTATTTTAAGTTCAACTCTTATGCTAGTTATTGTTAAGTTTGAATTATTTTTTACCTTTGTTTTTATATACCTCTGACCGATTGAATCTGGTTGTGATATTTCTAACCCAACAAATTCTATATCGTCAACCTCTATAGGTGATTTTTCTGCATTGTTATTTATATTTACTTTTTTATCTACACTTTGATTGCTATTTGTACATCCTGTTAACATAAATGCACATAATAAACTAATTATAATTATTCCTATAGATCTTTTTTGTTTCATATTTTTTCCTCCATGTATTAATTCATTGATAATATTATACAAAATCCATGATGTCGTAATTTGTTACACTTAGTCTTTTTAATATAATTTTATATAAAGTTATTTTTTTAAGGCAAACGCAAAATAGACTATGGATAAAATGCTCTCCATAGTCTATTCTTATATTTTTATTAATTATTATTCTAGTTTATACTAATTTTCTATAGGTTTTTTTAATGCCGCTAGTGCAAACATGCCTACTAAAGACCCTGCCACTATAGCTCCTAAGTAAGCTATAGGATGACCTACAACCGGAACTACGAATATTCCTCCATGAGGTGCTCTAAGTGTTGCATTAAACATCATACTAAGAGCCCCTGCTGTAGCTGATCCTAAAACACAAGCTGGTATAACTTTTAAAGGATCTGCTGCTGCAAATGGTATAGCACCTTCTGTTATAAATGATAATCCCATTATATAGTTAACTTTTCCTGATTCTTGTTGTTCTTTTGTAAATCTATTTTTAAAGAAAGTTGTAGCAAGAGCTATTGATAATGGTGGTACCATTCCTCCTGCCATAACTGCTGCCATTATCTCATATTGACCTGATTGAAGTGATGCTACCCCAAATACATAAGCTGCCTTATTTATAGGTCCACCCATATCTATAGCCATCATTCCACCTAGTACTAATCCAAGAACTAACTTTGAGCTTGTTCCAAGTCCATTTAATAAATTAGTTATACCCGTATTTAATGCTGCAACTGGAGGTATTATTACAAAAGTCATTATAACTCCCATTAAAAGTGTTCCAAATAGTGGATATAACAATACAGGTTTTATACCATCTAATGAATCTGGTAATACACTAAATATTTTTTTAAGCCCAAGAACTAAATATCCTGCTAAAAATCCTGCAAGTAATGCTCCTAAGAATCCTGATCCACCTGCATTTGCAAGTGCTCCACCAACAAAACCTACAACTAATGCCGGTCTATCAGCTATACTGTATGCTATATATCCTGCAAGTACAGGTAACATAAATCCAAAAGCAACATCTCCTATAGATTTAAAGAATGCAGCAATTGGTGTATTTGATCCAAAGTTTGCTGGATTTATAGAATAATTATCTAATAAGAATGCTAATGCGATTAATATACCACCACTTACAACAAACGGTAACATATTAGATACTCCATTCATTAAATGTTTATACACTTTTCTAAATGCAGTTTCATCCTCTTTTTCTTCTGACGATTCAACATTGCCTCCGTGATTATATATAGGAGCATCTCCATCTACAGCTTTAGTTATTAATTCCTCTGCTTTATGAATTCCATTAGCAACTTTAGTTATTATAACTTTTTTACCATTAAATCTTGCCATGTCTACTTTTTTGTCAGCTGCAACTATTATAGCATTTGTATTTTCAATTTCTTCTTTAGTTAAAATATTCTTAGCCCCTGATGACCCGTTAGTTTCTACTTTTATACTAATTCCCATCTTTTCCGCTTGCTTGTTTAGACTTTCAGCTGCCATAAAAGTATGAGCTATACCTGTTGGACATGCTGTAACTGCTAAAACCTGAGGGTATTTTGAATCTTTAACTTTCTTTGGTTCTAAAACTTCTTCTTTTTCTTCTTCTGGAAATTTTTCTTTTTCTTTGTAATCTATTAAATTTAAAAACTCATCTTCATTTTGTGCATTTATTAACTCTGATCTAAATTCTTCATCCATAAGTATTGTAGATAATCTAGATAATACCTCTAAGTGAGTATTATTTGCACCTTCTGGAGCTGCAATCATAAAAAATAAATGAGACAAACTTCCGTCAAAAGATTCGTAGTCTACACCATTTTTACAAACTGCTGCTGCTAAACACGCATTTTTAACTGCTTTGGTTTTAGCATGTGGTATAGCTATTCCTTCTCCAATACCTGTTGTACTTTGATTTTCACGAGCTATTATAGCATCTTTATACTCTAATCTATCATTTAAATTTCCACTGTTATTTACTAAATCTACTAATTTATCTATTGCCTCTTTTTTATCTTTTGCTTTTAAAGCAAGGCTTATAGATCTTTTGTCTATTAAATCTACTATTCTCATAAAATTTATCTCCTTTCAACTTTAATTTCATCTATTAATTTATATATATATTCTTTAGTTGCCAAATCATTTGAAAATGCTGTTGCACCTCCACTAGCTGTTCCTAATTGCAGTGCTTTTTCGTAAGACTTTGATTCTAAATATCCTGCAATAAATCCTGCTACCATAGAATCTCCTGCTCCTACAGAATTTTTTACTTCTCCATTTGCAACATTACTTACAAGAATTTCTCCATTTTCACTAATTAAAAGTGCACCATCTTTTCCCATAGATACTAATACATTTTTAGCACCCATTTCTTTTAACTTATTTGCATAAGCTATTATTTCATTAATATTTCCTAATTTAACATTGAATAACTCTTCTAATTCATGGTTATTTGGTTTTATTAAAAATGGTTTATGTTTTAAAACATTCATCAACAAATCTTTAGTTGCATCTACTACAATCTTTATATTTTTATTTTCTAATCTCTTCATTATATTTTCATAAAGAGAAGAATCTAATGTATTTGGTATGCTTCCTGCCAAAACTAATACATCGTTTTCCTCAAGTTTATCTAGCTTTGTATATAATTCATTTAAAGCCGTATCGTTAATTATTGGACCTTGTCCATTTATTTCAGTTTCATTACTACTTTTTACTTTTACATTTATTCTTGTAAATCCGTTTTCTAAGTTTATAAAATCTTCTTCTAAACCTTTATATCTTAAAGTGTCTTTTATATATGCTCCTGTAAATCCACTTACAAATCCTAATGCCTTGTTATTGTATCCAAGCTCGTTTAATATTAACGATACATTTATTCCTTTACCACCTGGGTATACGTGTTCTTCGTTTGTTCTATTTACTTCTCCTGTTTTTAATGCATCTAATTTTATTACATAATCTATAGATGGATTAAGTGTTACTGTGTAAATCATATTATCACCTCGCTAGTATTATCTTATATATTTATAATAACCTTGAATACATTTTCCTAAAAGACAAAAAATTTCTCTTAATCAAAAGAGAAATTTGTCGAAATAAATATATTTAGTTTTATTTAAACATAGATATAAACTTTTCGTACTTCTTAGATTCACATATACTTATTACCTTGGCAATAGAATCTATTCTTTTATATATATTAGAAAATAAATCTTCATAGTTTAATATACTTTCCTTTTGAAGCGATAGCATTACCACAAGTCTTACTTGTCCAACTTCCCAATGTATACTACTTTTCAAAATGCCTATAGCTATAGCATTTTTAAAAACTTTACCATGTGCTCCATGAGGTATGGCTACCATATTTCCGATTTCCGTAGTAGCAATTTTTTCTCTTTCTATATAAGAATTTTTCATTTCCTCATCTATATAATTATTTTCTAATAGCTTATCTGACATATAATTTATTACATCATACTTATTATCAAAGTCTAAATCTATAAAAAATAAGTCTTCGCTAAATATATCTGATAAATTAACATTATAATATATGTTTCCAGTATCTAAGAACTTTTCAATTATATTCACTTCTTTATCATCTAAAAAAGGTGATATTTCAATAACTGGAATATTTTTAACTTCCACAGGAACTGTAGCTATTATAAAATCTACATCCATAACACCTACATAATCAATTAAATATGATGGAATCACTTTTAAAACTTCAAGTCGTTTTTCAAACTTTGCTTCTAACTTAGCCTTTATAAGCATTGATGTACCTATACCTGATGCACACACTATTATAGTTTTCAAAACTTTATCTTTTTCATTACTTGAACTTCTTTGAAGTGCTCCTCCTATATGAATAGCAATGTTTGCTACTTCACTTTCATTTATATCTATATTTAGGTCTTCTTCTAATGTAGTTTTAGCTATATTAGCTAGTTCAAATGCAAATGGATACTTAAGTTTAATATCATTAGATATAATACTTTGATTGTTTATATTTAAATCATTTTTTATACAAAAGCTAATTATATGTTTACATAGATAATCCTTAAAAACTTCATCATCGCTTAAATCAATAGATGTTGCAAGCTTTAAGTTTTCAATAAACTTATCTATAGAATCTAGCACCTTGTTTTTTGTACTTTCAGTATTTTTATTTTGTACCTTTTCTTTGTAATGGTTTATATATTTATCTATATAGTCTTTATAATCACTCTTGTTTTCTAAAGACAAATATAAAAGTATGTAATTAAACATATTATTAAACTCATAATCAGTAAAAACAATACTTTCATTTTCAAGCTTATTTAAAATTTCATTTCGGATTGATATCATATTTAAACTTACAAATTCACTAAAAAAATCTTCAATATTTATATCTTCATACTTTAAGCTACTTTCTGTTATACATCTAATTAGGTTATTTTTATCTCCGTCAATTCCAATACCTAATTTATGCTTTGATATTACTTTTAGATTGTACATTTTGAGAATTTCTTTAACTTCTTTTAAGTCATTTTTTATAGTTGATAGGCTAACATACATTTCATCCGCTAGATTTTCTATTTTTAATGTATCCCCATTATATAATAAAATTATTTTTTTAAGTATATAACTAATTCTATCAAAATCATCTCTTATAGATTCATCTTTTATATCCTTTAGACTACTTATATCTCCAGCTAAGTTATATCCTACTCCCCTTGAGGATTCTATTTTTACACTATCCATTATAGAGTTTATATTTTTTACTTCTACTTGAATTGTCTTTGTCGAACAACCTATATCCTCCGCTAATGCCTTACTGCTTATAGGTTGTTTACTATTTTTTAATATATTAATAATTTTACTCTGCCTTTTATTTAAAGTACTATTCAATATCATCAACCCTTATCATAATTGTTTATATTACTTCTTAATTTTACTATAACTGACCTATAGCTTTCAAATAAATAAAAATACATTTAAACTTTTGTTATATTTTTGTGGTTTAAAGTTAATAAAAAAAATGTTATACTACATAGAATATTAATTTTCAAAATTTATTTTTAGGGGGACATATGAAGAAATTAATTGACGAAATTTCAAATTCGATACGGTATATAATTCCTATTGTAGTATTTTTTATAGGAGTTATACTTTACAAAAATTTTGATCACATTATAGCATTTACCAAAACTAATATTACCATAATATCAGGTGTGTTAACTCCTTTTGTAATAGGATTCTTAATTGCTTATATACTTGACAAACCTATGACTTTCTTGCAAAAAAAGTTCAAATTAAATAGAGGTATTAGCGTATCTATAATATATGGGCTACTTCTAGCTTGTTTAGTATTCATATGGTTATATGTTGTTCCAATTATGCAAAAAAATATAACTGATTTATATTCATTTATGCCTCATAATATAAATGAAGTCGAAAATTTAATAAATTCCCTACTTTCAACATTTAAAATAAGCACTAAAAATCCTGAGTCTACACTACAAATAAAAGAGTTTATTACAAATTCCATAATCCCTACAATGACATCAATTGCAGGAGTTCTTAGCCAAACATTACTAGAACTTATAGGTTTAGTAGTAACTTACACAGTAAATATATTCTTAGGAATTGTTATTTCTATTTACTTCTTAATTTCTAAAGAAAAAACAATTCAAATAGTTAATGACTTATGCGAATGTTTATTTGGTAAATTCTATTTAAAAGCAAAAGAATTTGGGAAAATCCTTGATAAAAATATAGGTTCTTATATAATTGCTAAGTTTATAGACTCTTTAATATATGGAACGTTTTGTACTATAATTTTAGTATTATTAAAATCTCAGTATCCAGTATTTGTCGGAATAATAATTGGTATAACAAATATGATTCCATTCTTTGGACCAATTATAGGTACTGTAGTTGCTGTGTTTATAAACCTATTCTTCTCATTTAATAAAGCACTTTGGGTTTTAGTTGTAATGGTAGTTGTTCAACAATTAGAAAGTGCTATATTAGAACCTCATTTTGTAGGAAAACAAGTTGGAGTTCCACCTGTTCTTACCATATTAGCAGTTACACTTGCTGGTAATTATACAGGATTTATCGGAATGATGTTATCAGTTCCTATAATGGGAGTAATTATCATATATGTTAATAGATATATGGCTAATACAAAGCAACCTCAAAAATTATCAAAAATAGACTAGAGTTTAACTCTAGTCTATTTTTATTGCAAATTAATATTATAAGATGTTCCTATTTGCTTATAACTTTGACTCGAATCACTTATTATAACTGTAGTTTGTTTTGGAACTTGATCAAATAGCCATTTTATATCACTATTATGCATTCTAACACATCCAGCTGATATACCCTTACCTATGCTACTTTCACTATTATTTCCGTGTATAGCATAAGTAGTTCCATAAGTACTACCTACTTGAAGCCCTAACCATCTATTTCCTAACGGATTTCTAGGATCTCCACCTTTTATGTTATCTTTATAATAAGGTCTATTTACAATTTTATTTACTATCTTAAATTTTCCCTTTGGTGTAGGAGTTGATTTTTTTCCTGTAGCTACATTAAATTCTTTAACCAAAATACCATCTTTATAATACGCCATAGTATTATTAGATGTTTTTATTATTATATAATCTCCCTTTGATAAGTTTTGATTACTATTATTTGCTGTTCCATTATTATCAATATTGCTATTTACTTGCAATAAAAAATCTCCACTACACCATCCATAACTATTTTTATATTTTATCTTGTACCAAATTCCACATTTATCTATAGTATCAATAAGAGTTCCTCTTTTTAAGCTTCCTATTTTTTTATAATTTGTATCTGGCCCACTTCTTATATTTAATGAACTGGCATTTACTTTCATCTTACTAATTGTGTTTTGAGCTATCATATATCTAGTATTTTTTTCATTGGATTTATAGCTGTTAGCAGCTACATAGGCAGTATTTCCAACTACCATAAGTACACACACAATAAAAGCTACAAATTTTTTTATGATACTCACTCCCTTTAAGTTTTTTCTTCCTATATATCATATAAAATTTGCTTTGTAATGGTGTGTTAAAAAATATATCATTTCCGTAACAACTTAGTTTAATACTTATTTATATATTACTTTCTATATAACATATCAAGATGAGGAATATCATCTTCTAAATATATATCCGATACTTCTTTAAATCCTAAGCTCTTATAAAATTCTATTAAATATGCTTGAGCTGATATTTTAATTTCTATTTGATTTAGCTCATTTTCTATAAACTCTATAGCTTTTAACATAATTTCTTTTGCTAAACCCTTACCTCTATAATCTTTACTTGTTAATACTCTTCCTATAGAAACTTCTTCAAACGATATTCCTTTTGCTAAAATTCTTACATAAGCTGCAATCTTGCCATTTTCTTTAGCAAATAAATGATATGAGTTTTTATCTTTAAAATCTACATCTTGATATGGACACTTTTGTTCTACTACAAATACTTCTACTCTCACACTTAATATCTCATATAGTTCATCTAAAGTTAATTCCTCATACTTTTTTAATTTCCATTCCATATAGTTGCCTCCTCTATTTGTTTGTATAGTCTCTTTTATTTCCTTTTTTTACATATTCCCAATCTTTTTCTATATTCTTTCTCATTCTTTCTAATAAAGTAAATAGCATATCTACTTCTTCTTCACTAAATCCATTTAATGAATTTTTTGTGGATAATTCCTCTTCACTTTTTAAAATTAAATGTATTTGATCAGCTTTTTCTGATGGATATAGCTCATAAGCTCTTTTATCATTTTCATTATGCCTTTTAATAACATAATCTTTCTCAACTAATTTTTTAATAGCTTTTGCAGTTGTTGTTCTATCTACATTTAATAAGTTAGATAATGCTTCTTGATTAATTCCTGGATTTTCACATATTCTTACTAGAAATAAGTACTGTCCTTTTTCTAATCCTATTTCTCTAAACTCTACATCACTTATTGTTTGTAAACACCTTGCAATCTTGCCTATTTCTCTAAGAATTAAATAGCTCATTTAATTCCTCCTTTAAAATACTTGAACTTTCACCTATTTTCAAATTATCATAAAATACTTGAACTTTCAAGTATTTATATATAAATAAAGGCAGAATCTTTTAAAAGATCCTACCCTTATTTTATATATATATATGAAATACTAACTTAATGCCTATGCTAATTCTTTATTTTCATTTCTTAATTCTTTATTTTCATTTCTTAATTTTTTAGCTTTTCGTGCAAATAATATAGTGAATACTATAGCAATCCCAATACCTATTGCATTAGATATTCCAGCGTGTAATCTAAATCCTTCTGGTGCTTGCATTATATATGCAAATGTTACAGCTGTCATGAATATAGCAGGTATAGTACTTATATAATGATTTTTATTATGTTTTGCTAAGTATGCTGATCCTGTCCATAACATTATCATAGCTAATGTTTGGTTAGCCCAAGAGAAATATCTCCATATTATGTTGAAATCTATGAAAGTAAGTGCTATACCTATTATAAATAGTGGTATAGATATCATAAATCTATTTTTTATGCTACTTTGATCTATCTTCATTGCATCTGCTATTGTAAGTCTTGCACTTCTAAATGCTGTATCTCCACTAGTTATAGGACAAACTACAACTCCTAATATTGCAAGAGCTCCACCTATTGGTCCCATTAAAGTATTTGATATAACATTTACAACTGTAGCTGGTCCACCTTGAGATAATATAACATCTAATTGAGGAACTCCTCCAAAGAATGTCATAGCTGCTGCTGCCCATATTAAAGCTATTATACCTTCTGCAACCATTGAACCATAGAATACTCTTCTAGCTTCACTTTCTTTTTCAACACATCTTGCCATCATAGGAGATTGTGTTGCATGGAATCCAGATATTGCTCCACATGCTATTGTTATAAATAAGAATGGAAATAATGGTTGTCCTTGCGGATGTAAATTGTGAAGTGCTATATTTGGTATATCATAACCTTTAAATATTAACCCTCCTGCAACTCCTAAAGCCATTATTAAAAGTGCTGCTCCAAATAGTGGATATATCTTTCCTATAACTGCATCTACTGGTAAAACAGTGGCAGCTATATAGTATATTACTATTACAACAACCCATATTTTAGCATCTATTGATGTTAAAGTTGTTAACAGTGCTGCTGGTCCTGTCATAAATACAGTACCAACTAATATTAAAAGTACAACTGTAAATACTCTCATTAAGTTTTTAGTTGAATTTCCTAAGTATTTTCCAACTAGTTCAGAAGCTGAGTCACCTCTGTTTTTCATTGATAAATATCCAGATAAGAAGTCATGAACTCCTCCTGCAAATATTGTTCCAAACACTATCCATAAAAATGCTGCTGGTCCAAATAAAGCACCTTGTATTGCTCCAAATATAGGTCCCAGTCCTGCTATATTTAAGAATTGTATAAGGAATATTTTTTTCCATTTCATTGGAATGTAATCTACACCATCTTCAAGTGTAGTTGCTGGTGTATTGATGCTATCATCAATTCCAAAAGTTCTTTCTACAAATTTACCATAAGTATAATACCCAATTATAAGTAACGCTATTGATCCTAAAAAACTTATCACATCAATCGCTCCTTCCCTAAAAGTTAATAAAAATTCGCTTTGCTCATGTCCTATAATTTCCTTAAGCGTAAAAAAATGATGTTAAGAAAATCTTTTCTTAACATCATTATATATGTATTCATGTTTTAATTTGTCGATTGATGAGTTAAACGTTATTTTATGTTCATGAAATGCATTTTTCGTGTAATAAAATGCATTTCATGAATAAATTTTCTTAGAATTCACTTGAAATTTGTTTAAATAGTTTCTTAGAATTTATTATATTTTCTTTTAGCTCTAGAGCATCTACTAAAACTAATTGGCTAAACTTATCAGTTCTTTTATTAAAGCACTTAATTATATCCTCTTTAGAATTATCCCTATACATTAGCTTATCTACATCATAAACTAAATCTACTACTCCGACATTACATTGGCTAATTTTTCTAAAATTATTTACTAAAAATCTAATATCATTCATAAACATTCGTTGATTATATAAAAAGTCATCAATACTATTTGATAAAAGTGTTAAGTTGTTTATATCTATTTTTTTATTTATTAAGTTATTTACAAATATCATCTCTTTAATATCATCATCTATTTTTAAATCTAATCTGCCTAATTCATATAGCTTTGAAAGTACTTTTTCATTTATCATTATCGATTTTTCAATATCTTTTTTAGTTACATCACTCATTTTGTAAGGTAGTATAACTTTATTTGCGTATAATGCAATTATAGTACCTGCAACAACAAATACTAGTCTATTTATAGATATCATCTCTAAACTACTCGTCATAGCTGCTGCTCCTAAAGCAGAAATTGTTGTACATATCATTTGATCTTTGTATTTAGTTTGGAAGTTACTTATATATCCAACTACAAGTATAACTAATACTCTAGCTGAATTGTCTTTTATTAAGTAAAATAAAATTTCAAAAATTACCAAACCTATTACAGTACCTACAAGTCTATCCTTACCTTTTACTTGACTAGCTTCAAGATAAGGTTGAACTATAGATGATAAACTAAAGACTAACCATTTTCCATATTCAAGATTGAAAATACTAACTATAAAAACACCAATACTTGTAACAATAGCTCCTCTTAATGCAAAGGTAAATTTAAGAGAGTCCTTACTTATATTATTTTTTAAATCATCTACTCTATCTAATAAATTCGTTACAAAATAATTTTCCTTAATTTTATCTATTTTTTTATCCCTTGAATCTTTTAAATCATAGCTTAATAAATCTGCTGCATCTTTAAGTTCATATATTAAATAGTAACTTGGATTTATTTTATCTGTATCTTCAGCATAGCTACCTATCTTATTTATTAATTCGTCTATGCTTAAATTTTCATTTGTAAAATTACCAATTTCTACTAATAAGTTCTTTACTTCATTTAATGTTTTAAAATAACCTTCATTGTCATTTCTATCATCCTTAATTTTACCTATTGTTAAGTTAATACTTTCTAAAAATCTACTTATAAATAAACTTTGCATAATTTCAATAGGTAAGTTTATATCTTTATCTATTCTTTTATACATATCAGATACTAAATCTCTTATTCCTATGTATGTTTTTTTGTTTAACTCATTTACAAAATCTAAATTTTTATTTTCTAATATACAGTTTATTTCCTCATTTATGTACTCTATAGAACTCTTTATTATTTTTTTAGATTGTGTTTTAAGCTTATTTTTATTAGCTATCATCTGAATTGCCATTATTGCTAATCCACAAAATGCAAGTGCCACCAATCTAGTTGGTAATTCTTTTATATCTACAGGACTATATAACATAAATAGATACCCTAATGTAAAAGCTACATACGTAGGTTTTTTAGTATTATATGTAAAATTATATAAAACAGTAAATATTACTATAAAAGTTATAATTAATGCTAAAAGTGAATTGTTTGCGGCTAGAAAAGCCCCTACACCTAATCCAACCTCTAAACATACAAAATATATTGTATTTCTTACTGGGTTTATAGTATAATCTGTTCCTAGTAAAGATAGAGCGGCTGTGATACCTGCAACTCCAACCAATGTATTTGCATCTCCAAACACACTTTTAAAACCTATAATTGCTGTTACTATAACTACAAACATTATGGTAGTAGATAAGATTTTTTTCTTCTCCATAATAAATCTCCTTTGATGTTTATCAAAATTTTTCTATAGAAGTATATACCACTACTTATATGCTTTTAAAACACAAAAGGAGTAATTTCGTATTACTCCCTTTAAGTTTAAATTTTTCGAATTATAAAATTAGTCTAACCATTTAACTAAGCCTGTTTCCATATCGTAATTAGACCCAGTTACTTTAACTTTTTTCTCATCAATATATTTTTTTACTATTTCATTTTCTTTAATTAAATTAATCGAATTCTTAGTATTAAACTCAACTGCATTATTATAAATTTCTTCTTGTGATCCACCTTGTAATTTTGCTTTTTCATAACTTGGTTTAATCTTTTGCCCCAACATTTTCAACTTTCCATTTAGATTTTCTTTAGATACTACCTCTACAGCTCCACAATCATTATGGCCCATAACTACAACTAATGATACATCTAACTTGCTTATAGCATATTCAATACTTCCTAATACAGTATCATCAATTACATTTCCAGCTACCCTAATTACAAATAGCTCTCCTAGCCCTGTGTAAAATATATTTTCAGGAACTACTCTTGAGTCAGAACAAGTTAAAATAACAGCATAAGGCTTTTGTCCGTCTTCATTGAGTTTTTTTCTTGTGTCTTTATCGATTATATTTTTATTGTATGTAGCCTCTAAATATATTTCATTTCCTTTTTTTAATCTATTTAATGGATCTTCTTTAGTATCACTATAAGTTTGAATAATATTTTGAGTATCATTACTTAAACTCTTTTTTTCTAATTCTTCAACGAATGTTTTTGCGCAAAATAATCCTAAAAGTATAAAAATTGCTAACAATAATTCTTTTTTTTCTTTCATATTATATCACCTATACTTATAAATATTATTTTTCCAAACTTATTGTTTCCTAAATATATATATTGATGCGAAAAAATACCCAATTTTAAATTATTTACTTCTTTGTTTATCAATTATATCGTCAACTATAACTGCTAAAGTTAAAATAAATGCTTCATCTTCAAAATCAGTTTCTACATTATAACTATCTGTAAAAGTAAAAACTTCTTTATGAATTCTAGCTATTTGCTCACTTCCTTTATATATTTCATAATTGTGATCAATTATATCCCCTGTTACATTTAAATCCCCATATTTACTTTCTATTTTTATACTATCTCTCATAAACGAAGGTTTTTTATTTACTTCCGCTACAACTTCATTGCCTTCTTTAACTTGATATTTAGCTAGCAGTGATATTACAGTTTCTTTAACAGAATATAATTTTTTTTCATCTTTAATAAGATCAAATTGAAGCCCTACTGCAAATAATTTATTATCTACAAAGAATACCTCTTCATTTTCTTCATTTTGTATCCAGAAGTCTTCTTTAATTTTAAACAATTTAGATTTCATATAATATTTCATTATTCTTCCCCTTCAAATTTAATATTTACCTATATTATCTATTATATAGTTTACTTGTATTCATAATGATAATATCAATAGATTTTAAGTTTTCTATTTATAAATTTTAATACAAAAAAAGAAAGTGATAAAAATCACTTTCTTTTTTATTATATTAAATTATTCTGCTCTTTCAGGTTTAAATGCTTTTCTTAACATTGATATAGAAGTGTAAGTTATAACTACTATAACTACCCATTTTAATATATCAATTGGCATACTCTTAACTATAAATGCAGCTATAAATACTCCTACAACTCCACCTATTGTTATAAAGAATGAAGTTTTCTTAGCATAAGCTCCTTCTTTTATAAACTTAGTACTTGCAACTGGCATTAACATTGCGCAAGATCCCATCATTATAGGGAAAGCAACATCTGGTGACATTCCTAAGAAGTAAACCATAGCCATACATGGAGAATATAATCCAACACCTGCAGTCATTAATGCTCCTAATATAAAATTACCTATTATTCCTATAACTAGTTTTGCTCCACTTAATCCTGTAGCAGTTCCGCCTCCAGGCATTAATTCTAATTGAGCTAATAACATTAAAAGTGCAGTTATTGCTAATGCAATACCCATTATAATTTGTATCTTACGTTCATCCATCTTAGCTATAACTCCAGCTCCAAGGTATGAACCTACTACAGCTGCTCCTATTAAGCATATTAAAGTTACTGGATCTACCTTTATAACAGTTGTGAATATAAATGCTTCTAAGACAACTGGTATAGTGTGACATACATTTAATGTACCAGGTATTAATCTGTCTGATATATTCATCTTTAAAGCATTAAACATTGCAACCGTTGGTGCAAAAGACCCTATTCCCAGTGTATCAAAAAAGTCTGTTACAAAACCTGTTGCTACTGCTTTACCTGCTGATACATCTTCAAAGTTGTTTTCTGATTTTGCTTTTGCTATATCCTTGAAGTATGAAAATCCAAAGAAAGCTGTAAATACGCCTAGTAAAACTCTTATTACGTTAATCATAGTTGAACCCCCTAATATATACTTGTTTTTTCCCCTTAATCATCACATTCGTGAGTCGGCTCATTTTAACTTTCACCCCCTGTAAAAGCCTAATACCTTTTAAAAAAGCAAGTATTGTGCCACTTGTTCTTTTATTAACAATAAAATTTTAAATCGTTGAAATCTTTCAAATCTTTGGTATTTTATATATATTTGCATTGGAATCTATTTATTCTTAAAATTTTGTGTAATTTATTCTAAACTTGTCAAAAAGTCAATAAACAGACGTGTTTTTTTTAATACATCAGATAAAAACATTCTATTATTGGCTATTTTACTTGCTTTTTAGATTTTATTTTCATAACGTCAATTTTCAGACTATTGTCATTTTTTAGACGTATCTTTCATTAAGTATATGATGTCCTAAATTATAATTTTTTATGATATTTTTTAATTTTACTTATAGATAAAAATAAGCTTCTATTGTAAAATCTTTTAAGGTAGAAAAAACATATAGGGAGATTTTAAATGCTTAATAATAACAGCCAAGAACTATCAATTCCAATAATTGATAATCATAACTCTAATAAGAATAATTTTAAAAAATTTATAAAAAAAGAAATAGTACTAATACTTTCAGTTTCTTTAGCAATTATAACTTCTTTTATATCTAGTCCAAAATTATTATATATTGATTTTAAAGTTTTAATACTACTATTTAATCTTATGGTAGTTGTTGCAGCTTTTAAGGAACTCAAAGTTTTAGATAGCATCGCTATATCGTTACTAAGAAAATGTAGTACTTATACGTCAATATCATTTGCACTTGTGTTTATAACTTTTTTAGCGTCAATGATAGTCACAAATGATGTCGCACTTATTACCTTTGTTCCTCTTAGTATAGTAGTTGCTAAAAAATCAGATATTAATGTGTTAAAAATAGTTATTTTACAAACACTTGCTGCAAATTTAGGAAGTAGTTTTACTCCTATGGGCAATCCTCAAAATCTATTTATATACTCTTTTTATAATTTAGATCCTAGTGACTTTTTTAAGATAACTGCTCCTTTGGTAATTTTATCTGTACTGTTTTTAAGTGTTATCATATTAAAAAGTAAAAAAATCAAGTTAGACTTACACTTAGAAGATGTAGAAATTAAAAATAAAAAAGATGTAATTTTCTTTTCTATATTATTTGCTATTATACTTTTATCTGTTTTTCATATAGTAGACTATAGGCTAGCGTTTATTATAACTTTATTAACTGTACTTATCTTAAATAAAAAATTACTAATACAAATTGATTATTCATTACTTATTACATTTATAGGATTTTTCATATTTATAGGAAATATTTCTACAATGGATTCTATTAGAAGTTTTATGATGGGTATTTTAAATAGTCCTCAGTCTACTTTTATAACTTCAATACTATCTAGTCAGGTTATAAGTAATGTTCCAGCTACTATGCTTTTATCTGGATTTACAAATA
>NZ_JBOGBV010000029.1:0-4191 GCF_051656405.1 Paraclostridium sp.
CACTTAAGCTATCATCTAAAGTCTTAGCTAAAGTTGATTGCATAAATGCATTTATTTTTTCATCATCATATCCTAATGCATTAGCATGCTTCATGTATGCTGATAAGCCTTTTAATCCATATATTATTAATTCTCTTAAACTTCTTATATCTTCATCTTTAGTTGCTAAAACTCCAACTTTAGTTGATTTTTCATCTAATAATTTGTTTATATCATCAGGTGTTAATTCTTTTCCACTTCCTAATATTACATCTTTAATTTTACTTAATATACTTACTTTAACATCCATTTCTGCATTTGAACTTGCATTCCATAATGCTGCTTCTGATAAATTATATTTATTACTTAATTGTGCTAATAAATCTTCTTTTCTTTCTAATGTTTCTTTTACTCTTGCATAAAATACTTCATCATCGAAGTTTGCATTAGTGATAGTAGTAAATAAATTTATAGTTATTAAATGATTTACATTACTGCTTACTTTTTTACCTTCTTTTCTAAGTCTTGTTGTAACCTCTGATAATCCCTTAGTTGTATATATTAAAAGATCTTGCATTCTAGCTAAATCTGGTGATTTACCACAAACTCCAAATTTTGTACATCCTGTACATCCTGCTGTTTCTTGACATTGAAAACAAAACATTTTATTTTCCATAAATATTCCTCCAATTTTTTAAATGTTTATTTTATATACACATTATATAATGTAATTTACTTTGAATCAGTAACATAAGTTACTATTTTTAATTTTTATATTTTTTGATTACATAATTCTCATCATCAGTCTTTGTATATTCAAAATTATTGTTTATGGTGTTGACAAATGATACTATCCATAAATCTCTAAGATTATAAAATACATTAACATCTACATTCTCATTATCCCATATTTCTTTATGCACACATATTCTTCTTTTCCATCTTACAGCATCATCTTCTAAAACAATTACCTCGTTTACTCTATCACATGGCATTCCATCTAGTATATAATCATTTATACTATTATATATTTCTTTTGCATTAGTAATATTTTGTACAGAACTTACTTCCTTACCAGCTTTTACCCCTTGATGTCTATAAATATTTTCTATTTTTTTCAACGAGTCTGGATTATCTACTAAAATTTTAGATGTCCATGCTGCCATTCTTCCTTCTGATGAATGTATTTTTTCTTGCAGCCATCCATGTATGTTTCCTGTATCAATAATATCTTCTAAGTTTTTGCTTTCTAATTTTTCTCCATAATTTAAATTTATTTGTTTAGTTAGCTTTTCTATATCTAGTCCTTCAACCTCTGCTAACTTTATTATTTCACTTTCTAAATCTTCAAACCAAAGTATTTTGTTAAACAACCAGTAATGAATTTTTCCTAAAAATAAGCTCATAATAAAACCTCCTATATTTATCAAAACTTTATTTTTAAATAAGTATTTTAAATACACTTTTAAAGTTTCATTTTTTCTTAACTCTCTATATCTAGATTATATAGTATTTAATTTTTATTTTCTGTAACGCTGGTTACACTATTTAATGTAAATTGTATTAAACAAAAGGATTACCAAATAAATTGATAATCCTTTTATGCTTATGCTTCATTTAGTTCTTTTAATATTTTTTCTAAATCTAATCCATGGATTTCACATGCTTGTTCCAACTTTTCCATTTGAGCTGAAGGGCATCCTATGCATCCCATTCCATAATTCATAAGTATTTGTGCTGCATTAGGTTTAGCTTTTATTATATCTGCTATTATAGTATCTTTAGTTATCATGGTAATCGCTCCTTTATATAAATTATTTTATGCTTATAACAGAAACTGGACAACCATCTCTAGCATCCTTTGCTGAATCTAATACTTCTTCAGGTATATCTTCTTTTATAGGTACTGATATATTATCGTCATCCATACTAAATACCTCTGGACAAGTTCCTGCACACGCTTGACATCCTATACACCCATCTCTATCTACAAATGCTTTCATATTTTTGTCTCCTTTTATTTTAATTTTAAAATAGTATTTTTTAAATTTTTAATATTATATTGTATATATTATAAACTTTATATAAATAAATTTACGTAACTCTGGTTACATTTAATTAATTTATTTAGATGGAACTTCTAAGCAAGATGCTAAATCTTTATCTGGAGTACTTATAGTTTGTAAATTAAATGTGTCTACCAAATATTGAAGTACATTAGGACTTAAAAATGCCGGTATTGATGGTCCTAAGTATATTCCTTTTATTCCTAGAGACAATAGCGCTAATAAATCTGCTACTGCTTTTTGTTCATACCAAGATAAAATTATAGATAGCGGTAAGCTATTTACATCAGTGTCAAAAGCATCAGCTAATGCTAAAGCAATCCTTACAGCTGAGTAGGCATCATTACATTGTCCTACATCTAAAAGTCTTGGCAATCCAGCAACTTCTCCAAAGTCTAATTTATTAAATCTGTACTTACCACAAGCTAGAGTAAGTATTATACAGTCTTTAGGTACTTTTTGAGCAAACTCTGTATAGTAATTTCTTCCAGGTCTTGCTCCATCACACCCTCCAATTAAGAAGAAATGTCTTAATTTACCTGATTTTACTGCATCAATTATGGCTGGAGCATTACTTAAAGTGGCATTATGACCAAATCCAACTAAAATTTCGTGTGGCTCTTGGTCTTCTTTAAATCCACCTAATTCTAATGCCTTATTTATAATCTCACTAAAATCTTTTTCTCCATCAGCATTTTTGCCTATGTATTTTACTCCATCCCATCCAACTACACTCGTAGTAAATATTCTATCCTTGTATGAATCCCTAGGCTTCATAAGACAGTTTGTAGTCATTAAAATACAACCTGGTATATTATCAAACTCTTTTTGCTGATCTTGCCAAGCCCCACCAAAATTTCCTGCTAAATGAGGATATTTATTAAGTTCTGGGTAACCATGGCATGGTATCATTTCTCCATGAGTATAAATGTTTATTCCTTTTCCTTCAGTTTGTTTTAAAATCATTTCTAAATCTTTTAAATCATGTCCTGAAACTATAATAAATGGACCTTTTTTAATATGAACATTTACTTTATGAGGAGAAGGATTTTTATATATAGTTGTATTTGCCTCATCTAGTTTTTGCATAACTGCAACGCTCATGTCACCAGTTCTTAGAGTCCACGTTATTAAATCATTAACAGATAATTTATCATCTGTTGTCGCAGCTAATGCTCTAAAGTAAAATTCATCAACTTGGTCGTTAAAATAACCTAATTCTCTAGCTTGATGTCCATATGCAGATATTCCTTTTAAACCGTATATTATTGTTTGTCTTAAACTTCTTATATCTGGGTCTAAATTTTGATCATACATTATTCCTGCACGTTTAGCATCTTTTAACATTTGATCTCTAGTATCACTTAAATTATATTCAGCTTGTTCACAGCAATTAGAACAACTTGGAACTTTACTTCTTAGACTTTGCTTTATTTCTTGAGATTGTCTAAGCATTTTTTCATGTACATCTCCATCAAAGTTTACATTTGTAAGAGTAGTAAATAAAGAATTTTCAACAAAGCTTACAATTTCCTTATCTATCTTTTCCCCTTTATCTATTAACTCTTTTGCATAACAACTTATTCCTTTAATTTGATATATCAACAAGTCTTGAAGAGCTGCAATTTCTGGTGTTTTGCTGCAAACCCCTACCTTAGTACAACCCTTGCCACCAGCTGTTTGCTCACATTGATAACAAAACATTGGGTATTCCATAGCCATATTATTTTCCATAAAAATTCCTCCTTGTGAAATTTTAATAACAATGTTAGTATTTCACAATTTTTTTAAAATATAGCTATATAATTAATATTTTAATTATGTTTTTATCATATTTGAATCATTCTATTAATTAATATAAAAATATATATCACGTCTACATAGCTCTTTATTATAAAAAAAGGATAGCTTTACAATAAGTAAAACTATCCTTTTCTATAAAATTATCCTAAAAACATTTTTAAATCATCTTCAACGTTTGTTATTCCGCCTATACCAAAGTTTTCAACTAATACTTTAGCTACATTTGGTGATAAAAATGCTGGTAATGTTGGTCCTAAGTGTATATTTTTTACCCCTAGGTATAATAGTGATAATAATACTATTACTGCCTTTTGTTCATACCACGCTATATTAAATGCTATTG
>NZ_JBOGBV010000030.1:0-20991 GCF_051656405.1 Paraclostridium sp.
AAAGATTATGCGGTTATTATAGCAAAGAGGATACACCTGTTCCCATTCCGAACACAGAAGTTAAGCTCTTTAGCGCCGATGGTACTTGGTGGGAAGCTGCCTGGGAGAGTAGGACGTAGCCGCGTAATCTTTTTTATTTTACGTGGATTTATGGTGGTTAGGATTTAGTTTGCACTTGGGTCATAAAGCTGAAAAAATGCTTTGAATGACCACGGCGTTGCAAACTAAATCCTAACCACTTTTTGATGTGTAAAATAAAGAAGGATTACGTTTGTACGAGATGGGATTAAATAATAAGAAAAGATGCTTTGAATGATTACGGCATTGCAAACTAAATATAAACCACTTTTTGATGCGTAAAATAAAAAAGAATAACGTAGCTATGATATGAAATGAAAAGATAATTAGAAAATAAATAATGATAAATGGTTAATATAGGTAAAAACTATTGATTTTTACATTAAAATAGATAAAAACTATTGGAAATTAATTGTCTAATGATGGTAAAATTTAAGGGTATAACAAATCAGGAGGGGAATTATGAAGAAAATTTTATTATTATGTAGCATGCTTCTAGTGATAACGTTATCTCTAGTTGGATGTGGTAGCAAAGAGAAAGAATCTGCTGAAGGTGAAAAGAAATATAACTACTATACAGCAGATCAATTAAAAGAAGCAATAGAAACTAAAAAAGATATTACACTTGTAGATATACAAGTTAAAGAAGATTATGATAAGCACCATATAGAGGGAACTATTCCTACTTATGCTTATCCAGCAGAAAAGGATGAAGAAAAAGCTAAGATAGATACAGTATTACCTAAGTTAGAAGAAAATGATAATCCTATAGTAGTTGTATGCCCAGGTGGTGGCGGTGGAGCCCAAAATACAATAAACTATTTAGAATCTAAAGGAATAAAATCAGACAGAATGTTTATATTAGAAAAGGGTCAAAAAGGTTGGCCTTATAAAGAATTACTAGAAAAATAAATTTTAAAGCTATCTATATTGTAGGTAGCTTTTTTGTGCTTAATTGAGTTATACTTATTAAAGGTTTATTAACAATATATATAATGTACTTTCAGAAATATGACATGTCTTTAGTGCTAAGTAGATTTAATTTAGTATAAATTAAATTAAATTAAATAAGTTTTAAGTAACGCATAGATTGGTATATTAAATATAAGTAATATTTAACGAAATTAGTTAGTTTAGTTAAAATTTTATAATAATTATGATAATTTTAAATTTTATAAGATTTATTTTTAAATTTATGTTTAGTAAGAAAGTCGACGGGTATATATATACTATAACAAGTTAACAACAATTTAGAAACTAATTAAATTAATATATATAAGGTTAAAGGGAGGATTTTAATATGAAAAAATTTGTTTGTACAGTATGTGGATATATACATGAAGGAGAAACAGCACCAGAAATCTGTCCAGTATGTAAAGTTGGAGCAGATAAGTTTGAAGAAATGAAAGGTGAAATGGTTTGGGCAGATGAACATAGAATAGGAGTAGCTCAAGGAGTAGATCCAGAGATAATAGAAGGATTAAGAGCTAACTTCACAGGTGAATGTACAGAAGTAGGAATGTACTTAGCAATGAGTCGTCAAGCAGACAGAGAAGGATTCCCAGAAGTAGCAGAAGCATATAAGAGAATAGCATTTGAAGAAGCAGAACATGCAGCTAAATTTGCAGAGCTATTAGGAGAAGTAGTAGTAGCAGATACACAAGCTAACTTAAAAGCAAGAGTAGAAGCTGAATATGGAGCAACTGATGGAAAATTAAAATTAGCTAAAAGAGCTAAAGAATTAGGATTAGATGCTATACATGATACAGTGCATGAAATGTGTAAAGATGAAGCTAGACATGGAAAAGCATTCTTAGGATTATTAAATAGACATTTTGGGAAATAATATATAGAGATTAGATAAATAACTTAAATATATATCTAAAAATATGTTTAAAGTAACATATTTTGGGTATATATTTAGGCACTAGGAAAAACGTTAACAAATTACTGATAATTAACGTGGAAAATTAAAAATTACATTAAATACAGGGAGGATTTTAAACATGAAAAAATTTGTTTGTACAGTATGCGGATATATACATGAAGGAGAAACAGCACCAGAGATTTGTCCAGTATGTAAAGTTGGAGCTGATAAGTTCGAAGAAATGAAAGGTGAAATGGTTTGGGCAGACGAGCATAGAATAGGAGTAGCTCAAGGAATAGATCCAGAAGTAATAGAAGGATTAAGAGCTAACTTCACAGGTGAATGTACAGAAGTAGGAATGTACTTAGCAATGAGTCGTCAAGCAGACAGAGAAGGATACCCAGAGGTAGCAGAAGCATATAAGAGAATAGCATTTGAAGAAGCAGAACATGCAGCTAAATTTGCAGAACTATTAGGAGAAGTAGTAGTAGCAGATACACAAGCTAACTTAAAAGCAAGAGTAGAAGCTGAATACGGAGCAACTGATGGAAAATTAAAATTAGCTAAAAAAGCTAAAGAATTAGGATTAGATGCTATACATGATACAGTTCATGAAATGTGTAAAGATGAAGCTAGACATGGAAAAGCATTCTTAGGATTATTAAATAGACATTTTGGAAAATAATAATTAGATATATAAATAAGCCCTCATATTAGTAAATTAAAATACTAATATGAGGGCTTATTTTATGATTTAAAATAAAATTCATATAAAAAATGAATATATAGTATATACTATTTATAAAAAATTTTTGGAAGTTTTATACTGAATGATAAAATACTAACAAAAAACACATACTTTATAAAATATTTTATAAAGAAATGTTTTATAATAAAATTTAAAATTTAAAAACAACAATATCTTATTTTTAAAAAAGTGATATAATAAATTTTATAAAAGGCAAAGGTTTTGCTAGACGAAATTTATTGTTTTAAAATTTAGCTAAATAATAGATTGGAGCAAAAGCGAGGAGGCATATATGAGAGAATTATTAGAATTAAACCCAATAATTTGTGCGATAAAGGGTGATGCGCATTTAGAAGATGCTGCAAATTCAGACGGAGATATTGTTTTTTTACTAAATGAAGATATTCTTACTTTAAAAGAAAAAATACAAATTTTACATGAACACAATAAGAAAGTATTTGTTCATATTGATATGATAACAGGACTTTCATCTAGTCCTATAGCTGTAGATTATATGAAAAAAGAATTTAATTTGGATGGAATAATAACAACTAAAACTAATATAGTTAAAAGAGCTATAGAATTAGATCTAAAGGTTGTTCAAAGATTTTTCTTTATAGATTCTATGTCTCTTGATAATGCAATTGAAAGTTTAAAGAGAGTAAAACCAGATGCAATAGAAATTATGCCAGGTGTAATTCAAAAGGTAATAAAAAAAATGAACAAAACTTATCCTAACGTACCTATTATATGTGGAGGATTAATTGATAGAAAAGAAGAAATAATTGGTGGATTATCGGCTGGAGCTATGGCTATATCTACTACGGATATTGATATGTGGTAATTAAAAAAAGTAGCTTTTTCAATTGATATAGCAGTTTAGTTTATTAAATATCTAACAAAGTATTTTATTGACTGGAAAATGTTTTCGTGATAGCATTTAATTAAATTAATAACTGGCTGGAGATGAGAGAGCCCCCTATAAAAATGATAGGAGCTCTCTGTTTTTTTGCCTTATTTGACTAATTACATAAAATATCAAGGGAGGTATTGAGTTGAAAAAGACTTTATTAGGAGAGTGCATATCTGAATTTATTGGATCATGGATATTGATTTTTATAGGGTGTGGAGCTGTAGCATCTATGGTATTAAGTGGAGCAGATGTTTCTCAATGGGAAATAGGAATAATATGGGGGTTAGCTGTAACAATTGCAATATATGTAACTGGGGCAGTATCAGGTACTCATATAAATCCAGCTGTAACAATTGCATTAATGGTACACAGAGATTTTCCAAAGAAAAAAGTATTGCCATATATTATATCTCAAATACTAGGATGTTTTGCAGGAGCAGCAACAGTTTACTTATTATTTAATAAGCTATTCTTATCATTTGAGAATGCAAATAATATAGTAAGGGCTGGGTCAAACGGACTTACTACAGCAGGCATATTTTCTACTTATCCAAACGCTGCATTAAATTCATTTGATGCATTACTTGTAGAAACTTTCATAACTATGTTGTTAGTCATAGTGATATTAGCAGTAGGCGAAGAAAAAAATTCAAACAAACCTATGTCAAATTTAGCACCAGTTTTTATAGGAATAACAATAGCTATAATAGGAGCTAGTTTTGGAGTATTAACAGGCTTTGCAATGAATCCAGCAAGAGATTTTGGGCCTAAGATGTTTGCTGTTTTAGCAGGTTGGGGAAGCGGAGCACTAGGACCTGACATGTATTTTTGGGTTCCTATAGTGGGACCTATAATAGGAGCCATCCTTGCAGGATTTGTATTCGATAAAGGCGTTAAAAAGTACATGAATTAAAATACATCAAGGATTTAAAATAAATAATCATTGGAGGCAAAGCGATATGAAAAAATATATGATGGCATTAGACCAAGGAACTACAAGTTCAAGAGCTATATTATTTGATAAAGAAGGAAATTTAGTAGCTACATCACAAAAAGAATTTACTCAATTTTATCCAAAGCCAGGATGGGTAGAGCACAATCCTATGGAAATATGGGGAAGTCAAAGTGGTGTAATGAGAGAAGTGTTAGAAACTAATGGCATTAAACCAGAACAAGTTTGTGGTATTGGTATAACAAATCAAAGAGAAACTACTATAGTTTGGGAGAAAAATACTGGTAAGCCAGTATATAATGCAATTGTATGGCAATGTAGAAGAACATCTCAGATATGTGATGAATTAGAAGCTAAAGGATATAAAGATAAAATAAAAGAGAAAACAGGATTGATTCTTGATGCATATTTTTCAGCAACTAAGATAAAATGGATACTTGATAATGTTGAGGGTGCTAGAGAGAAAGCTGAAAATGGAGAATTATTATTCGGAACAGTAGATACATGGTTAATATGGAACTTAACTAGAGGTAAGGTACATGTTACAGATTACTCAAATGCAGCAAGAACAATGCTATATAATATAAAAGAGTTAAAATGGGATGATGAAATATTAGAAATGCTAGATATACCAAAAAATATGTTACCAGACGTTAAACCATCTAGTTATATATACGGACACACTGATGAGTATATGTTAGGTGGAGCGGAAATTCCTATAGCTGGATGTGCAGGAGACCAACAAGCAGCATTATTTGGTCAGACTTGTTTTGAAGAAGGATGCGCTAAAAATACTTATGGAACAGGTTGTTTTATGCTTATGAACACTGGAGAGAAGATGGTTGAATCAAAAAATGGATTACTTACAACTATAGCTTGGGGTGTTGATGGCAAAGTTGAGTATGCGCTAGAAGGAAGTATATTTATAGGTGGAGCATCTATACAATGGTTAAGAGATGAATTAAGAATATTATATGATGCTAAGCAAAGTGAATTTTATGCTGAAAGTGTAAAAGATACTAATGGTGTATACGTAGTTCCAGCTTTTGCAGGACTTGGAGCACCTTATTGGGATATGTATGCAAGAGGATCTGTTATGGGGCTTACTCGTGGAGCTAACAGAGCTCACTTAGTTCGTGCTACACTTGAATCAATAGCATATCAAGTAAAAGATGTGTTAAATGCTATGCAAGAAGATTCAGGACTTGAGCTTAAAAATCTTAAAGTCGATGGTGGAGCAAGTGCTAACAACTTCTTAATGCAGTTCCAATCAGATATATTAAATGTAAGTATAAATAGACCTAAAGTACTTGAAACTACTGCGTTGGGAGCAGCATATCTTGCTGGGTTAGCGGTAGGATTCTATGAAAATAAAGAGGATATTAAAAAGTCAGTAACATTAGAGAAAGAATTTGAGTCAAATATGAGTGAAGAAAAAAGAACTTTATTATACAAAGGATGGAAAAGAGCAGTAAATAGATCTCTTTTATGGGCAAAAGAAGACGAAGAATTCGAAAAAGAGTTAGCTAGTGTAAAAAATTAATGATAAATTATAAGTAAAAGTTATATAATTGAAGTAAATAGTAAAAGAATTTAAGAATATAGATATTAGAATTAGGCAATAAAGGAGATAAAATGGAAAGAATACTATTTGCTCATAGAGGCATGTCTACAATAGCACCAGAAAACACTTTGTCAGCATTTTCCTTATGCAAGGATAAAGGAATAAAATGGTTTGAATGTGACATTGATATTTTAAAAGACAAAACACTTGTAATAAATCATGATGATACATTAGATAGATGTAGCAATAAAACGGGACCTTTATATAATATTTGCAAAGAAGATTTAAATGATATAGATGCAGGAAGCTGGTTTGCCGATGATTATATTGGAGAGAGGATACCTACTGTAGATGAGCTAATTGAATTGATAAATAAATATAAATTAAACGTCAATTTTGAATTGAAGTCATGTTGTGGAGGTAAAGAGTTAAAGCAGGAGCTTATAGAGAGATTTGTAAAATCTTTAAGCAAATTAGATGATGATATAAGAGTTATCGTTTCGAGTTTTAACCCATTAATGTTATCTAAATTTAAAGATTTAAGCCCTAATACTCCTGTAGGATGTTTATTTGAAACAAACACTTTATATGATGATTGGTCTTCTATAATGGAAATGTGTAGAGCTGATTATATACATCCACAAAATGAAGGTTTAACCAAAGAAATGGTAGAAAAATTTAGAAGTCATGGATATAAAATTAATGTTTGGACTGTAAATGACTTAGCAAGAGCTAACCAACTATTTAATTGGGGAGTTGCAGGTATATTTACAGATATAGCAGATAGATTCCCTAAATCATATAAGCATAAAGAGGATATAGTTTGTGAAGCCAATATATAATCAAAATAATTTAGGGTAGTGACAGTTAAAATAATTTATGATAATATATCCTTATAAGGAAAACGATTTTAAAAAACGAAATATTATGGCGAAGAGATAAGAGAGCCTTCTATACATTGTATAGGGGGGCTCTCTATTTTTTTTCAAGGAGGCAAAATTATGTATGATATAGCAATAATAGGAGCAGGTATAAGTGGAAGTGCTATAGCTAGAGAATTATCAAAGTATAATTTGAAAACAGTAGTGATAGAAAAGGGAATAGAAGTATGCCAAGGAACTACTAAGTCAAATAGTGCTATAGTACATGGTGGATATGATGCAAAGTTTGGAAGCTTAAAAGCTAAGTTAAATATAGAAGGTAATAGATTATATAAAGATTTATGTAAAGATTTAAATGTAGATTTTAAACAAATAGGATCTTTAGTTTTAGCCTTTGATGAAGAAGAAATGAAGCACGTTAAAGGTTTATACGAAAGAGGATTAGAAAATAAAGCGACTGGATTAAAAGTATTAAACAAAGAAGAAGTTTTAGAACTAGAACCAAATGTTAATGACAATGTAGTTGGAGCGTTACTTTGTGAGAGTGCAGGAATTGTCTGTCCATTTAATTTAAATATAGCACTTATGGAAAATGCTATGTTTAATGGAGTAGATTTAAAACTAGAATCTGAAGTTTCAGATATAGTTAAAGAAGAAGATTGCTTTAATATAAAAATAAAAAACAAAAATGATATAAAAGCTAAATATGTTGTAAATGCAGCTGGAGTTTTTGCTGATAAAATAAACAACATGATAGGTGGAGATGAATATTTTATAATACCTAGAAAAGGAGAATATAAAATATTAGATAAAAGTGAAGGGAAAATTGCTAATCATGTTTTATTCCAATGTCCAACTGAAAAAGGAAAAGGAGTATTGGTTACACAAACAGTACATGGGAATTTATTAGTAGGGCCAAACGCTACTGCTGTAGATGAAAAAGAAGATGTATCTACATCAAAAGAAGGAATCAATGAAATAGTAAATAATTCTAAAAAGACTATAGAAAATATTGATTTTAGAAAGACAATAACTAGTTTTGCAGGTCTTAGAGCGACTCCAAATACAGGAGATTTTATGATATTTGCATCAAAGAAATGTAAAAACTTTATAAATGTTGGAGGAATAGAATCACCAGGTCTTGCATCAGCACCAGCAGTTGCAAAATATGTTGTAGAAATTCTTAAAGAAGAAGGATTAATGTTAAGTGAAAATAAAAAGTTTGAGTCTAAGAGACATAAAAACAAACCTTTTATAAAAATGACTCAAGAAGAAAAAGAAGAAATTATGAAGAAAGATCCAAGATATAAAAAAATAGTTTGTAGATGCGAAAGCATAACAGAAGGTGAAATTATAGAGGCAATAAATTCACTATGTGGAGCTAGAACACTAGATGGAGTTAAAAGAAGAGTAAGACCTGGGATGGGAAGATGCCAAGGTGGATTTTGCGGACCTAAAGTTATAGAAATATTAGCAAGAGAACTTAAAATAGATGTGGAAGATGTTTTAAAAGACTACGAAAACTCTAATACTGTATTAGGAAAATCAAAAGAATTAAGGGGTGAGTTAGTTGAAATATAATGTTGTAGTTGTTGGAGGAGGACCTGCAGGTTTAGGTGCAGCAGTTGAAGCTAAAAGAAATGGTGCAAAAGCTGTACTTATAATAGAAAGAGATAGAGAACTAGGTGGGATACTTAATCAATGTATACACAATGGATTTGGATTACACGAGTTTAAAGAAGAATTAACAGGACCAGAGTACGCTCATAAATTCATAGAAATGGTTAAACAAGAAAATATTGAATACATGCTAGATACAATGGTTTTAAATATAAGTGAAGATAAGACTATAGAAGCTTTAGGTGAAGATGGAATAATAAATATAAAAGCAGATGCTATAGTTCTAGCAATGGGATGTAGAGAAAGAACAAGAGGAGCCATAGATATACCTGGATATAGACCAGCAGGAGTTTATAATGCAGGAGCTGCGCAAAGACTTTCTAATATGGAAGGATATATGGTAGGAAAAGAAATTGTTATATATGGGTCTGGTGATATAGGGCTTATAATGGCAAGACGTATGACATTAGAAGGAGCTAAAGTAAAGGCAGTAGTTGAAATAAATCCACATTCAAGTGGATTAACTAGAAATATTGTTCAATGCTTAGATGATTTTGATATACCTTTAATGTTGAGTACAGGAATATCACATATAGATGGAAAAGAGAGAGTAAAAGGGGTTACAATTAGCAAGTTAGATGAAAATAGAAGACCTATAAAAGGAACAGAAGAATATATAAGCTGTGATACGCTTCTTTTATCTGTTGGACTTATACCTGAGAATGAATTGAGTGTTGAAGCTGGAGTTGTATTAGACAATAAAACTAGTGGACCTATTGTAAATAGTTCTATGTCTACCAATGTAGATGGTGTGTTTGCATGTGGGAATGTTGTTCACGTTCATGACTTAGTGGATTTTGTTACAAAAGAAAGTAAAATAGCTGGAAAGAACGCAGCTTTATATTGTTTAAACAAGTTGAATAAAAACAAAGAAGTTAATACAGTTGCAGACAATGGAATTATATATATAGTTCCTCAAAATATAGATGTTAGCAGCGATGAAGATGTAAACTTATTTATGAGAGTAAGAGAAATTTGTAAAAATAAAAAGTTAGTTGTTAGAAGCAACGATGAAATTATTTTAGAGAAAAAGAGACCTCATATGATACCTTCAGAGATGGAGAATATAAAAATTAGTAAAGATTTATTTAAAGATATTAAAGGAAATATAATTGTAAGTGTAGAGGAGGCATAATTATGAAAAATGTTACTTGTACAGTATGTCCAATGGGATGTTCATTAGTTGTAAGTAAAGTTGATGGAGAATACAAAGTTGAAGGTAACACATGTAAAAGAGGAGCAAAATATGGTGTAGAGGAAGTTACAAACCCAAGAAGAGTTATAACTACTACAGTTAAACTTAGCGGTTCTTATTTAAATTTACTTCCAGTTAAAACTAATGACTCTGTACCTAAAGAGTTAATGTTTGATATTATGAAAGTTTTAGATAAAGTATGCGTATGTGCACCTGTTAATGTGGGAGATATTATAGTTAAAGACATATTAGGAACAGGTGTTGATATTGTAAGTTCTAAGAGCATGGAAAGTATGAATACAAGTGATAAAAATAGTGATCATGAATTAAGAGATTGTATATAATAAAAAATTAATGGACAATAAAAATAACCTTCTTTAGATATAAATATATTTAAAGGAGGTTACTTTTATTGTTAGAATTATTAAAGTATATAACTTATTTTAGTAATAACTATATAGTTGGTTAAATATACTTAAGTATAAAAAATAAAAATAAAAATTTTAAAGGAATATAGAAATTTTTATAGAATTATATATAATAGATAGAGTATGTGATAAATTATAATTAAATATTAGAGATTATAGGTTTTTTAAAATTAATAGGGAAAGAGGTTAAAATCCTCTGCAGCCCCCGCTACTGTAAAGCTGATGAAACTTTTAAAACCACTGTAAATTTTACGGGAAGGAAAAGGAGTAAAGAGAAGCTAAGCCAGGAGACCTGCCTATAATTGAAAAATTAAGTTCTTCGGGGTGAAGGAAAATAATTGAAAGTATCATAGTTTAAAAGTACTATGTACGCTTTGTCATGTTATTAAATCCTAATCCAAAAGATTGGGATTTTTTTATGTATGCCCTTTAAAACTTAGAGTTGATTTAGTCATTTTATCACATGAAACAATAATGTACTAAATAAAAAAAGAGAGGGATTTAAAATGAATTATTTAAAATTATCAGTTATAGCAGGATTACTACTTGTAATCTTAAATCCTGTGACTTCACATGCAATGCACATCATGGAAGGATTCTTACCTATGCAATGGTCTATATTATGGACTGTCGTATTTATACCATTTTTCATATACGGGTTGAAATCAATAAATAAAATAGTAAAAGCTGAGCCTAAAAAGAAAGTGCTATTAGCTCTAGCAGGTGCATTTGTATTCGTATTATCAGCTTTAAAAATACCATCTTTAACAGGTAGTTGTTCACATCCTACTGGGGTAGGGCTAGGAGCTATATTATTTGGGCCATCTGTAATGGCAGTAGTTGGAACTATAGCTTTACTATTTCAAGCTATACTTCTTGCACATGGAGGACTTACAACTTTAGGAGCAAATGCTTTTTCTATGGCTATAGTAGGGCCTATAGTATCATTTTTAATATTTAAATTCTGTAAAAAAAGAAACATTAGCACAGGCAAAAGTGTATTTTTTTCAGCAGCATTAGGAGATTTAGCTACATATACTATAACTGCAACTCAATTAGCATTAGCATTCCCTGATCCAGCAGGAGGCATATTAGGATCATTAGTAAAATTTTCAGGTGTATTTTTTATAACTCAAATACCTATAGCAATTGCAGAAGGATTATTAACTACGTTAGTATACAATCTAATAACACAAAATGAAGAAGGAGTTGTAGAAGATGAGTACAAATTCGAAAGTCAAAACTAGAAATAAAAATATACTATTATTAATTTTAACAGTAATTTTGATAATAACTCCGTTAATATTAAACTCAACTGCTGAATACGGAGGTGCTGATGGAGAAGCAGAATCTTTAATTAGCGAAATAAATCCTAATTATAAACCTTGGTTTAATAGTTTATATGAGCCTCCTAGTGGTGAAATTGAAAGTTTACTTTTCTCTACTCAAGCAGCTATAGGTGCAGGAATAATTGGATATTTTTTAGGATATAAAAAAGGAAAAAAAGATAAATGCTAGAAATTGACAACTGTGCATATTTAAATAATATAAAAGATGTAAATCCATTAACAAAACTAGGAATTACATTTATAGGAGTTATAGCTTCTATGCTTACCCAAAATGCAAATATACATATACTTATAATGCTATTTATGACAGCTTTAATACTATTTATAGCAAGAGTAGATGTTAAATTATATATTAGATGTTTAAAGATACCTATAATTTTTTTAATTATAGGTATTGGATTAAATTTGATTAATATATCATTTGAAAATAAAGATTATATATTCAATGTAAATATACTAGGATTATACATAGGGACTACTGAATTTGCTGTAAAAAGCTCAGTAAACATATTACTTAGAGCTATGAGTTGTATTATATCAATTTATTTTTTAATACTTACGACTCCATTCAATCAATTAATAATAGTATTAAAAAAACTACATATTCCACATACACTTATAGAATTGATGATTTTAATTTATAGATTTATATTTATATTTATAGAAGAAGCAGAAGAAATATATAAATCACAACAACTAAAATTTGGGTATACGAATTTAAGAACATCATACAATTCAATGTCATTGCTTATAAAAACATTGTTTTTTAGAATGATGAGAAGATATGAAGATATGAGTATATCTTTAGATATAAAGTTGTATGATGGTAAATTTCACGTATAGGAGACTAAAATGTTTAAAGTAGAAAACTTAACATATAAATATGAAAAAAATAATAAAGCATTAGATAATATAAGTTTAGATTTTTCAAATGGGAATATGATTGGAATAATAGGTTCAAATGGGTCAGGTAAGTCAACTTTATTTATGAACTTAATGGGGATATTGAAACCTTCATCAGGACAAATTCTTTATGATAGTAAAGAATTAAGTTATAAAAAGAAAGACTTGTATAAATTAAGAAGAGATGTAGGTATAGTATTTCAAGATCCAGATAAGCAGATATTTTATTCAAGAGTATATGATGATATTGCATTTTCTTTAAGAAATATAGGCTTAGAAGAAAATGAAATAAATAAAAAAGTTTATAGAGCATTGGAATTGGTTAATGCTATAGATTTAATAGATAAACCGGTACATTTTTTAAGTTATGGTCAGAAAAAAAGAGTAGCTATAGCATCTGTTATAGCCATGGAAAACAAAGTTGTTTTATTAGATGAGCCAACAGCTGGATTAGACCCAATAAGTACAAAAGCTATTATAAAAATATTAAAAGAATTATGTGAAAAAGGTGTAAAGGTAGTTATATCTAGTCATGATATGGATTTAATATATGACCTTTGCGACTACATATATGTTTTAAATAAAGGGAAGATAACAATTGAAGGAAACTCTAATGAAGTTTTTAAAGATGATTTAAAAATTAAAGAGGCAGGATTAAATAGTCCGTGGCTCGTGAAAATACACAAAAACATGAATTTACCTTTATTTAGAAAAGAAGAGGATTTATATCATTATTTTAATAAAACATGTATAAATTCTGTTAATAATTAGCCCCTAATCTTATTAAGTTAAGATTAATATATATATAAAATAAATACCTTTAGTCTAAATTTGATCCTTGGATATATATCTGAGGATTTTTTCTTTGTAAGAAAAATTAAAAAAATGGATATGATTAATTTGGGCTTTTAATAAATTTGAATAAATATAGATAATAGATTAAAATATACATATAACATATACAATCAGGAGGTAATGATGGATATAGATTCACTAAACCCCGCCCAAAAAGAAGCGGTATTAAAAACAGAAGGGCCAGTGCTTATATTAGCAGGAGCTGGTTCAGGAAAAACGAGAGTTTTAACAACAAGAATAGCTCATCTTATGAAAAATAAAGGAGTACATCCTAGTAATATATTAGCAATAACATTTACAAATAAAGCTGCAAATGAAATGAAGGAAAGAGTTGAAGAAACTATAGATTCGGATGTTAAAGATATGTGGATAACAACTTTCCATTCATGCTGTGTTAGAATGCTTAGAAAAGATATAAATAGAATAGGATATAATAGATCTTTCGTTATATATGATAGCTCAGACCAAGTTACTTTAGTTAAAGATTGTTTAAAGGAATTAAACTTAAGTGATAAATCTTTTGAACCTAAAGTAGTTATAAGTTACATTTCTGGAGCAAAAGATAAATTATTAAGTCCTAAAGAATATAAGGATATGCATAGAAATGATGCGAGAATGAGTAAAATTGCAGATGTATATACTTTATACCAAGACCGTTTAAAAAGAAATAGTGCGCTAGATTTTGATGATTTAATAATAAAAACTGTTGAGTTATTAAAAAAGGAAGAAAGTGTACTAGCCTACTATATAAATAAATTCAGATATATAATGGTAGATGAGTATCAAGATACAAGTAAAGCTCAATATGAATTTATAAAGTTATTAGCTAAAGAGCATCAAAACATATGTGTTGTTGGAGATGATGACCAAAGTATATATGGATGGAGAGGCGCAGATATAAGAAATATACTTGAATTTGAAAGAGACTATGATGATGTTCATGTAGTAAAATTAGAACAAAATTATAGATCAACTCAAGTTATATTAGATGCAGCAAATACAGTTATATCTAATAATATAG
Source organism: Paraclostridium sp. (assembly GCF_051656405.1). GTDB lineage: Bacteria > Bacillota > Clostridia > Peptostreptococcales > Peptostreptococcaceae > Paraclostridium. Next base: position 14,435 of record NZ_JBOGBV010000030.1, read on the forward strand.
AAAGAAAAAGAAAAAAACTTTGGAGTGAGCAAAAAGAAGGCGAAAAGATTAAAATACAGGTAACATCAGACGAGATAGAAGAAGCTGATTTTGTTGCCGATAATATATGGAGAATTCATAGAAAACAAAATAAACCTTTTAAAGACTTTGCTGTATTATACAGAGCGAATGCACAAGCCCGTGCTTTAGAGGATGCTTTAAATAGAAGTCAAATACCATATAATATATATGGAGGAACTAAATTCTATGAAAGAAAAGAAATAAAAGATTTAGTTGCATACTTAAGAGTTCTTCAAAATGTCCAAGATGATATATCTTTAAAGAGAATAATAAATGTTCCTAAAAGAGGAATTGGACTTAGAACAATAGAAAAAATAGAGGATAGAGCTAGCTTAAAGCAAGAGAGTATATTCTCCGTTCTTTTAGATGTAGATACTAACTCTGATATATCTACAAAAGCTAGAGCAAATATAAATGGATTTGTAGATTTAGTAGGAACTCTTAGAGTAATAAAGGATGCTTATTCAGTAAGTAAACTTATAGAGAAAGTTTTAGATGTTACTGGATATTTAGATGAACTTGAAAAAGATAAAAATGAAGACGCTCAAGACAGAATAGACAACTTAAAAGAGTTTATATCAATTGCTATTGAATTTGAAAATAGTAGTGAAGAAAAAGATTTAGAAACATTTTTAACTAATGTAGCTCTTACTTCAACAGAAAGTGATGATGAAGAAAATGACAGAGTATCACTTATGACAATCCATACATCTAAGGGACTTGAGTTTCCAGTTGTTCATTTAGTTGGTATGGAAGAAGGATTATTCCCTATATCTAGAGCAGTAAGATCTATGAGTGAATCTGATATAGAGGAAGAAAGAAGACTTTGTTATGTTGGGATAACAAGAGCTAAAAAAGAACTTTTCATGACGCTTACAAAGAAAAGAACTCTTTATGGAAAAACTAATCCATCTATACAATCTAGATTTATGGAAGAACTTCCAGAGGAATGTGTAGAAAAATTAAATAAAGAAGAACATGAATTAAGCTATTCTAAAGCTAATTACAATATATTAGATAAATATAAGCAAAAATATATGAAATCTATGAACAAGGCTAGTGTAGCAAATAAGGTAAATGCCACTATAAAAGAAAATAAACCAGAACCTACATCTGATGATATAAAATTAGGTTCAAAGGTTTATCATCCTAAATTTGGGGTAGGAACTGTAGTAGCAGCTGTTGGATCTGACTTAACAATAGCTTTTAATAATCAAGGTATAAAGAAGATAAATAAAGAATATACGACACTTGATTTATTATAAAATAAAAGTTTTAAGGGGGATTTGTAATGAATTCAAAAGAATTTGCAAGAAACTTAATAGGGTTTATAGAGAAAAGTCCTACAGCTTTTCACTCAGTAGAAACATCTGAAGAGTTATTAAAATTAAATGGTTTTAAAAAACTTGACTCAAGAGAAGAATGGAAACTAGAGCAAGACGGAAAATACTATACAACTAAAAACTCATCAGCAATAGTTGCATTTACAGTAAATACTAACAATTTAAAAGAAGATGGATTTAGAATGATAGGATCACATTCAGATTCTCCATCTTTTAGAGTTAAGCCAAATCCAGAAATGGAAGCTGAAAAAGCTTACTTAAAATTAAATACAGAATGCTATGGAGGTCCTATACTAAATACATGGTTAGATAGACCGTTAGCAATAGCAGGAAGAGTTGTACTTAAAGGGAAAAGTGTATTAAGACTTGAAGAAACTTTAGTAAATATAAATAAACCTATATGTATAATTCCTAATTTAGCGATACACATGAATAGAGAAGTTAATGAAGGGGTAGCTCTTAACAAGCAAAAAGACATGTTACCATTAGTGGGATTATTAAATGATTCTCTAGAAAAAGATAACTTCCTTTTAAAAACTATAGCTAAAGAATTAGGAAGAAAAATAGAAGAAATTCTTGATTTTGATTTATTTTTATACGAATATGAAAAAGGAATGTTAATAGGACCTAATGAAGAAATGATATCTTGTGGAAGATTAGATAATCTGTCAATGGCACATGCTAGCTTACATGCACTTATAGATGCTAAGGCATTAAATGGAGTAAATGTAGTTGCTGTATTTGATAATGAAGAAGTTGGAAGTTCAACTAAGCAAGGTGCTGATTCTAATATGCTATTAAATGTATTAGAAAGAATATCTTTATGTTTAGGTCAAAATAGAGAAGAATTTTTTAGAAGTTTATATTCTTCATTTATAATATCTGCAGACCTTGCACATGCAGTTCATCCTAATGTAGGAGAAAAGCATGATCCAACAAATAGACCTGTTATGGGGAAAGGGCCTGTTATAAAAATAAATGCAAATCAAGCTTATACGAGTGATAGTCAATCTATAGCTGTTTATAAAACTATATGTAAAGAAGCAGGAGTAAACTGCCAAGAATTTGTTAATAGATCTGATGTAAGAGGTGGAAGTACAATTGGACCTATAGCATCTACACATATAGATATACCATCTGTTGATGTTGGAAGTCCAATATTAGCTATGCACTCTATAAGAGAATTAGGATGCGTAGAAGATCATATGGATATATACAAAACTTTTAAAAAGTTTTATGAATTATAAGATTTAAATAGATAAATTAAAAAGGGGGGATGTATAAAAGGCTTTTACCTTTATACACCCCCTAAATTTATTATATAAATAAAAACTTAGGTTAGGAGTGAATTAGTATGAAAATAGGATTATGTTTAGCTGGTGGTGGAGCTAAAGGCGCCTTTCAAGCAGGTGTAATATATGGATTATGTGAAAGAGGTTTAGACTTTGATGTAATATCAGGAACTTCAATAGGAGCAATAAATGGTTATTACATATACACAAAAAATGTTAACAAGTTGAAAGAAATGTGGATAAATATTCAGACAATTGGTGAAAACGGTGTCAAAATAGTTGATAATACTGTGGATAACTCTTTAGCAATTGATTTATTAAGCAAACTTGAGGATAACTCTAAAATTAAGAAAAACTTTTATGTAAATTATGTGCAAATTGATAATTCAAGAATGAATGAAGTTGTAGTAGATATATCAAAAGAAAGTTATGAGCAAGGCCTAGACAGTATAAAATATAGTTCACTGCTTCCTTTTAGACCTTCAAAAGATTTAAGCCCATCGGAACAATTTAAAAAAGATTTAATGTATGGAATATATAATGGATATAAATTAGATGGAGGAATGATAAATAATACGTTATTAAAACCATTGATAGATGAAAAAGTTGATAAAATTGTATTAATAACTATGAAGAAAGATTTTGAAGTACCAGATTATGTAAAGCAGTCGTATAAGGAAGAAAATATAATTGTAGTAAAACCTAATATAGAATTTAGTAAAAATGCTACTTTAAATTTTGAAGGAGAGTTTTGCAAACAAATTTTTAATGAAGGATATGAAATATCTAAATCTTTAAATATTCTAGTCTAATAAATGGGAATTAGGCTCAAAATGTTGAATAAATCTGCGTATGCTAGTATAATAAAAAGGTTCTGAATTTGAAATATAAAAATGGAGTTGATATAAACTATGGCAACTAAAAGAATTGCTGTACTAGGTGGACCTAGATGTGGAAAGACAACATTAATACAACATTTATACGTTGAAATGAAAATAGCAGGCTTAGATGTAGGTTATGCGTTAGAGTACTCAACAGAATATTTAAGAGACAAAGGTATGATAGAAACTATATCTGAACAATATGGTATATACTTAGGGCAAAAGAAAATAGAAGATGATTTATCAGGATTTGAATATGCACTAACTGATTATGCTACATTTGTACCATATGTATATGGAAGATTTATGTTAGGTGATAGAAAAAGAACTAATAAAGAAATTCAAATTTTAAAAGACTTATATTGTCTAGCTATAGAAGATATACAAAACTATGATATGATAGTTTATGTTCCAAGACAATTTGGATATGTTAAAGATGGAGTTAGATGGCAAGATGAAAGTATTGCTATACAAATAGATGAAGCTATATTAAGTTTCTTAAAGTCTGAAAATATAAATTATGTAGAAGTATCAGGATCTACTAAAGATAGAGCAAAACAAATTTTAGATTTATTAGATATTAAATACGAAGAAACTGAATTGGTAGATTCAACTGATGAAAAATAGGCTGCTTAAATAAGTAGCTTATTTTTGTGATTTTTTATTATTATTGGTATATAATATAAAATGAGAATAAAAAACTCATAAGAAAGGAAGTACATAAAATGGAAAATAAAAACCCTATAGTAACTATAGAAATGGAAAATGGAAAGCAAATAAAAGTTGAGTTATATCCACATATAGCTCCTAATACTGTTAAAAACTTTGTATCTTTAGTAGAATCAGGATACTATGATGGAGTTACATTCCACAGAGTTATACCTGGATTTATGATACAAGGTGGATGCCCTGATGGAAATGGAATGGGTGGACCAGGATACTCAATAAGAGGAGAATTCACTCAAAATGGACACACTAACAACTTAAAACATGATAGAGGAGTTATATCAATGGCTAGAACAATGGCTCCAAACTCAGCTGGATCACAATTTTTCTTAATGCATGCTAATTCTCCACACTTAGATGGACAATATGCATCATTTGGTAGAATAATTGAAGGTATAGAAGTTGTTGATGAAATAGCTTCTGTAAGAACAGATAGAATGGACAAGCCTCAAACTCCACAAGTAATGAAAAAAGTTACGGTTGAGACATTTGGAAAAGACTATTCAGACGTAGAAAAAATGTAGTAAATAGCTTGTAGGATTATATATTGATTTCGTGCACACGACAAACTGCGTTTGTAAGTGTTTCGTCAATCAATATACAACCCTACTTCGATTTTTGGATGAGAAGAGTGGCAAATATAAAGGAAGAGAGATTCTTAAATTTTAAGAATCTCTTTTTTTAGTTTTGTTGATTATTTTATAGTTAAAAAACATAATTAGATAGATTATTATTTGTATTTTCTATATTTATAGAAAATGAAAAATAAGTGTAGTAGAATTAAAGCGACATAAATTGTAAAAGAATGATTTATAATACATTGTTTTCAATTAAATTCAGATAAAGGGGAACTGATTATGAGCGATTATAAAGATGAAATGAATGCAATTGAAAGAAAAGCTGCGTACTTTAGAGGGGAAAGAGTAGATAGATTACCGTGTAGTTTAATGTTTGAGGAAACTGCAGCGGTTTATGCAGGTATAGATGTAGAGGAATATTATTTTGATTCTGACAAAATGTTGGAAGCTGAAAAATATATAGTAAGGGAACTTGGAGTAGAGAGTGCTGGAATCAATGTTACGTTAAGAGGTATGGGTGAAGCGTTTGGAAGTAAAATGGGATACAATTCAGATAGGGCATCGCATTTAATCGAACCGGCATTAAAAGATTACAAAATGTTAGAGCACATGGATATAGTAAATCCATTAAAGGATGGAAGATTACCAATAATACTGGATTCTTTAGGAAAAATAAAAAAAGAATTAGGAAAAGAAGTAAGTATCGGAAGCGGGGTATCAGGTCCGATTAGTGCAGCTTCAGCTGTTAGAGGTACTACAAATTTAGTTAGAGATATGATTAAGGATAAAGAAAACTTACATAAATTATTAGATTTAATGACAGAGTGTAATTTAGCTTATGCAAAAGAAGTATATGAACGTTATGGACTAGTTTGTGGAATTGGAGATCCAATATCTTCGGCTGATTTAATAAGCCCGAAACAGTTTAGAGAATTTGCAAAACCATATCTTGAAAAAACTATAAATGGAATTTATAAAATTACTGGACAGAAAACAACATTACATATTTGTGGAAAAACAAAAGGTATTTGGGAAGATATTGCAGATATGAATTTATCTGCATTCAGTGTAGATAATTGTGAAGATATAGGGCTTCTTAAAAACGTAATTGGAGATAAAATGTGTATAATAGGAAATATAGATCCTGTATCAATAGTAAGAAATGGATCTATAGATGATATATATTCAAGTGTTAAGGAATGTATATCAAAAGCTAGCGATAGTCCTAATGGATATATAGTAGCTTCTGGGTGTGATATACCTGCAGGAGCACCGATTGAAAATATAAAAGCCGTTACAGAAGCTACTAAAAAATATAGTAAGGGAATAAAAATGGGAGAAAGTATAAATTAAATATATAAAATAAAAAAGGTAGAAAATTTTCTACCTTTTTTTTATTTTGTCTATTTATATTAAATTGGTAATAGTGAAAATAAATTTCTTTAAAATGAAATTAATTTTCAAAAAAACAATGGAATTAATTCAAAAGAGCATAAAATAAAAAAAAATTAGAAAAATATGAAAAAATATTGCAAGGGAAAAGTTTGCATGGTATTATTAAAACATAAAAAGAAAATAAATTTCAAAATGGAGATGTAGAAATGTTAGATATTATTAAAAATAAACTGATAGTATCATGCCAAGCTTTAGAAGATGAACCACTACATAGCCCATTTG
>NZ_JBOGBV010000031.1:0-41154 GCF_051656405.1 Paraclostridium sp.
AAAAAAGGCCCCTTGTATAAATGCAAGGGGCCTTACTTTTAAAAACTATTTTTTACAACATATTTTTTTAGCTGTTTTACATAGTTCCTTATTGTCTTCTAGTATAGCCATTAATATTAACTCTTCTAAACCTGGATGACCACATGGAAAATGTCCGCCATCTTCTAATATTCTTATTATTTCTCTTATTCCTGGATGACCGCATGGTAAATCCATATCTGATAATAAATCATATACAAATTTCCCTAAAATTTCATACACATTATTTTTATTTTTATCTCTACAAGTTGGGAATTTAACCCATTGCCATCCATTTGAGCAATTGCACTTACATTTTTTACAGTTATTACATGGTTTACATTGGTTCCATTGATTCCATTGATTATTGCATTGACAAGTTTTTTTGCAAGAACATCCTTTTTTATATTTGCAGCTCATGCTTTCAGCTCCTATATAGTAATGTATGGATAAAATATCCATACATTACTATATGACAAGTTTCATTTTTTGACACTATTTTACTTTTTTTATTTTTATTCATTTTTTTGCACCATATTTTACACTTTTATATATATTAATATAAGGAGGTGTGTATATATGCAAAATAGAAACTTTTTATGTTGTAGATGTAGATGTTGTGGAAGATGTTTTCTATTTTTTAAAATTTGTCCTAGATGTGGTTGCTGTAGATGTTGTTGTAGATGTAAATGCGGCTGTTAATTTTATAAACTTTTACTAATTTAACCAATTAATTCTATTAAAAAGTCGATCTAAATATAGATCGACTTTTTTTACTTAACAATTATTTTAATTTTAGTTCCTTTACCAACTTCACTATTCAAGTCTATATCAAACCCATGGGCAACTATAATATCTTTAGCTATTGCCATTCCAAGTCCAGACCCTTTGTGTACCTCTCCAGTACTTGTCCCTCTATAGTACCTATCAAATATTCTTTCTAAATCTTTTTTTTCAATACCTTTCCCATTATCTTCAATATTTATAATTGTTTCAGCTTCACTTATATATTCAACTTCAATTTTAATTTTTACCTTATCATTGTTATGAATTAATGCATTATAAACAAGATTGTTTATTACCCTCTTAAAAAGCATACTGTCTACTGACTTAATTATTGAGTCTTTGTTTGAAGTAAATTCTACATCTCTATTTGAATATTTAGGGTCATTTAAAATTTGAATCACAGAATCTTTTATAATTCTAACTATATTTTCATCTTTTTTGCTTAAAACTCTATCACTGCTTTTTAATTTCATAGTTAAGTTTAAATCATCAACTAATTCTTTTATATACTCTGATTTTTCATTAATTATAACCCCATAATCTTTAGCTTCTTCCCTATCCACATCATAATCTTCATCACTTAAAATTTCTGCATATCCTTTTATTGAAGATAGAGGTGTTTTTATATCATGAGAAATATTTGCTATCCACTCTTGTTTTAATTTATCTAATTTATTTCTTTCAATTTCATTACTTTTTAGGGTATCTGATAATTTATTTAATTTTTTGTATACACTCACATACAATCCTTTTTCTTTGTAGTATACATCGTATTTTCCTTCTTCTAAATTTTCTACCCCTTTTATAATATTTTTCATAGGTTTTGTTAATCTTCTACTAAAAATATATCCTACTATTAGAGCTATTATCAAATCTATAAATAATATTATCCATATTACTTTTATTATAGTATCACCTAAATCTCTAAGATTATATGTTATTATATATTTTTCTACTTCTCCCTTTGGGAATCCTAGTAAGTATGTATATTCTACGTCCCCGACTTTTTTACTAGAAACTAAAATATTGTCTGCTCCCGAATTAGGTAATCCACCTGCATACTTATATCCATTTATAAGCTCCATTGGAGTATACTTTTTGTTTAATTCTTTTGGGGCATTATATCGATATACTTGATTTCCATTTTCATCTAAAATTTGTATCCAAATTTCTTTATCATCTAAAGACTTTTTTCCTTCTTTACTTATATCTATTTTATTACTCTCAATTTGAATATATTTACTAAACTCTCTAGTAAACTCAGTTTCTGGAATTTTAGGAGAGTTTGATTTATTCGATAGTGTAACTCCTATTATTCCAATTATATTTAATATAGTTACAATCATAACTACACAAATAATACTAACTACATATCTTAGTGTTATTTTCCACTTCATATTAATCTTCCTTTAAAGTTAATTTATACCCTAACCCTTTAATATTTTTTATATATTTAGGTTTAGATGGATTATCTTCTATTTTCTCTCTAAGTCTTCTTATATGTACCATTATAGTATTATCATAACCTATAAAATCATCTCCCCATACTTCGTCACAAAATTTTTCTTTACTTATAATTTGTTCTAAATGTCTAGCCATATATATAAACATTTTAAATTCTTTAGCCTTTAGCTCTACGGTTTCTCCATTTTTTTTAACTTCAACTTTATCTTCGTCAATTTCAAATGGTCCAAACACTAACTTATCACTTTCAGGTTCTTCTTTTATTGAGTTTAATATAATGTTTTTCTTTAAATTTAACTTTACCCTAAGTACAACTTCTTTTGGGCTAAATGGTTTTGTTATATAATCATCCGCACCTAATGCAAGCCCTACTAGCCTATCCATCTCTTCAGTCTTAGCTGATAAAAATAAAACTGGAACTTGAGATATAGCTCTAATTTCTTTAAACACATCATATCCTTCTTTATCCGGCAACATTATATCTAAAACTACTATATCTATATTTTTATTTTTAAATATATCTAAAGCTTCATTCCCTGTTTCTGCTGTATAAATATTGTTAAATCCTTCCTTTTTAAAAACTGTGCTTAATAACTTTAATATATCTACTTCATCATCTACTAATAGTATGTTTTTTTCTTTTATTGTACTTTCCATATAAACCTCCTATATATCATTTTTTACAACGTTTATTTAATTGTATTTTATCCTAAAAACCCCTAATTTACAAATAATGTATATAAAACAAAATGACTAATATTTAATTATAATTAAATATTAGTCATTTTGTATAAATCCTATAACTAGTTGCTTTAAATTTATTTAGTTAAAACCTTTCTAAATACATATATATTTAATCCCATACCCATTAATAAAATTGCTCCTAATACTATATACCCCAAACTTATAATCCCTATGCTTTGCCCAAATAAGCTAATATTTCCCATATAGTTTCCTACAATCATATCTGGATGCATTATTATATCTATATAGTTTGAGTAATTGATCACACTTATTAATTTCGCAGGTAAAAATTTCATTAAAGTTAATAGCTTTCCTATAACTAAGAATACAGTAATTCCAACTATAGATTCTACTGAGTTTTTAGTTATAAATGAAAATAAACTTGCAAATATTCCAGTGCTTATAAATAGAATCATCATTGTTAATATACTTTGAATTGTATAAGCATTTATTGAAATTGGATTTACTAACGTTACTATATCAACTATTCTATATGCTTGTAACGCTCCATTTACTGGTTGTCCATATTGAACTATAGTTATACAGCCTATTATTAACACATATATTAAATATAAGACTGCTGATAGTATTATAGATAATATAAGTTTTGAAAATAAAGCTTTCGACTTATTTTTACTTGATAGTATTATAGAATCTACATTAGATAGTTTTTCATCTGTATATATATTAGAAAATATATATATTATAATACCAACTATAACAATACTTGCAAGCATATTGCTTAATCTATAATTGAAAACTTTGTAAAAACTTACATCTTTATATTCTTTCCCCGAATCTTTATCAAGCTTTACATTTGCCATCTCACTAGTTTTTTTAGTTAACTCATCTGTATTTTTCATACTATTTTGTGATTTAATTTCTTTTAATTCGCTTATCTTGTAGCTTAATTTTTCATTTGCTATAGTAGATTCTAATCTATTATCTACTGTATATTTTCCTTTATCGTCTACATATGAGTTTTCTGTTTCCAAATCAGGTTTTAACATACTCATCATTCCACATAAAAGTAATAAAATAATACTAGATATTATTATTGATTTATTTTTAAATAATTTTTTGATTTCCCATTTAAGCATGTGTTGCCTCCTAAAGATAATTTTATAGTTTTTAAATTACATCCTATGTGTTGTATAAATTATCTTTCCTGTAAGAAACCTATACTTGTAAGTCTATATAGTACATAACTTCCTAATATACTTATTCCTATAAATACTACAAAGGCTACAGGAGGTAATCCATATCTTATAAGTTCTGAGCTGTACATTCCAAATAATGGTGTAAATCCTAATATTTTTTGACTTATAAAACTACCTGCTATATATGGTATCCCCATTACTAATCCACCTATAAAGAATGGGCCTACTGCTTTTTGACTTATAGATGACAACCATAAACCTAATTGAGCAAATAGGAAAGATCCTAAAATTACTGTTAATGTCATTAGCATTAGCATTTGCACTACTGTTAAATTAGATCCACTATTTCCAAAATACCAAATGTTTTTTATACTCATGTGTAATCCACTAAAGTTATTTCCTACTATTATCTTAAAACTCATAACTGCAAGTATCGATAAGTTTATTAAACTTGCAGCTATACCATAAGCTATACTCTTAGCTAAAACTAATTTGATTTTACCATTTTTGGTAGATTTAACTATTGCATCCATATTAGAACTATATTCCAATACATAACTTCCAGAAAATAAACTAAACATTAAAATTCCCATCAAAGGAGCTAGTCCATAAAATTTACTAAACAGATCTCCATAACTATCTGATAATCCAAAATTTCTAACACTTATATATCCTAAGAATAAAGAAAATGCCCAAAATATCATTAATCCTTTTTTCTTCATTATCTTTTTAAATTCTGCATTTATAATATTAGTCATAATTTATACCTCCCTTGAATCTTCTAAATCAAAATAAAACATGTATACATCTTCAAACCTAGGCTCTATACTCTTTGCATCAAAACCTGTTATTGAATTTCCACTTATAACTCTAAGTTCTATAACGTCTACTCCACGTTGTATATTAACTACTTTATATTTATTCTGTATTGCATAAACTTCACTTTCATTTTTAACTTTTATGCTATAAACTTTTCCATTCATATCATCTAATATTTCTTTATGAGTACCTTGTAATAATACTTTTCCATCCTTTATCATTATAGTTTCTTTAGCAACAGATTCTATATCTGATATAATGTGTGTTGATAGTATTACTATAGTTTCTTTACCTATTTGAGATAATAAATTTCTAAATCTTGCCCTTTCTTGAGGGTCAAGTCCTGCTGTAGGTTCATCTAGTATAAGTATTTTAGGATCATTTAAAAGCGCTTGTGCTATTCCAACTCTTCTTTTCATCCCACCTGAAAATTTTGATATTGATTTATTTCTTACCTCATAAAGCCCTACTAATTTTAGTAATTTGTCAGTTTTTTCTTTGGCCATGCTTTTATCCATACCTTTTAATGCACCTATATATAATAGGAAATCTTTTGCACTAAAATTTTTATAAGCATCAAAATCTTGTGGCAAATATCCTACTATAGCTCTATAGTTTTCATCCAAAGTATTTATATCTTTTCCATTGTAAAGAATTTTTCCACTTGTAGGTTGTTTTAATGTTGCAACTTGTTTCATTAAAGTTGTTTTACCAGCCCCGTTTGGTCCAAGTAATCCATAAACTCCACTTTCTAAAACTAAGTTTATATTTTCATTCGCATTTTTGTATTTGTATGATTTTGTTAAGTTTACTATTTCTAATTTATTCATAATTACCTCCATATGTTGTGTTCGTTGTTATGGTTATATTATATTTAGGTAATCTTAATCCATTATAAACTCAATCTTAAATAATCCTTAAATAAATTAAAAATGCAAATAAAAAATAGACACTATGCTTTTGAAATATTGAATAGTGTCTATTTTTTATTTAATTCTTATTTAATTCCAGGTAAATTTTTTCTTATAACATGCTCTATTGATGTCTTTTCTATATTATGACTATCTGCCAAATAACTTGTCTCGATTATAGCATTGCTGTCTATATCTAAAATATTACGTTTCAAAGTTGGATAAGTAAATTTATCAGTTATGCATAAAATAACTTTTGATTCATTTCCTGAATATCCTCCATACCCTTGTAAATATGTTATTGAAATACCTAAATTGTTTACAATATGATTACCTATATCTTCAACTTTATTAGACATTACTATAATAGATCTACCTTGATTAAATCCATCTAATATTAAATCGACCAGCTTAGTCATCATATATATTACAATTAAAGAAAACATCGCACTTTCAATACTAAGCACTATTGCAGTAACTACTAAAACAATAATATTAATACTCATTAAAAATGTAGACACTGGTATTTTAAATTTCTGATTAGCCCATACAGCTAGCATCTCACTACCATCTATAGCTCCTCCGAACTTAATAACAGTTCCTGCTCCTAATCCTATTGCTACCCCTCCATAGATTACTATTAATAGCTCCGATGTAGTAACTGGTGGAACTGGTGTTAAAAAATATAAAAATGTAGATGCACAAATATTAGCCCATAAAGTTTTAAATAGAAACATTCTATCAAATGTTTTTGATGTAAATAGTAAAATTGGTATATTAAATCCAAGTAATAGTATAAACATTGGAATCCCTGTTAATGAATGTATTATTACTGATAAGGCAGTTGTCCCACTATCAACCATTCCATTTGGAGATAATATCAACTCAAGCCCCATAGCTACAATTAATGATCCAATTGTTATCATTATAAATTCATAAACCGTTCTTATTTTTTTTGTATTAACTTCTTTCATTTTATCACCTCTTTTAATTTCTTATAATTTTACAATAAAATTATTCTGTTTTTATAATTATATTATATAATAATTTTGTCTAGTTTTCAAGAATTTTCTGAAAATTGAATACAATATTTTTTATAATTTATTAATTTCAAAGTTTCTACACTTTTTATTATGTCAAAAGTATTACTATCTATACATACCCTCGATACAGTGAAATCTTCCCTTTATTAATATACCATCTTCACTGTTTATGTGCCTGAACTTTTTCAAATTTAACAATCCACTTTAATATAATAAGTATTTGTAAAAATCTTTTAACTTTTTTAAACTTATGTTAAGTCTCTATTAATATATATGAATATGTTTTACTTTACTTATATTTCAATAAAATTTGCTTTTATTATATGATTAAAAATCTTAATAAATCAGTTTCATATTTTTAGGTCCACTTCTATTAACAATTTTTTAATGTTTATCTAAAATTGTTAAGCTTAAATTTAACAAGTTCTTAACATAACTTGTCGAATTTTTTGGTATTATATTATCGTACATAAAAAGTAAGAAAATTGAAAATAAGAAAATTAACATTTCCGAGGAGGGAACAATCTTGTCTATATTCATAAGTCTTATTGGAGGTCTTGGTTTATTCCTTTATGGTATGAACATAATGGGAGAAGGTCTTCAAAAATCAACAGGTCCTAAACTTGAAAAAGCTATAGAGCTTTTAACTAGTAATGTAGTTATGGGAGTTTTAGTAGGAGCCGTTGTAACTGGTATCATACAAAGTAGTGGAGCTACTACTGTAATGGTAGTTGGATTCGTTAACGCAGGAATAATGACTCTATATCAAGCAATAGGTATTATAATGGGAGCAAATATAGGTACTACTGTAACAGCTCAGTTAGTATCTTTTGACGCGAGTATATTTTCATCTGTAGCTTTAGGAATAGGTATTGTTTTATATATGGTTGGTTCAAAATCTAAACCACAATTAAAAAATATATCAGAGATCCTTATAGGATTTGCAATACTATTTATAGGTATGGAATTTATGAAGGATGCAGTTGCACCTTTATCTGAATATGCATTCTTTAGAAATATGTTAGCAGGACTTGCAACACATCCAATATTAGCATTACTTGCTGGTTTTGCAATGACTACTTGCTTACAAAGTTCAAGTGCCTCAATGGGTATATTAATTGCTTTATCATCTCAAGGGTTAATGCCATTAGCTGGTGCATTACCAATTTTATATGGAGATAATATAGGTAGTTGTACTACATCGCTTATATCAAGTGTTGGAGCAAATAAAAACGCTAAAAGAGCAGCTTTAATGCATTTATGTTTTAACGTAATAGGAACATTATTATTTATGTTAATTTTAAATAAACCTATAACAATGATAGTTACGCATTTAGATCCAACTGATACAGCAAGACAAATAGCTAACTCTCATACTTTATTTAACTTAATAAATGTTATACTATTATTACCTTTCTCTAAGTATATAGTTAAATTAGTTATGTTACTTATACCTGATAAGCCAGGTGAAGAAGAAGAATATGATAGTCATGTAACTAAGTATTTAGATGAAAGAATGTTAGAAACTCCATCTATAGCTTTTGGAAATACAGTTAGAGAAGCTCTTAGAATGGGTAATAAGGCAAAGAAAAGTTTTACATGTTCTATGAATGCGTTACTTGAACATTCTGAAGAAGATGCAAAAACTACATTTGAAAAAGAAAAATTACTAGATGAGCAACAAAGAAAAGTACTAGATTACCTTATAAAACTGTCTAATAAAACTTTAGATGATAAGATGAGATTTTCTCTAGATTTATTGTTCCACACAGTAAATGATATAGAAAGAGTTGGCGACTTATCAGAGAATATAGCTGAATTAGCTCAATCATCAATGAAACTTAAAGCTGTTATGTCAGATAGTGCAAAATCTGAAATAATGGATATATATAATAAAGTTTTAGATGCCTACACTTTATCACTTGAGGCAATGAAACAAAATAGTGTAAACCTTGCAAATGATGTTTTAAAAATAGAAGATGAAGTTGATGCTTTAGATAAATTATATAGAGCTAAACATATGAACAGATTAAATACTCATTCTTGCAGTATAGACTCTGGAATAATATACTTAGATTTATTAACTAATCTTGAAAGAATTTCAGACCACTCTGCAAGTATAGCTAAAAGAGTTTTAAAAATTAATCAAAATCAATCAGCATAATGTAAAAAAGGAGATGAACTTTCATCTCCTTTTTTTACATTATGCTTTTATCTATAACATCTTTTATATTAACAGATTTATTATCCTCAACTTTAACAACTTCCCCTTCCCAGGTTCTTATCATTATATAATCCGATCCTTTTGAGATTAAATATTGAGGTAACAAAGGTGTTTTACCTTTTCCTTTAGGAGCATTTATTATATAAGTTGGAATAGCCATCCCTGATGTATATCCTCTTAGATACTCCATGATTTCCATTCCTTCATCTACAGATGTATTAAAATGAGTAGTTCCTTTTACATGTTTACTATGGAATATATAATAAGGTTTTACTCTTATTTTAAGAAGCTCATGATTTAAGCATCTCATTAAATACTTATCATTGTTAACTCCATTTAATAAAACCGCTTGATTTCCTAATGGAACTCCGTTATTTGCTAGTTTTTCACAAGCTTCTTTAGTTTCTTTTGTTATTTCCATTGGATGGTTAAAATGTGTATTTATATATATAGGATGATACTTCTTTATCATATCGCAAAATTCATCAGTTATTCTTTGCGGCATAGTTACTAAAGTTCTGCTTCCTAATCTTATATAATCTACATGATCGATTTTTCTTATTTCACTAATTATCCACTCTAACATTTCATCATTAAGTGTAAGTGGATCTCCACCAGTTATAAGTACATCTCTTATTTCTGCATTTTCTTTAATATAATTTATAGACTCTCTTAATACTTCTTTGCTTTTTTGGCAATCTTCTTGTCCAATATTTCTTCTTCTTTGACAGTGTCTGCAATACATAGCACACTCATTTGTAACATTTATAATTAATCTATCTGGATATCTTCTAGTTATACTGCCTGCTGGATTGGTGAATTCTTCTCCCATAGGATCTAAATCACTTATTGATTCGTCTAGTTCTACACTAGATGGAATTGACATTAATTTTATTGCATCATATGGATTGTTAGGATCTATTAAACTTAGATAGTATGGAGAAATCGCCCACCTAAATTTACTTTGAACATTTTTAATGTTTTCAACTTCTTTTTCAGTTAAATTTAAAATTTTACTAAGTATATCAACATCCGTTATTCTATTAGATAACTGCCATTTATAATCATCCCAGTCTTTTTCAGTTGCATTTAAAACCTCTAAAATTTTTCTTTTTCTATATTGTATCGATTCTTCATTTTTAATCCCAGTTGGAATTGTATCTTTAATTTTTATATAATCTTCTATTCTTGACTTCAATTGTGATGCTCTTTCTAAAGAAACTTTATTATTCTCATTCATAAGCAACTTACCTAAGCGCTATGACTTAGGTTCCCCCTTCCATGTCATAGTTGTGTTTTTTAACATAATTAATGACTGATTACTTGCATTTTTTTCTTCTTTGAATTTATTCTATCATATTTTTTCTATTTTTTCAATAAATTCTGAAATTTAACAAAATTAATAGGCCTTAATTAAATTAAGACCTATTAATTTTATTTATATATTATGTTTTTTACAACTTGAATTCCATTTTGAATCATACTATTAAAAAATATTATGTTCATAATTTCAGCGTTGTGTACTTTAGGTATATCGTAAGTATCTACTAAACTCATTGGTACTATAATTTGTTTGTGAATATTATTTTGATTAAAGTACGACTTCAATGTTACTGCAAATTGGTAAATACAGATGTCAGTACAGTCTCCAACAATTATAATATTTTCAACATCTTCAAAACTGATATCATTCAAGCAGAAAAATCCATTAGTTGAGTTTTTAGGTATTATGCTTATGTTTTTAATAGATTTTATTTCATTAACAACTTCACTTTCTTCATCATCAATTAAACAATGAGTTGGATAACTCTGTAGCTCTATAGATTCTCTAGTATGGCTATCTGTAAATGCTACAACTTTACAATTTTTACTTACTACATAATCACCTAGTTTTTTAATGGGATTTATTAATTTTTCTACTCTATCTGAATATAGAGAACCTTTTTTAGCAAATCCATTATTCATGTCCACAATAAACAATATGGTTTTTTCCATATGTAACTCATCAATATTTATATCTTCTAATTGTATTAAAACCTCTTTCATATATTTTAAATCATTTAATAAATTTTCCACTTTTCCACCCCTTTATAAATATTTATTACAATAATATCAAAGTATTTAGCTTCCATCAATTATAACAAGTCCAAAAAACTAAAAAGTATAATTGTATGTATACAATTATACTTTTTACATTTAGTAATAAACTATACTTTCAATTATATTTAACTCTTCTTCTTCACTATTTATTAAAATTAATTTTCCTTTAAACCCTTTTTTAAATTTTACTATAGCCAAATCTCCTTGTTCTGCTTCAAGTATATTACCATTTTCTAATTTTATTTTAAAACTTCCATTTAAACTATAAAAACAATTAAATTCATACCTGTGGCAGCTATCTTTTAAATTTATTTTAGGTTCTAAACTTATTTCTGATTTTACATTTATGTATCTTAATTCTCCAGTACAATCTTTACTTGTCATCAGATTAAAATCTGTAGCTTTTCCATAGCTTCTAGTATTCCAATCCCCACTAAAGCTATCTATTTCAAATTTTTCAAGCTTTTTATCATAATGATTTTGATGCCTTAATAGTAGTTCGCCATCTAAAACCATTATTTTTCTTTGTATATTTGGAAGTTTAGTAAATTCTGACTCTTCTGATTCAACAGTTGCTGAGCTTATTCTCCATTTAAAGTTTCTATTTTCATACGAAGAATTTTCAGGATATATATACAATTGATTTGTGATTCCTCCAGACCATTTGTTAGTTTTCTGACCTTGCTCTTTTACAATTTTAATTTTACAAGTCAAAATATCCCCCTCCTAATTTAAATACGTATTTACATTAATTATATATTAAATCTAATGCCTATATTACAATGTAATAAAATTATTTTAAAAATAAAAACTGTAGAACTTTAAGTTCTACAGTTTTTATTTTTAAAATCTTGCTCTATCTATTCCTCCAAGAACTATATGTGCAACCCCTGCTCCTACCAAAAGAGCTCCTGCCATATTTTTATAATCTTTTTTATCAAATTTATCATGTTTGTTTTGCTTAACATCTAAAACAATTCCTGCTGTCGTAACTGCAGTTCCTAATGCTATTGGAATCATACCTTTTTTCATAAATTCACCCTCCATACAAATTAATAAGTTTTAATATTTTAAAACTCTATAATTAATATCTCACGAATTTTAGCTTTACATTCGAAGTAATATTTTCATAATTTGTATAAAAGTATTTTTATTAATATTTATTTATAAATTTTGGTATACTTTAGTTTATATAATAAATTAAAATTAGGAGACCATTTTATGAGATATGTTATAGTATCAGTAACTAAAGAAAATGCAGGTAATTTTAATAATAAACTTCGAAAAAATTTATTTGAAAAATTTGGGGCGAAATCCTCAAAGCTACCTCCACACTTTACAATAAAATCTCCATTTGAAGCAGAAGATTTGTCATCACTTGAAAATATGTTAAAAAAGTTTTGTGATTCAAATCCCATTTCTACATATAAAATAGATGGTTATGATCATTTTGATGACCGTGTTATTTATATGAAGGTTTTAATGAGCTCTCAAGGAAAAATGATCCATGATAAATTAATAACAGAATTAGAAAAATTTAAATATATTAAATTCAATGATCACGATGGAAAAGATAAAATTTTTCATATAACTTTAGCTTCTAAAAAGATTAAAAAAATTTATAACGATATTTTCAATTATGTAAACCCAATACCATGCAACTTTGATTGTACTTTTGATAATATATCAATATTCAAATGGGAAGATAATACATGGCTTTTACATAAAGAATATTTATTTCATTAAGCGTAAAAAAGGAAAGATAATTATATAATTATCTTTCCTTTTTTATTATTCTTCGCCTTCTTCATATTCCATATAATCTTCAACTTCATGTCCACATGCCGGACATTTATATTTATCTACACAGAACTCGAATTCTTCTTTTTTTTCATTATCAGTTCCTTCGTTTATTACTTCAAAGTCAGTTCCTTCTTCATGACTTATTAAGTCCATCACTTCTACTATACACTTAGGACAATACATTGTACTCATATGTTAACCTCCGTATTTTTGCATATATATTCCCTACTATATTAACATTTAAATTATATTTTTACTATAGAATAAATATAAAATTAACTTATTTCATAAAAAATGAGCCATATAAATATATAGCTCATTTTTTATATTTTATTTAGATATTTCTTTTAAAAACAGTTCTTCATTTTCTTTTATAACTAGCTCTCCATCTATAAATCCTACCGCTTCTTTTTTAAATGAACGACATTGACCTATGCAACCTGTTTTTACATTTTCATCTCCAACAATTTCTTTTATTTTATTAACATCAACATTTGAACAAAATGGACATACTCTTATCATTTTAAAAATCCTCCTAAAACCTCTTTAATTTAATGTATTTAAAATATACCCCCTGCAACTTAGCCCAAACATATTTATTGAAAATTTTCAAAATTCCATATATAACTAATTTAAATTTCTATTTTGCAAAAATCAATCAATAATTATTAATTATAGTTATATATACTTAGAAAACTTAAGTTAAATGAATAAAATCAGAGAATTTTAAGGCTATTTGCAAAAAAATATAATTTTTTCAAAATTTTTATATACTTATCTAAAAAAAAATGATAATATATATAAGTATTTTTATTATATGTATACAAAATACAGTACTGAAATTATAAAATGATATTAGTAAAATAGGAGGATTATTAAATGACAAACGAAACAAAAGTAAAAGTTGTAACTGCTGATCCTTCAGCATTAGGACTTTTCGGACTAGCAATGATAACATTAGTTGCATCATCTTCTAAGTTAGGTTTAACTTCTGGAATATCTTTAGTTTTACCATGGGCTATATTCTTAGGAGCTACTGCTCAATTATTTGCATGTATAAACGACTTTAAACACAATAATACATTTGGAGCTACTGCTTTTGGTGGATATGCATTCTTCTGGTATGCAGTTGGTTTTACTTGGTTAATACAAAATGGAGTATTTGGACCTGAATTACAAGCTTCTGCTGATCCTAAACAATTAGGTTTTGCTTACTTAGGATATTTAATATTCACATTGTTTATGACTGTTGGAGCTATGGAAACTCATAAAGTATTATTTATAATATTTGTTCTTATAGACTGCTTATTCATAGGATTAACTTTAAGTTCATTTGGTATAATGGAACACGCTGCTCATCAATTTGCAGCATATTCTGAATTAGGAATAGCAATATTCTCATTCTACGGTTCTGCTGCAGCTGTTTTAAACACTCACTTCGGTAGAGTATTTTTACCTGTAGGAAAGCCATTTGGAATCTTTAAAAAGTAATTATTTTTTAGGGGGAGCTATATAATAAATATTATATATAGTCCTATTATATTGATATAGATAAATAGGGTATATTCTAAATTTTAATTTAGAATATACCCTATTTTTATTTACATAAATGCCAAATAATAAATTTTAATATTTTGTACATACTATTATAGATTAGTTATTAAATTAGAAAGGGTGTTTTAATGATTCTAACTAAAAGTATTAAACGAAATGTAGAACTTATGAAAGAACACCTCCCTTTAGATAAAAGTTTTGATGTTATTCAAAGAGAGGTTATTATTGGTGGTAAAAGTTGCTATTTATTCTTTATTGATGGTTTTATAAAAGATGAAGTAATGGAGAGAATTCTTTCTGGATTTTTTAAAATATCAGAAAAAGATTTCGAATCAATTCATGAGTTAAAAGACTTTATACATAAATATATTCCATATATAGAGGTAGCTAAAGAAAATAAATTGAAAAATATAGCTAAAGAAGTTCTTTCTGGACCTATGGCTATATTAATTGATGGTTTTGATGAAGCTATAATTTTAGATGTTAGAACGTATCCTGCAAGGGGAATAGAAGAACCTGAAAAAGAAAAATCTCTAAAAGGTGCAAAGGATGGATTCGTTGAAACTATAGTTTTTAATACTGCCCTTGTTAGACGAAGAGTAAAAGATCCTGATCTTATATTTGAAATGTTTACTGTCGGAAAAAGGTCTAAAACTGATGTAGTAATCGGATATATAGATGGGCTGGTTGACGATAAAACATTAAAACAATTAAAAAAGCAGATAGATGAAATAGTTGTAAAATCATTAGTAATGAGCGAACAAAGCTTAGTTGAATCACTTGTTCAAAGCAAATGGTATAACCCTTTCCCAAAAGCTAGATATACCGAGCGTCCAGATGTGGCAGCTGCTCATGTTCTAGAAGGTAAAATCTTGCTAATTATAGATAATTCACCTAATGCACTAATACTCCCTACTAGTATATTTGATTTTTTACAAGATGTAGATGATTTTTATCAACCCGTAATTATAGGAAATTATTTAAGACTAATTAGGAACTTCACATTGATAACTACATTAATGTTAACCCCTTTATACGCTTTAGCAGTTAGATATCCAGCTAATATCCCTGCATGGCTCGAGTTCATACTCCCTAAAGATCCTTACGATGTCCCTGTTTTTCTTCAATTTTTAATACTTGAGTTTTCAGTAGATGCACTTCAGCTTGCATCACTCAATACTCCTGGTTCACTAGGAATGTCTCTATCTGTTATCGGGGCTCTTGTTTTAGGAGATTTCGCAGTACAGACAGGATGGTTTATACCTCATACTATATTATATATGGCTATCGTCTCCCTTGGAAGCTATTCTCAACCAAGTGTAGACCTAGGATACTCTATAAAAATCATTCGGATATTGCTCTTAATTTTAACAGCTGCATTTAATATTTGGGGATTTGTGGCTGGATTAATAATTTCACTTGTACTTCTAATGACAAATAAAACAATCACTGGAAAAAGCTACTTATATCCTCTTATTCCATTTGAATATAGTGCTTTGAAAAGATTAATTTTTAGAGTTAAACTAGATACTAAAAATGAAGGTAAATAGTCTTTTAAAAATGATGCCACTAAACGGCATCATTTTTTACGCTTAAGGAATTTATGATTAACGAATATATGTGTATAACTTATGAAGTATAGTACATCAAAATATTAGTGAAAGTAAAAAATGACATTTTGAGCAACGGACGAAGTCGTTTGAGTAACGGGACACGAGTTTACCGAGTGGACGTTGACGACATGAAATTTGAGCGACATGAGTGAAGCGAATTTTTTATTGAACAAATTCAATTAAATGTGATAACTTTACACACTTAATTGAATTTGTTTATTTATAATCTTTTAAAATTTAACTACTCTTACTTATAAGGAAATTTAATAAATTATGGTGGTGTATTATAATGGGTAACTTTCAAAATATTAAAACTTTAAAACCCAATTATATTGAAAACAAAAATGCATACTTAATAGGAGGAGGTATATCCTCTTTAGCTGCAGCTGTATTTTTAATTAGAGATGGTCACATGGATGGTAATCATATTACGATTTTAGAGGAAACAGATATTCTTGGTGGTGCTATGGATGGATGTGGTAGTTTTGAAAATGGTTATTTAATTCGTGGTGGACGCGAAATGGAAGAACACTACGAATGTACTTGGGACTTATTTTCTAGTATCCTATCTTTAGATGATCCAAATATAAGTATTTTAGAAGAATTTAGAGAGTTGAATATTAAAGATCCTAATGAATCTACTTGTAGAATTTTAGAAAACTGTGGAGAAAAGGGCGACTTTTCATCTCTTGGCCTAAATGATTTGCATATAAAACAACTAGCTAAACTTTTTCTTGCAACAGAAGATGAACTAGGCCCAACTACAGTTGATCAATTTTTCGATAAATCTTTCTTTGATACTAATATGTGGTGTTTTTGGCGTTCTATGTTTGCATTTGAAACTTGGCATAGTGTTGTAGAAATGAAAAGATACATGGAACGTTTCATCCATCTGCTTCCAGGTATGAATTCAATGAAAAACATTATGTTTAGCAAATATAATCAATATGATTCTTTTATACTACCTTTAAAGAATTGGTTAAAATCTAAAGGTGTTATATTTAATTTAAATTCTCAAGTCACAAATTTAAGTATGGAAATTAATGAAGATATAAAAAAAGTTACAGCTATACATTTATTAAGAGGTAAAAACAAAGAGGTAATTAATATAACAGAAAATGATTTAGTTTTTATTACGACAGGGTCTATGACAGAAAATTCAACTATTGGAAATATGGACACTGCACCTGTTTTAAACTTAGATGAAGGAGCTTGTTGGACTTTATGGAAAAATATATCTAAAAATCATCCATCATTTGGAAATCCAGAAGTATTTTGTAGTGATATAGACAAAAGTAAGTGGGAATCATTTACTATAACATGCAAAGATTCTAAATTAATAAAGAAACTTCAAGATCTAACTGGAAGAGATCCATATTCAGGAAAAGTTGTTACAGGGGGAATTATAACTATAAAGGATTCTAATTGGCTATTGAGTATAACTTGTAATAGACAACCTCATTTTATAAATCAACCTAAAGATGTTATTGTATTATGGGCTTATGGCCTTTTCCCTGATAATATTGGTAACTTTGTTAAAAAGAAAATGTGCGATTGTACAGGTTCTGAGTTAGCAATGGAACTTTTATATCATATGGGATTAGAAAATGACATTCCAGAAATTTTAGCTACAATTAATGTTATCCCATGCATGATGCCATATGTTACTAGCCAGTTTATGCCTCGTATAAAAGGAGACCGCCCAGATGTTGTACCCAAAGGAAGTGTAAACTTTGCATTTTTAGGTCAATTCGTTGAAATACCTGGTGATTGTGTATTTACTGTTGAGTACTCTGTTCGCTCAGCAATGATGGGAGTATACAGTTTACTTAATATAGATAGATATCTTTAAAATGATAATAAAATGTGCGTCTATTTACACCACAATCTTGTACAATATCATTAATTGTAATTTTATTTAACGATGTTGTGTTCATTAAACTTTTTAATGATGAGGCCAAAGCTTTTTTTGTTATTTGTGACATAAATAAAATTTCCTTTCATCAATATAAATATATTATATTTTAACTAAAATATATAGTCAACGATTACAAAACTCTAAAATTAGACAAAACAATTTTCAATTTAACAATTCCAATTTTTTTAAATTACATATATAGTAATATTATTTTACAATTTAGGATAACCTTATCATTGTAAATACTCATTTTTTTAGTTTTACAATTTCTTTTGTATATGGTATACTTAATCAGTTATTTAATATCGGAAGGAGAGTTTTTGACAATGACAAACAAAAACAAAATAATAAACATAGCAGTTATCGCCCATGTCGATGCTGGTAAATCAACATTAGTTGATGCCTTCTTATCTCAATCAGGAGTTTTCAGAGATAACGAAGTTGTAAAAGATTGTGTAATGGATAGTAATGACCTAGAAAAAGAGAGAGGTATAACAATATACTCTAAAAACTGTGCTATAAACTATAATGATTATAAAATAAATATAGTAGATACTCCAGGACATAGTGACTTCTCTTCTGAAGTTGAGCGTGTTATAAAAACTGTTGATACAGTTGTATTACTAGTAGATGCTAGTGAGGGGCCAATGCCTCAAACTAGATTCGTTTTACAAAAATCATTAGAGTTAGGTTTAAGACCTATATTATTCATAAATAAAATAGACAAAAGTGATCAAAGAGCAGAAGAAGTAGTAGACGAAGTATTTGACTTATTCGTGGACTTAAATGCAAATGATGAGCAATGTGAATTCCCTATAATATACGGAGTAGCTAAGCAAGGTATAGCTAAATTAGAAATGGATGATGATAGTACTGATCTTTCTCCATTATTTGAAACAGTAATAAACCATGTTTCTGCTTACCCTGATTATGACGCTGAAGATTTACAACTTCAAGTATCAGCTCTTGCATATGATGATTATGTAGGTAGACTTGGTATAGGTAGAGTCTACAAAGGAACTGTTAAAAATGGTTCTCAAGTTTCTATCTGTAAAGCTGATGGAACTGTTGCTAGAGGAAAAATATCTAAACTTACAGTTTACGAAGGCTTAGTTCAAGTTGAAAAAGACGAAGTGGGTTCAGGTGAAATAGTTGTTGTAGCTGGTATGCCAGATATATCTATAGGTGAAACTATATGTAATCCGGATGCTCCAAAACCTATGGAAATGATACACATAGAAGAGCCAACATTATCTATGAACTTCTTAGTTAATGATTCTCCATTCTGTGGTAAGAGTGGTAAGTTCGTTACAACTAGACATATAAAAGATAGATTAGATAAAGAATTAGAAGTTAACGTTGGGCTTAAAGTTGAGCCAATGGATACTAGTGACGGATATAGAGTATCTGGACGTGGAGAGCTTCATTTATCTATATTACTTGAAAACATGAGACGTGAAGGATATGAAATAGCTGTATCTAAGCCAGAAGTTTTACTTCATAAAGAAGATGGTAAGCTAATGGAACCAATGGAAAAAGTTATAGTTAACTGTCCAGAAACTTACTCAGGAACTGTTATAAATAAATTAAACTTAAGAAAAGCTATGATGGAAGCTATGGAAATAGAAGGGGATTATGTTAAAATAACATTTATAGCTCCTACTAGAGGTCTTCTAGGTTATAGAAGTGAGTTTATAAATGATACTCGTGGAGAAGGAACTATAGTTAGATCATTTGAAAGATACGAAGAACATAAAGGTGCTATACCAGGAAGAACTAATGGAGTTTTAGTTGCTCACGGACCTGGAACTACTATGGCTTATTCTTTAGCTGCTTTAAGTGAAAGAGCTTCAATGTTCGTTGATCCAGGTGTTGATGTTTACGAAGGTATGATAATCGGTATGAACTCAAGAAAAGACGATATGGTTGTTAATGCATGTAAAAACAAAAAGTTAACTAACGTTCGTTCTTCTGGTACTGACGATGCTGTTAAGTTAAACCCTGCTAAACATTTCACTTTAGAAGAAGCTTTAGAGTTTATAGGTGATGATGAGTTAGTTGAAATAACTCCAGATGCTATAAGATTAAGAAAAAGATTCTTAAATGAAAATGAAAGATTAAGATATAATAAATCTAGACAAGCTAGTAAATAATTTATAAAAAAGGAGTCGCATATGCAACTCCTTTTTTTATTTCTATATTATACTTCTACAATTATAGGGAATATACTAGTTCCTCTCTTTAATTTGATATACAGATGTCTATCAACAGCTTTTTTCACTCGAGATTTCATTACACTCCACTCTAATACATCATTTTCTAAGCATTTTTCAACTTCATTTAATACAATAGTTTTTACATCATCTATTAAATCTGTAGCTTCCCTTGCATATATAAATCCTCTAGTTATTATATCTGGACCTGCTACTATAGACTTGCTTTCTTTGTCTATACCTATAACAATTGTCATCATCCCATTTTCTGCTAAATATTTTCTATCCCTTAAAACTATATTCCCTACATCTCCAACTCCTATACCATCTACATATACAGTCCCTACTCTTACCTTTCCATTTTTTTTAGCGTTTTTTTTATTTAATTCAAGAACTTCTCCATTATCTAAAATAAATATATTTTCTTTTTTCATTCCTAATTTAATTGCTAAATTTTTATGGTGTACTAAATGTCTATACTCACCATGAACCGGCATAAAAAACTTTGGATGAACCAATGTATGTATAAGTTTCAATTCTTCTTGATATGCATGCCCTGAAACATGTACAGCCTCTAAATCTTTGTATATTACTTCTGCTCCTTTTCTATATAACTGGTTTATAACTTTTGAAATAAGTTTATCATTTCCAGGTATAGGTGAAGCTGATATTATAAATAAGTCATTATTTTTTATTTTTATTTTTTTATGCGTATCAAAAGCTATTCTAGCTAGTCCTGCCATAGCTTCTCCCTGGCTCCCTGTAGTTATTATAGTTATTTCATCATTATTATAATCTTCCATTTCATCAATGCTTATCTTATAACCATCAGGAATATTTAAATATCCAAGCTCTATAGCAACAGCTGATACATTCTCCATACTACGTCCGCTAAATACAACTCTTCTATTATTAGCTACAGATGCATTAACAATCTGTTGCATTCTATGTATATTAGACGCAAATGTTGCCACTATTATCCTTCCTAATCTACCATTAAAGATTCTATCTAATGTTTCTCCTATGGTTTTTTCAGATAACGAATGTCCCTTTCTTTCCACATTTGTACTATCAGCTAATAACAATAATACGCCTTTTTTCCCTATTTTAGATATACTCTCTAAATCCATCCTCCTCCCATCTATAGGAGTGTAATCAACTTTAAAATCTCCAGTGTGGAGTATTACTCCTATCGGTGAATGTATGCAAATAGCACATGCATCCGCAATACTATGAGTTACACTTATAAATTCAATTTTAAAATATTCTAACTGAACTAACTGTTTATCTTCTACTGAATTTAAAGTACATATATCTAATATATTATGTTCTCTTAACTTATTTTCAATTAGGCCTATAGTTAACTTAGTTCCGTATACAGGCATATTTATTTGCTTTAATATGTATGGAATAGCCCCAATATGATCTTCATGCCCATGGGTAACAAACATACCTTTAACTCTATCTTTATTTTCTATTAAATAAGATATATCCGGAATTAATAAATCTACACCATACATATTTTCATCTGGAAATGATAAGCCTCCATCTATAATAATTATTTCATCTTTATACTCTATCGCTGTTATATTTTTTCCTATTTCTCCAAGTCCACCTAATGGAATAACTTTTAGTTTATCTATATTTGATTTTATTGAACCTTCCATATTTAAAACACCTCTCTAACTATTTCTTCTATTTATACTTATTATGCATATTTTTCACATCTATTAGTCTCTTCTTTTATAAATATTGCGGCATTATTTATAATTTATTTAATTTAAAACTGTTGACAGAGTTATAACTTTATTGTATCATTAATTCATAGTTAATAATAGTAATGATTATTACTTTTAATTTCAAGGAGGAATATATAATGAAAAAATTTGTTTGTACAGTATGTGGATATATACACGAGGGAGAAACTGCTCCAGAAATCTGTCCAGTTTGTAAAGTTGGAGCTGATAAGTTTAATGAAATGTCAGGAGAAATGGTTTGGGCTGACGAGCATAGAATAGGTGTTGCTCAAGGTATAGATGCTGAAATAGTTGAAGGTTTAAGAGCTAACTTCGTTGGAGAATGTACAGAAGTTGGTATGTATTTAGCTATGAGCCGTCAAGCTGATAGAGAAGGTTTCCCAGAAGTAGCTGAAGCTTATAAAAGAATAGCATTTGAAGAAGCTGAGCATGCAGCTAAATTTGCTGAATTATTAGGAGAAGTTGTTGTTGCTGATACGCAAGCCAACTTAAAAGCTAGAGTTGAAGCTGAATACGGTGCAACTGAAGGAAAATTAAAAATAGCTAAAAGAGCTAAAGAGTTAGGACTTGATGCCATACATGATACAGTTCATGAAATGTGTAAAGATGAAGCTAGACATGGTAAAGCATTCTTAGGTCTACTAGAAAGACACTTTACTAAATAATATTTTATTGCCATTTCTCAATTCACATAATCCTAGAGTAGCTTAATTATTAGGCTACTCTATTTTATTATTTTTAATTTTAGTTTATAATATAATTTGATTATAAATTAACTCTTTAGGGTATATTTATGATAAAAACAATGATAAGCAGGTGGTATTTTGAAATTTTCAAAACAAAGAGAACTTATATTAAACGCCGTTAAGGACAACACGGTTCACCCTACTGCAGATTTTATATATGATTATCTAAAAAAAGATAATCCAAACTTAAGTTTAGGTACCGTTTATAGAAACTTATCTCAACTTGTAAATCACGGTTATATTCAAAAAGTTAGTATGCCTGGTCTTCCCGATAGATTTGATGCTAACGTAATAGAACACAACCATATGATTTGTGACGTTTGTGGAAACATACAAGACATTCATTCAGATATATTAAAGAATATTCCTTCAGCTATTTCCAACGAACTCGATATAGAAATTACATCTTGTACTGTTATACTTCATGGTATCTGCAAAAATTGTAAATAATATCATATAATAAGAGGCACTGTATAGTGCCTTATTATATTTTACAATCCAATCATTTTATTATATAATGAATTATCGCAGTTTTTATAAATATATTTATATATATAGAAGGAGGTTTTTATGGGTATTAAAATAATTACAGATAGTACATCTTACATACCTGCTGAATACATAGAAAAATTTGATATAAAGGTAGTCTCTCTTAATGTTTTTATGGATAATGAAAGTTTCCGTGAGTTAGACTTAGATAATAAAACTTTCTATACTAAAATGGATACTTTATCTGAGATACCTAAATCATCTCAACCAGTTCCAGATGAAATGCTAAATGTATTTAAAAATATAGTAGAAAATGGTGATTCTATTTTAGGAATTTTTCTATCTTCAAATATGAGTGGGACATATTCTAGTGCTAACTTAATAAAAAATATGATTTTAGAAGACTACCCTAATGCAGATATTAATATAATAGATTCAAAGACAAACTGTATGCAAATGGGATTTGCAGTTATTGAAGCTGCTCGTTTAGCAATTGATGGTAAATCTATGGATGAAGTTATAGATAGAACAAATAAAGTTTTGTCTAATAGTAAATTTATATTCTCCCCTGATACTCTAGATTATTTGAAAAAAGGAGGCAGAATAGGAAGTGCTTCAGCTCTTTTAGGTTCTATATTGCAAATAAAGCCTATTTTAACAGTTACAGATGGTACAACTTCTGTTTTTACAAAAATAAGAACTAGAAAAAAAGCTATAGAAAAGTTAGTATCTACATTTTTTGAAGAAATTGATAATAAAGGTCTTGGAGACGTGATAGTCCACCATATAAATTGTGAGGAGGAAGGTCTTCAACTTGCTAGTTATTTAGAAAAAAAATTAAATACTACTGTTAAAATACAATCTATAGGACCTGTAATCGGTCTTCATGTTGGCCCCGGAAGTATCGGTATAGCTTTTTATACAAATATAGATTAAAAAATAAAAGCCCTAGGAAAATTTCTAAGGCTTTTTATATATTATCTTTCTATTATATACTGTCATCAACTACGTTTTCAGATATATATGCAGCAACATATAATCCGTACATTAATACTAATAAAACTGCAGTTATTAAAACTATAGTCATATCCTCTCACTTCCTTCTTAACTCTAATTGTAGTTTTTCAATGTGAAATCTATATGATTTTGATATGTTTTTTGAATTAATTATTTTTTGCTAAATTAAAACTACATATTATTCATTTGAATTTTTATAAATATAATTATTATTTACCTTATATATGTTATATCATTAATTAAGATTTTCACAGTTACATTATTGTAATATTTTTCAATTTAATAATTTTCAACTAATATATGTAATATGTTTTACAAATTTTGATATACTTTTAACCTTTCCAATATCTCTTCATTTTCTTTTAAAAAATTAATCAAATTATTTATTCTTACTAAAGTTTCTAAACTTATTGTATGTTCTATTTTTTCCGTTTCTTCATGCAAGTATTCATCCAATCCAATTAATTTTAAAAATTCGTATATAGTATTATGTCTTTCTAAAAATTTTTTCCCCATATCTTCCCCTAAATCACTTAAATTTATCGATCCATAAAGTTCATGTGTTAATAATTTTTTTTGCTGTAACTTTCTTACCATGTTACTTACAGATGATGGTTTTATATTTAAAGCTTTTGATAAATCTTTTATTTTTACATTTTCATTTTCACTTTGTAATCTATAAATCATTTCAATATAGTCTTCTTCATTAGGGCTTAGACTATTATCTTTCATATATTCTTTAAATGTATAAAACTGATTAAGATCCCTCAAACTTTCTCCTCCTAAATCCAATCTCATATCTACTATATTAGATTTTCATGTAATATATTCTAAATTAATGTAACATCCTCATAAAATTTTTCATAATATTTATTGTAAGAAATTTAGCTTAAACTAAAATTTTTTCTTACTTTTATTAAAATGGAGGTATTTTTATGGTAAAACTTACTGATGTAGATATTTGTAGCACCGTTAAGGTAGAAGGACTTTTATCAGAAGGTTACCTAAGAGAGCGAATGTTAGCGCTTGGTTTAACTAATGGTGCTTTAATAGATGTAGTTAGACGTGGTCCTAAAGATAATTTAACTGTATATAATATACGAGGTGCTATGATTGCACTTAGAAAAGAAGAAGGTCAAAAAATTTTAGTTTCATATATATAAACCTTAAATTTAAAGGGGGGATAAAATTATGGGGTTAACTTATAATTCAACTAAGATAAAATCATTAAAAGATATGTTTAATATAGATAAAAAAGATAATCAATATATAATAGCACTTGCTGGAAATCCTAATACCGGAAAAAGCACTGTGTTTAATTATTTAACTGGACTTAAGCAACATACTGGAAATTGGCCGGGAAAAACAGTATGTACAGCTAGAGGGGACTTTAAATATAATTCAAAAGATTTTGCTTTAATTGATTTACCAGGTACTTATTCTTTATTTGCTGCATCCCAAGAAGAAATAGTAGCTCGTGATTTCGCTTGCTTTGGAAATCCAGATGCAGTCATTGTAGTAGCTGATGCTACTTCATTAGAACGTAATTTAAATTTAGCTTTTCAAGTAATGGAACTTACAGATAATGTTATACTTTGTATAAATCTAGTTGATGAAGCAAGAAAAAAAGGTATTTTTATAAATAAAGAAATTATAGAAAATAAACTTGGAATTCCTGTTGTTTTAACATCAGCTAGAAACGGTGAAGGTATGGATAATTTACTTGAAACTTTAGATTCAGTCGTAACTAATTCTTATAACTATAATAATAAGATCATAAAGTATAATGAAAATATAGAGGATTTATTAAAAATTATAGAAAGCGATTTATCTTCAAATATACCTTATATAAAATCTAGATGGCTAGGGCTTAGATTAATTGATGGAGATACTAGTATATATGACTCTATGAATAATTATATAAATGGAGACTACAAAACTGAAATAGATAAAATAAAAGCAAAATTACCAGAAGATATTAATAAAATTTCAATTAGAGATTCTATGAGTATGAATATGTATGAATATGCAAAAGAACTTTATGATAAAAGTGTTATCATACAAAATAAAAGCAAATTCCACAGGGATGAAAAAATCGATAAAATAATTACATCTAAAATACTTGGATTACCGTTAATGCTTTTAATGCTTTGTATAATTCTTTGGATTACTATTGAAGGCGCCAATGTGCCATCAAACCTACTATCTAATTTTTTGTTTAAATTTGAACCTCTTTTATATAACTTTTTATCATCTATTCAATGTCCTTTGTGGTTAAACGAAATGATTAGTTATGGCATGTACAGAACTCTTGCATGGGTTATTTCAGTTATGCTTCCTCCTATGGCAATATTTTTTCCATTATTCACTCTGCTTGAAGATTTTGGATACTTACCTAGAGTGGCCTTCAACCTAGACCATATGTTTAAAAAAGCTTGTTGCCATGGTAAACAATGCTTAACTATGTGTATGGGATTTGGATGTAATGCAGCTGGTGTTATAGGGTGCAGAATCATAGATTCTCCTAGAGAAAGACTAATTGCTATACTTACAAATAATTTTGTACCTTGTAATGGACGTTTCCCAACATTAATAGCTATAGCTACAATTTTTTTCACATGTTTTATCAAAAACTCTTTTGTGAGCAGTACTATTGTTGCCCTTTGTATAGCCCTTTGTATAATATTTGGAATTGTGACTACTTTACTAGTTTCTTATATTTTATCTAAAACACTGTTAAAAGGAGTCCCTTCAACTTTTACATTAGAACTTCCACCTTATAGAACACCAAAAATCGGTAGGGTTATATACACATCTATAATAGATAGAACTATTTTTGTATTGGGTAGAGCTATCGTAGTTGCAATCCCTGCAGGCCTTATTACATGGGTATTTGCAAATATTTATATAGGTGATATGAGTATATTATCCCATGTAGCAAGCTTTTTAGATCCAATCGCAAGCTTAATTGGACTTGATGGGTTTATATTGCTTGCATTCATTTTAGGATTCCCAGCAAATGAAATTGTAATCCCGATACTATTAATGTCTTATTTGGCAACAGGTTCTATGATTGAGTTTGATAGTATAAATGCACTTGGAGAGGTTTTGAAAGATAATGGCTGGACTTATTTAACTGCTATAAATACAATGCTGTTTAGCCTTTTGCATTGGCCTTGTGCAACAACACTATGGACAATAAAAAAGGAAACACAAAGCCTTAAATGGACTACAGTTGGATTTTTAATGCCTACTCTAGTTGCGTTTATAGTATGTTTCTCAACAACTTGTATATTTAATTTGTTTGGCTTAGCTTAATTTATCAAAAAGACTGTTTCAAATTAATTTGAAACAGTCTTTTTATATATCAGAACAAACTATACCTATTATGCCAGGTCCTGTATGTGAGCATATACTTGAACTAACATTTTCAATTATTATCTCACTTACATCGAACTCTTCTTCTATTTTATCTTTAAATGAAGAAAGCTCAAGTTCATTATCTCCATAAGTAAGTATTACTCTTTTGTTACTTAAATCATTACCTATATTTTCTTTTATTATATTTATTATTTTATTTAAAACTTGCTTTTTACCTCTTACTTGCCCTACAGCCTTTACAAGACCTTCTTCTACAGAAAGAATCGGCTTTATATTTAACATATTTCCTATAGTAGCTTTTGCTAAAGACAACCTTCCACCCTTTTGTAAATAATCTAATGTATCTACAGTAAAAAATATGTTTATACTTTTCTTAATTTCTTGCAGATGATTAATTATATTAGATATAGGCTCTCCATTTTCAATCATTTCTGCTGCTGATATAGCAAAGCAAGCACTACCTATAGATAAATTTTTTGTATCAAAAATATATATTTCTCCATCTAAGTCGTTTTTTGCCATAGTCGCACTTTGCAGTGTCCCTGATGCAGATGATGAGCCTCCTATATAAAGTATTTCTTTATCTTGACTTATATATTTTTTAAAAGTATCTAAAAATTGTATATATGTACATTGAGATGTTTTAGGCGTATTTTCACTATTTCTTAACATTTTATAAAACTCTTCTTTGCTTAAATCTACTCCATCAATGTACTCTTTATTGTCAAATATAACAGTTAATGGAACTACATGTATATCATATTTATTTATCAATTCTTTGGGTATATCCGACAAACTGTCACATACCAATTTTATATTACTCATTTAAATCCCTCCAAAACTAGAACTTTATAAGTATAATACTCCCTTGTATTATAGTTTAATATAATAGCAAAGTATTATTACCTGGTATTAATTATAATAGCATATATGTTTTTTTATTTCTACTATAATATTTTTCTAATTTAATAAAGTTTTAAAATTTGTTAAATCAAAGCATATTATAAGTTTATATACAAATATTAACAATAGGAGGTGATAGATTTGTTTTTACCAAAGAACAATCTATTTATTAAAGCAAAAGAAAGTAAATATTTAGCAAATATCATTCTAGGTCCAATCTTAGCACTTTTAATGATAATATTTGGTCAAATTTTAGGAGAATTCTTAATACCTTTTATATATAACCCATTTGCCAAATTAACTTCAATTTTGAATCTAAGTACTAATTTTGCAAACTTATTTTTAGAACATATACTACTAACTTTACCAACTATATTAATGGTATTTTTATGGGTTAAACTTATTGAAAAGCGAAAATTCTCTTCTATAGGTTTTACTAGCAATAATTTCATTATAAAATATCTAAAAGGATTTTGCATAGGCCTTTTGATGATGACTTCAACTGTAGCTTTATTATACTTATTTGGTTCTATTACCGTTGATAATATTCCAAAGCAAGCAATCGGAACTTTTGCCTTATCAAATGTTTTACTTATTATACCGGCTTGGATGATTCAAAGTGCAAATGAAGAAATAGTTGTTAGAGGTTGGCTTATGAATATATTAGGAGCAAGATATACTCCTGTAGTAGGGCTAATAGTATCTTCGGTTTTCTTTGGAGTTGTCCATTTAGCTAATCCAGGTATAACATTTGTTGCTGTACTTAATATAATTTTAGTTGGGTTATTCCTAGGTATGTATGTAATAAAAACAAATGATTTATGGGGTGTATGCGGAATTCACGCAGCTTGGAACTTTTCTCAAGGAAATGTTTTTGGATTCGAGGTCAGTGGAGGTAAAGCTTTAATAGGTTCTATTTTTGATTTTAAATTAAGAGGAAGTGAAATTATATCAGGGGGAGTTTTTGGCCCAGAAGCTGGATTATGTGCAACTATAGTTTTAACCGTTTGTGCAATTATAATCGCAATTAATCTAAAAAATACAAGAACACTAGACAATTAATTTATATAATTCATAAAAAAACCTCCTTTTAAAATAAAAGGAGGTTTTTTTATGTTTTTATTTTAGACTTTCTCTCTTCTTTTTATCCAAATAGCTAACTGCGTTAAGTGCAGCTATTTGACCTTGACCTGCTGATTTTAAATATTGATATGGCTTACCTGCACAATCACCACAAGCGTAGCATCCTGGTATATTAGTTTCCATATTTATGTTAACTTTTATATGCACTCCTTCAGTTTCTATTCCTGGAACTAAAGCCTTTGGAGAAGCACTATCTTTCATAACAAATACACCATCAACATCTAATTCTTGATTTCTAAGCTTCAATTTATTAACTAGATTATCGCCTTGTATCTCAAGTGGAAAATCTTTTATAACATCTATATTTTCATTTAAATTAAGTTCATTTTTATGCATAGGTATAAAATATGTTTTAGCTGCAATTTCACTCAAGAAGTTTGCATCTTCTTCAGCCTCATGATTATAACCTATTACTGCAACATTTTTATCTCTATATAATGGTGCATCACAAGTTGCACAGTATCCTACACCTTTTCCTAAAAATTCTTCTTCACCTTTTATAGGCTTTCCATATTCAACACCTGTTGCTATTATAACAGTGCTAGCTTCAAACATCTCATCTCCAGCCATTAATGTAAAATACTCTCCCATAGCATATACATTATTTATTTTTAACTTAGTAATTTCAATATTCATATCTTCTAAATGTTTTTTAAACTTATCCTTTAAATCATTTCCACTTATATCATAAAATCCTAAATAATTATCTATTGATGGAGCTTTAACTAATTTAGCACTTAAATCATCATTTCCAAATAAAATTACTTTTTTATTTCTTATCGTTCCATTTATCGCTGCAGAGATTCCTGCTGGACCGCTTCCTATTACAGCTATATCATATCTCATTAAATCCACCTTCTTTCAAATTGTTTACCCATTAAATATATGTAATTTAGGGTGCTAATATAACTTAGCACCCTAATAAGTCTAATCATTTAATAAACTTTATAAATGAGCTTCTACTTTAGCTTTTAAACTTTCTTTTGGCATAAATCCAACTAATTTATCAACTACTTTACCATCTTTAAATATCATCATAGTTGGAACTGTTGATATTCCAAATTTTTGAGCTAATTCTAGACTTTCATCTATATCAACCTTTACAAATTTAGCATTATTTAATTCTGCTGAAACACTTTCAAATACTGGAGCTAACATTTTGCAAGGACCACACCATGTTGCAAAAAAGTCTACAACTACAACACCTTGATTATCTTCTACTGCTCCTCTAAAATTCCCTGTATTTATTATTTTAGCCATAATATTTTCCTCCTAATATATCTATATATTTATTTTAATTTTTACTGTTTTATTCTTTATTATATTATATGTTATAAAGAACTTTTATTCTGTAACTTTATCACATTTCTGTAAATTAATTACTCTTATTAAGATATTCTAATTATACCCATACACTGTTTTCTAAATCAATTATTTTTTAGCTTTTTAGGTAAAGTTATATTAAATTCTGTACCCTCATTCAGTTTAGAATAAACTTTTATATTTCCTTTTAAACTCTTTACAATCATATTTGCAATACTAAGACCTATTCCCGATCCATCAATTCCACTTTCTCTCACAGCATCACTTCTAAAAAATCTATCAAAAACTAAATTTATATCTTTTTCATCAATTCCTATTCCACTATCTCTTATAGATATGATACATATATTTTCTTTATTATTTACACTTATATTTATATCGTCACCTTCATTTGTATATTTAAATGCATTATCTATAAAAATTATTAACAACTGTCTTAACTTGCATTTATCACTTACTATAAAATGGTTATTCCCATTAAAACTATAACTAAATTTCTTTCCATGTATATCTGAAATTTCAATGTAGTCATTACTTATATTTTTTATTAATTCATATACATCAAATTCCTCTAGATTAAATTTTGTTATACTTTCTTCTTTCGTTAAATCTAGTAAATCGTTTACCATTTTTTTTAATCTTCGATTTTCTTTCATTGCATCTGCAATAGTTTCAATTTCATCACTTATAGAATTTTCAGGGGTTTTTAATAAACTTTCTAATTTAGATGAAATTATAGTTATAGGTGTTCTCAGTTCATGAGATGCATCTTGTATAAATTTAACTTGATTACTCCATGTTTTTTCAATTGGAATAAGTGCTTTTTTTGTTAAATATAAAGCTATGAAATAAGTCGTTACTATAGCTAAAACTGTTCCTATAAAAAATACAATTAATAGTTTATTTAAAAGTCCCATTTCAGAATCTATATTTCTTATAATTTGAATTGTATATCCATTTACATTAAATTTAAGCTCTCTAAATGTATATGAGCTGTGTTTGTAGGTATTAAATCCTAATCCATTACTGTTATTATATGGTATAGAATCTTTAAAATAACCATTTGGAGTAAAGAATTTCACCTTGCTATCTTTGTATATATATACCATATTTTTAGGATCTAATAATTTAGGAGTAGAATATAGATTATTTACATCCAGTTGCATTCCTATATATTCTAATTCTTCTTTTAAGTGTGTATCTACATTATTATATGTTTGAACCTTAAAATAACTATATATACAAAGTGAAAATATTATTAAAAAGCTACCAACAACAGCTATATTTATTTTTATAAGGTTTTTTCTAGTGCTATATAAAATATCATTATTTATCATCAAACATATACCCCACTCTTCGTTTTGTGATTATGTATTTATGATACCCATATTTACTTAGCTTTTTTCTAAGATTACTTATATATACTTCCACTATATCTATAGTTGAATCACTTTCCATCCCCCAAATCCTATCAAAAATTTGCTCTTTTAACAATATCGTTCCTTTATTTAAAAGTAAATATTCTAGTAAGTTGAATTGTTTATTTGGAATTTCTATATCATTGTCATCTATAGTTACGATTTTTTTATTTAAATCAAGCTTTAGACCTTTAAACTCTAAAGTATTTTTATTATCAATTTTGCCTTTAGTTCTTAACATTGCATATATTCTAGCTACTAATTCTTCCATATAAAATGGTTTAGTTAAATAATCATTAGCACCTAACATAAATGCTTTAACTTTATCATCTAAACTTTCTTTTGCTGTTAAAATCAAAACCAATACATCTTCATTTTCTTTACGTATTTTATCTAATATTTGAATTCCATCCATCCCAGGAAGCATTAAATCTAATACTACAAGATCATAAATATTTTGTTTTATAAGAAAATATGCATCTTCACCATTACCTGTGCACTCAACTTGAAAGTGATTTTCTAATTCTTTTTTAATACTTTTTAATAAACTTAAATTGTCTTCTACAACAAGTATTTTCATAATTTTTCCTCCATAATGTTTATATGTATATTTTATTATAAAGAGTAAATTTTTTCTATATTTAAACATATACAATAAAAGTGTTATCTAAAATATTTTAGATAACACTTTTAATTCAAATCATATATTCCTTAAGATAAACACTTGAAAATTCAATAATTTCCTTATGAATAATATTTAATTCATGAAGTTCTCCATTTTTCAAATTACATACTTTATTAGATATCGCATCTATTAAGCAAAAAAATTTCTCACATTCCATATCATCTAGATTATCTATTTTTTCACTTATATCATTAGGTATATTTAATTCGTCACTTTCTATACCATAAATTGATTCATTTTTTATATCTTCAATCATCGCCATAACAATAGTTATTATTTCATTTGTATTAAATGTACTACTTACCATTTACTAAAAGTTCTCCTTTTGATTTTAATAGTATAAGTTCTTTACAGTTTGTCTTTTTATACCAACTACAGTTTTTGCAAACTTCTTCGATTATCTCTTCACTTATATTATTATATATCAAATTTTCAATTTTTTCATATTTATATATACCTTCTGCTATATTGAAATAATTCATTATATTCTTATCCATTTTAATTACTTCTTTATCTGTAGTACAAAACTTATAATCTATATTATTAGGACATTTATAACATACACTATCTAAGTTAGCTGTAATTTTTATATCTTGATTTTTAGATTTATTTAAACTAAAAATAATATCTGTCATATTATCAGTGAAGTCTTTACTGTAACCTCTTCCTATAAAAGCTTTCATACAAAAAAGATGGTGAGGTCTAATCTCTAACATAAAAATGCCTCTCTTTTAATTCTTCTTTTTACGTTTATTCCAATAGTGGTAGCTAGTGCTACTTTAAGTAAGTCTACTAATATGAAAGGTACTACACACACCATAAATCCTTCCATAAATCCAACTCCAGCTATAAATGAATACCATAATGTTCCTATAGTATAATTTATCATAAGAGATACAATCATAGATATCATTATAGGTAATATAGAATCATATTTATCACTTACATATCCTATTATCAATGCCATTAATGGAAAAGCCATTATAAATCCACCTGTATATCCAAATAATATACCAGCTCCTCCGCTCATTTGTGCAAATACAGGCATTCCTATAGCTCCCAATAATATATATATAACCTGAGTTACAAATCCTTTTTTAGAACCAAGTATTACTCCGCTTATTGTTACTGCAAATACTTGCATAGTAAGTGGCACTGTTGAAAATGGAAGGGGTATG
This sequence comes from Paraclostridium sp., assembly GCF_051656405.1. Classification (GTDB taxonomy): domain Bacteria; phylum Bacillota; class Clostridia; order Peptostreptococcales; family Peptostreptococcaceae; genus Paraclostridium. Next base: position 34,411 of record NZ_JBOGBV010000031.1, read on the forward strand.
GCAATTTGGGCTAAAATAGCTGTTATACTTGCAAACATGGCACAAATTATTAATTCTTTAGTGTTTAGTTTCATATATCCTCCTTATTAGTTAACTATATAAAATAAATAGTTTACATTTTTATTGTACATATATTAAAAGGTTTTTGTCAACTGTTTAAATTTTTAAGTTAACTAAAAGTATAACTAAAAAGCTATTTCAATATAAGAAGCTCCAAACCTAGAACTCATACCTTATATCAAAATAGCTTTTATTTTTATTATTTAACAAATAGTTGTAATAAAACTCCTGCTGCTACAGCTGACCCTATAACGCCTGCAACATTAGGTCCCATTGCATGCATAAGTAAGAAGTTTGAAGGGTTTTCTTTTTGCCCAACTTTTTGAACAACTCTTGCTGCCATAGGAACTGCTGAAACCCCGGCTGCCCCTATCATTGGATTAACCTTCCCGCCACTTACTTTGTACATTATTTTACCGAATAAAACTCCTGCTGCTGTTCCTACTGCAAATGCTAAAAGTCCCATAGCTGTTATTCCTAACGTTTGTGAAGTTAAAAATGTCTCTGCATTTGCTGTAGCTCCAACAGTTAATCCTAATATTATAGTTATTATGTATAGCATAGGTCCTGTTGCAGTTTCAACTAACTTTGGAACCACTCCACTTTCCTTTATTAAGTTTCCAAACATAAGCATCCCTATAAGAGGTGCTGCTGTTGGCAATAAACCTATAACTAGTATCATTATAACTATTGGAAATATTATTTTTTCTGTCTTTGAAACAGGTCTTAATTGTTCCATTTTTACCATACGTTCTTCTTTAGTAGTCAAAGCTTTTATTATTGGAGGTTGTATAACTGGAACTAGTGCCATATAAGAATATGCTGCAAGAGCTATAGTTCCTAATAGATGTGGCGCTAATTTTCCTGTTAAATATATCGCTGTTGGCCCATCTGCTCCACCAATTATACCTATAGATGCAGATTCAGGACCTGTAAATCCTAATAATATAGCTCCAATAAATGCAAAGAATACACCAAATTGAGCCGCTGCCCCTAGTAATAGTGTTTTAGGGTTTGCAATTATCGGACCAAAATCTGTACTTGCACCTATACATAAAAATATTAGAGGTGGATAAATTCCTAATTTTGTTCCTTGATATAAGTAGTATAAAAGCCCTCCATTTTCTGAATCGGTAGCTGCTTTCATTAAGTCAACTCCTGGCATATTAGCAAGAAGCATACCTATAGATATAGGTATTAAAAGATATGGTTCATACCCCTTTGCTATAGCTAAGTATAAAAATACACATGCTATTAAAATCATTATTATTTGTCTATAATCTACTATTGCAAATCCAGTATTTGCAAAGAAAGTCTGTAACATTTCTAACACAGTAACGCCCCCTATTTTCTATACGATTATCCTATTTGTACTAAGCTATCCCCAAGATTTACATTTTGACCTTTTTCAACATCAACAGAAATAACTGTTCCATCTATTGGAGCTACTATTTCATTTTCCATTTTCATAGCTTCAAGTATAGCTATAACTTGACCTTTCTTTACTTTGTCTCCATTACTAACCATTATATTTACTATAGTTCCTGGCATTGGAGCATCTATAGCTTCTCCTGAACCTGCAACTTGAACTTCCTTCTTAGGTTGTGATGCTTTTTCTTGGATTGTCGGCTGTGGTTTTTCTCCTTTTTTAACTTCTTCAATTTCAACTTCATAAACTTTTCCATTTAATGTTATGTGATATGTTTTAGCGCTCATTTTTATCTCTCCCTTAAAAATTTCATTATTATAGCTATTATTTTATTCTTGTTATTCTCTTTACATGAAGATTAGGATTTATTTTTCCCTCACCTGCCATTATAGATGCTGCAAGTGCAACCACTACTCTATCTTCTTCTTCATCTTCGTCAAAAGCTATTTGCTCTTTTTCTACTTCTTTTTTAATAACTGTTTTTACTTGTGGTTTTGCTTTAAATATATATTTAAACGAAGATAATACAAGAGATATCAATATTAAAGTTAAAAATACTATAGTCATACTAGATATAGTTATATTGATAGCTTCCATTATACTTATTTCATTACCAAACATTAATTATCACCCATTTTCTACATAGTTACTGTTATATAGTGAATTTTATTTTCTTCACTTAACTCTTCTTCTTTTTTTGGATTGTATTTGTTTTCTAAGAAGTTCGGTGCTACTTGTGGGAATAATGCATATGTTAATACATCTTCATCACACTTAGCTAATTTTCCAGCTTCAATCTTTATATTTTCAAATTCTGGTTCTAAAAGATCTGCTGGTCTTATAGTTATAACTTCTTCTTCACCTATTATTGTTTTCTTAATATCTTTATCTATAGGTGCTGGAGCTTTTCCATATTGTCCTTTTACATAATCTTTTATTTCTTTTGGAACTAGTTTATATCTCTCTCCAGTTAATACATTGAATAAAGCTTGAGTTCCTACCATTTGACTCATAGGTGTAACTAATGGAGGGTATCCAAGGTCTGCTCTAACTCTTGGAACTTCTTTTAATACATCTTCGTATTTTTCAGTTGCATTTTGTTGCTTTAACTGAGAAAGTAAATTAGAAAGCATTCCGCCTGGAACCTTATAATTTAAAGTTTGAGGCTCTGTTAATAACACTTTTGGATTTAAAGTACCTTGTTCCATATATTTATCTCTTATAGGTTTAAAGTATTCTGCAACTTCTAGTAAAGCTTCCATATTTAATTCTGGATTTCTTTCCATTTCGCTAAATGTTACAGCTAAGGATTCTGTTGGAGGTTGAGATGTTCCTCCCGAAAATGGAGATATTGCAGTATCTATTATATCTACTCCAGCCTCAACAGCTTTCATATATATCATATCTGCTATCCCACTAGTACAATGCGTATGTAATTCTATTGGCAGGTTACTTATCGATTTCATCTTTTTGACTAACTCATAAGCGTTATACGGAGTTAAAACTCCAGCCATATCTTTTATACATATAGAATCTGCCCCCATAGATTCCATGTCCTTTAAAAGATTTAAATAATACTCGGTTGTATGAACATCACTTGTAGTATAGGAAATTGCACACTGGCAATGCCCCCCGTATTTTTTTATAGCTTTCACAGATGCTTCGATATTTCTAACATCATTTAACGCATCAAATACTCTTATTATATCGATACCGTTTTCCAGCGAAAGTTTAATAAATTTATCAACTAGATCATCTGCATAGTTTCTATATCCAAGAAGATTTTGTCCTCTTAAAAGCATTTGTAGTTTAGTATTTTTTACTCTTTTTCTTATTTCCCTTAATCTTTCCCATGGGTCTTCATTTAGAAAACGTATGCATGCATCAAACGTCGCTCCACCCCAAACTTCCATAGAGTGATATCCTACCTTGTCCATAGTTTCTAATATAGGTAGTATTTCTTCTGTGGTTAACCTTGTAGCAATTAAAGACTGATGCCCATCCCTTAATGCTGTTTCAGTTATTTTTAACTGATTCACTATATACTCACACTCCTAATTTTATAAATATATACCCAATTTAAAATTTTACCTCAATTACATTATATATTGTTTTGTTTAATTTCTAAAGCCTTTTTAACATTTTTTACTATTTTTATTAGTATTTCTTCCATTTCAGACTTTTTTATTAAGCATTTCTTATTATTTTATTTACAAATAAAATATGCGTACTATAATACATATGTATTATAATACGCACTTTAATATTACAAATTATCCAATAGTCCCAACTTCTTTAAATGGAAATAACCTCATGCTTACTTCCCCAACTATTTCATTTTTATTCACAACTCCAACGTCTGAATCCCTACTATCTTTACTTACTAATCTATTATCACCCATAGCAAAATAACTGTCACTTGGTATTTTTATATCTATATCTCCCGCTGTGTAAGTATCTTCTAAATAAGGTTCATCTATTAAATTATCATTTATATAGACTTGACCACTTTTTATTACTAAATGATCATTTGGAAGTCCTATAATTCTTTTCACTAAACTTTTTTTCTCTCCATCGCTATTTTTCAAGTCAGTTTTAAATACTACTATGTCTCCCCTATTTGGATTTCCAGTTTTGTATGCTAACTTATTTATTATCAAGTAATCCTTAGTATTTAAAGTTGGATACATCGATTCTCCACTTACAACTGTAGGTACAATAAAATATGTAACTATAAGCCCCATACATATAGCTAACGTTATAACCTTTGCCCATTCAATAGTTTTTTCTATAACTTTTTCTTTCATATTATCCCCCCATACATTTATTCATGTAATTAGTTTTCTATTTTTATAAATGTATGTCCTTCGCTAATTCCAAGCTTTCGTACTCTATTTTATTGCATAAAAAAAACCTAGATAACAATTTGTTACCTAGGTTTACATATATATTCATTATATTAAATAATAGGGTTTATCATTCTCTCTTTTAATACTTCTTTCGCTTTTTCATGGTATTTCATGTATTTTTCTTTCGGATAATCTCTAAAATTAGAAAGTTCTCCTTTTACTCCGTATTGCCTAAATGGTATTAATTTAAATTTAGCATGCTCATTTAAATTTTTTATATATTTAACCTCATCTATAAATGTATCCCAATCATCATTTATATTTTCGATTAATACAGTTCTTATTTCATATAGTTTTTTAGTCTTAGCACATTTATTTATATTATTAAAAACTATATTATTTTCTATTCCTGTAACCTTAATATGATTATCCCCTTCAAATGCCTTTAGGTCAAACATAAATCCATCTACATGTTCTATAAGCTTCTCAATATCTTTTTCGTTTATATTTCCATTTGTATCAACAAAAACATTTAGATTTGTTTTTTCATGAATAATATCAGCAAATTCTACTATAAAGTCACTGTAAATAGTACATTCTCCTCCAGAAAATGTAATACCATCTATAAGGTTTTTATATTTATTGATATAGTTAAATAGTTCAGTTGTATCGTAATAAGTAATTTTAGGTGAGGCAAATTTCTTGCATACACCTATACATTCATCACAATTTATGCACTTATTTTTATCATATTTTATTTTGCCTTCAAATGTAAGTGCACCTGTCTTGCACACATCTATACACTCTTTACATGAAAAGCAAATATTTTGTGTTTCTGGATTATGACAATATATACACTCCATATTGCAACCTTGCAAAAATATACTTATCCTACATCCAGGCCCATCTATAAAGCTCATATTTATAATTTTATTAACAGGAGCTTTCATTAAACAGTTCTTACCTTTCTTTCTTCTATTCCATTTTTCATACTTAATGCACCTAAAACAACTGAGTCTTCTCTTAAGTTTTTACCTTCATTAAATTTATTTATATCAGTCTTTTTAACTAAGTATCCAGTTATTCTTACAAATTCTGAAGAATCACTGTTTATAGATAATACTCTTATTCCATTTTCAAGAGCTCCTTTTACAACTCTAAGCATCCCATCTATATTATTTTTTGCAGTTTCATCAAATAAATATATATCACTACATCCTGTATCAAAATACTTATGAAGTTTTCCTGATAAATTAATATGATCAAATATATCAGGTTCACATCCATACTTAATTCTAATTGCTGGAGTTGTATCTGTATCCGATTCTAATCCCCCTTGTGCATGAACTCCATGCTTACCTTTTGTTCCTCCACAATATAGCGCATCTTCATTTCTAACTAATTCAGCAAATCGTTTGCATATTTCTTCTGCTACATCATTGGCTCTCTCGTCATGACCCATTTGTTTTCCTGTAAACATTTCTACACATTCAAAAGTTCCATATATAGCTAGCATAGATGTAAACTTATTTAAATCTATTAACCCTTCTTTTGCTAAGAATGAACTTTCAAAGAACTTAACTTCTTCAACTAAATATTTAATTCTAGCATTTGTAAGTTCCGATAATGATTTTACTGCTTTTGGAAGTTGTGCATTCATAAAATCTTCATAATCTTTACTTTCTTCTGCTAATGCTTTTAAATTTAATCTAGTTAACGTATGTGCTCCTCCACCTATTCTAAGCGAGTTATAACAACTAACTACACCATAATCTTCCCCTAAATCATTAGTCATTAATTTATGATTTACAAAATACGGCTTTATATTTTCAAGAGCTGATTCTATACCATACTTTATAAGATCATCTGGAGTTTCTTCGCTACACTTTAAAGTAACATTAGGTATTGCTTTTCTAAGTTCTCTTTCTATTTGTATCACTAGTCTTCCAACTCTGCTATCTTTTGGTCCTATGTTCATATGAACAAATGCATCAGGTAATGTTCTATCTATATTTATAAGTAGCATTTTTATTAAATTATAAGCTTCTTTTTCACTTACAGTATCCATAAATGGTTCTAATACATCGTCTATTTGTCCTACATAAACAGGATACCCAGTTATAGATGGTACATATTTATAAAGTATTAACATTGCATTAACAGCCTCATATAAATCCTTTGGTGGCTGCATATCTAAGTACTCACTACCTTGTTTTATAAACTTTACATAGTCAGGTAATACGTATCTAGGTCTATATGGTCTAGCGCCTTCATTCATATCACATAATATTTTTCTATCTAAATAAGACTTTGTTTCTTCGCTTATTTTTAAAGGCGCTAAAGAATCTTCTGCTAATCTTGCCATATTAGCTCTTTTTTCATGATATTGCATATCCATAGAGTGTA
>NZ_JBOGBV010000032.1:0-20254 GCF_051656405.1 Paraclostridium sp.
GGAGAGATGCAAAGAATGTTTTAGATAAATCAAGAGAAACTGTAGCTAATCTTATAAATGCAAAACCAAATGAAATATACTTTACAGCTGGTGGAACAGAAAGTGACAACTGGGCAATAGAAGGAGTTGCTTTTGCAAACAAGGCTAAAGGAAATCATATAATAACTTCTAAAATAGAACATCATGGTATATTACATGTTTGTGAATATTTAGAAAAGCATCATGGATTTGAAGTAACATACTTAGATGTAGATGCTGATGGTAGAGTAAATGCTGAAGATGTTGAAAAAGCAATAACAGACAAAACTATATTAATAAGTGTAATGTTTGCTAACAACGAAGTAGGAACTATACAACCTATAAAAGAAATAGGAGAAATAGCTAAAAAGCATAATATTATATTCCACACAGATGCTGTTCAAGCTGCTGGAAATATACCAATAGATGTTAAAGAGTTAAATATAGATTTAATGAGTATGTCATCTCATAAGATTTATGGACCAAAAGGTATAGGTGCTTTATACATAAGAACTGGTGTTAAGCTACACACATTCGTTCATGGTGGAGCACAAGAGAGAAGAAGAAGAGCGGGTACAGAAAATATACCAGGTATAGTTGGATATGCAAAAGCATGTGAACTTGCAAAATCTAACATGGAAGAGCATATAGAAAGATTAACAGCATTAAGAGCTAAACTTATAGATGGTATATTAGAAAGAATACCTCATACAAAAGTTAATGGAAGCTTAGAGTACAGACTTCCAGGAAATGTAAACTTCTCATTTGAGTTTATAGAAGGAGAAGGAATACTATTAATGTTAGATATGTTAGGTATAGGAGCATCAAGTGGATCAGCTTGTACTTCTGGATCATTAGATCCATCTCACGTTCTTATGGCTATGGGGCTACCTCATGAGATAGCTCATGGGTCATTAAGACTTAGTATAGGAGATTTTACAACAGAAGAAGATATAGATTATATAATAGATAACTTACCAAAAATAATAGAGAGACTAAGAAGTATGTCACCATTATACAACAAGTTAGAAAAGGGAGGTAATTAATATGCAATACAGTGAAAAAGTTATGGATCATTTCATGAACCCAAGAAATGTTGGAGAAATAGAGGATGCTAGTGGAATAGGAGAAGTTGGAAACGTTAAATGTGGAGATATAATGAGAATATATCTTGATATAGATAATGACACTAAAATAATAAACGATGTTAAGTTTATGACTTTCGGATGTGGATCAGCTATAGCAAGTTCTTCTATGGCTACAGAATTAATAAAAGGTAAAACTATAGAAGAAGCTTTAGAAATAACAAATAAAGCTGTTGCAGAAGCATTAGATGGATTACCACCAGTAAAAATGCACTGTTCAGTATTAGCAGAACAAGCTATAAAAGCTGCTTTAATAGATTACTCTAAAAAGAATAATATACACATAGCTGCTTTAGATGGTGTTGTTATAGAAGATGACCACGATCATCACCATGATTTAGAAGAAGATTTAGTTTAAAATTAAAATATAAATAAGAGAGTAATGTGTATTTCCTTCACACGACGTACTGCGTACGTAAGTGTTGCGTCAATACATATTACTCTCTATTTGTTATTAAGAAATTTAAATTATGTGGGAATAAGGAAAAGAGGGCATTTATAACGATAAGTTATAAATGCCCTCTTTTTTACGCAACGGACGAAGTAAATTTTTGTTATTTTTGTAAAAAATGAAACTTTTTTGAATAATTTATCGTCTAATATATGAAGATAATTTTAGAAAGAAATAAAATTGTAAGAAAATCTTAAGATTTATGTTAAGAAAATCTTAAGATTTATAGTTTATTATATAAATATAGAAAAAATAAAGCTAGAAAGGTCGGGATATTGTATAATCAAAACGGATGATTAAATGAAGTGAGGTAAGTATATGAGCAATATTTTAGTTGTTGATGATGATAAAGAAATAGTAGACTCTATTGAAATCTACTTAAGAAATGAAGGATTTAATATATTTAAAGCTTATGACGGTATCGAAGCATTAGAAATTTTAGTATCACAAAATATTCATTTGATAATTATGGATATAATGATGCCTAAATTAGATGGAATAAAAGCTACCATAAAAATTAGAGAAGAAAAAAATATACCAATAATATTAGTATCTGCAAAAAGTGAAGACAGTGATAAAATTATTGGATTAAATATTGGAGCAGATGATTATATAACAAAACCATTCAATCCATTAGAACTTATAGCGAGGACTAAGTCACAACTTAGAAGATACATAAATTTAGGGAATTACGAATCTGTAGAAAATAAAGATATTTTACAAAGTGGAGATCTTAAATTAAACATTAATAGTAAAGAAGTATTTGTTGATGAAGAATTAGTTAAACTTACACCTATAGAATTTAAGATTTTAAATCTTCTAATTTCTAATAAAGGTAGAGTTTTTTCAATAGATGAAATTTATGAAAGAGTTTGGGAAGAAGAGAGTTTTAACTCAGAAAATACAGTCAGTGTTCATATTAGGAGAATTAGAGAAAAAATCGAAATTAATCCTAAAGAACCAAGATACTTAAAGGTGGTGTGGGGCGTTGGATACAAAATCGAGAAGTTATAATATTTTAAAAATTAAAAGATGGAATATACAGTTAGTAATGCATTTTGCACTTTTACTTATATTTTTCTTCATGACACAAGTTGGAGCTGTTTTAATAGGATTTACATATTTAGAAGGACAGTTAGGTCTACAATTCTTAATTTTAGCAATTTCAAATTTTATTTTTTACAAAATTATGAGAGCTATGAATTTATTATAGGCAAGCGAAGAAATGGGTGAATAAATGAAAAAGACAAATAAAAAAATATTAAAGTTTATAACTTTAATCATATTATTAATTTCAACAGCAACGTTAGGAACAGTGGCTGAGGACTTATTTTTGGGAAGTACTGCTAATTATATCACGACAAGTGACATAACTACAAATTCTAATATCACATCTGCAAAAAATTTCTTTGAAAGTAATACATTTGAAAATTCCACAGTTCAAATGATATTAAGTGATATAGAAGTAGCAACGTCAAGTACACAGAGGTATCCAAAGGAAGATATACTAGGATCTAGAAATAGATTATATGAGCTTAAGGATATAAAATTTTTTGCAGCAAATAGTTCAACTGGAATTAGTTATACCAACACTAATTTTGCAAGTAATGATGAATTTAGAAAATATCAAAGAGATTTTTGTAATTTAGAAATTAATTTTAAAGGTGATGTAGTTAACTATACTAAAATTATAGATAATAAACAAAATACATATAAGTTAAATAGAGAAAAATTTGGTGGAGTTATTAAAGATAACATGAATATAAGTATGTCATTTCCCAAAGTACCTACAAACAATTCCTACGCTTGGGGTAGCATGGAGCTTAATAATGATTACTATAACTTTGAATACTATAAAAACCTATCGAATAAGTTAAATGAAATTTTAATGATATCAGCTATTATTTCAATAATCTCATTAATAGCCTTTATAAAAAATAAAGGAAAACTTATAAATAAAGAAGGATTAATATTAAAATTATATGCAAAAATACCTTTAGAAATATATGCCTTTATATTTTTAGTATTAGGAATGTTTGCAGTTTTAGATATAAGTTCTAGGTGGTCTGTAATTTTAAAATTTATATTTTTAAGCTTCACATTCATATGGATAAGCTATTTTATAAATTTGGATGAAAAGAGTGAACTTCTGAAAAACAGTATAACTTATAAATTTGGAAAGTTTTTTGTAAATGTAATAACAAATACAATTAATTATGGAAAGAAAGTACCTTTAATAAAAAGGTTGATTTTATTAGATTTATTAATATTAATGGGTACAACATTTATATTAATGTTTTTACATGTACAATTTTATTCAATTTCGCTTAGAATAGTTATGTTTATTTTAACTATACTATCTTCAGTTTTATTTGTTGTAACTGGATATACAATAAACAGATTAGCTTATATTGATGAAATAATAGAAGGTACAGAAAAAATAAAAAATGGAGATATAAATCATAAAATAAAATTAAGAGATAACAATAGCTTAACTATTCTTGCAGAAAATATAAATAACTTAAGTGATGGACTTGAAAATGCAATAGAAGAAACATTAAAAAGTGAAAGAATGAAAACGGAGCTTATAACAAATGTAAGTCATGATTTAAAAACGCCTTTAACATCAATAATCAATTATGTTGACTTAATAAAAAAAGAAGAAAATGTACAGCCTGAGTACTTAAATGATTATATAAATATATTAGACAATAAGTCAAAACGTTTAAAAAATCTTATAGAAGATTTGTTTGAGGCTAGTAAAGCAAGTAGTGGAAATATTGATCTTAATATTGAAAAGTTGGATTTAAATCAACTATTAAGACAAAGTATAGGCGAAAATGAAGAAAAATTAATAGAATCTAATTTGAGTTTAAAATTAAATATCCCAAAAGAACCTGTTTATATAAATTGTGATGGAAGACGAATGTATAGAGTATTTGAAAATTTATTAGTAAATATATCTAAATACTCTCATGAAAATACAAGAGTATATGTAGATATGGTAGTGAATGAAAATCAAGTATTTGTTTCTATGAAAAATATATCAGCATACGAATTAAACTTTGAAGCAAGTGAAATACTTGAAAGATTTAAAAGGGGAGACTTAGCTAGAAATACAGAGGGAAGCGGACTTGGACTAGCTATTGCTCGAGACTTAGTACAACTTCAAGGTGGTAAATTAGGTGTTCAAATAGATGGAGACTTATTTAAGGTAGAACTCTCATTCAACACAATATAAAATAAAAAAGCTATATCAAATAAATCAGCATAGTATAAATATATAAGTTTTAGCGACCTTTCAAATCGTATTTTTGATTTGGGGAGCAAAACTTATATATTTATACGGAGTTGCAGTCAACTTGATATAGCTTTTTATTTTTATTGCATATCTATTAGTAATTGTTTATCTTTTACCATTTCATCTTGACTTACATAAATAGATTTAATACATCCACTTGCTTTAGCTACTATAACAGTTTCCATTTTCATAGCTTCAATAACTATAAGTGGTTGATTTTCTTTAACTTCTTGGTTTTCTTCAACTAATATGTTTACAACCTTTCCAGGAATGCTAGCACCTATTTGTAAAGGGTTGTTCATATCAGCTTTTAAGATATCTTTAATATTTGAACTATAGTGAGTATCACTAACTTCTATATCTCTCATCATTCCATTTAGTTCAAATGATAAAGTTCTATTTCCGTCCTCTTTTATATCCCCGATTTCTATTAACTTTATAGTTAATACTTTTCCTTCTTCAATCTCTACTTCACATTCTTCCCCTATTGATAAACCATTAAAATATACGTGACTTTCAAGTTTTGAAATATCATTATATAACTGTAAATGTTTTAAATAATCTTCATAAACATTAGGATAAAGTGTGTAACTTAATATATTTCGTACATTAGAATCCATACTAAATTTTTCATCCAAATATTTTTTTACAGATTCAAAATCTTCACTTGGAATTAGTTCTCCAGGTCTTACTGTTATAGGAGTTTCTCCTTTTAGTACTACCTTTTGAATATCCTTAGGTATTCCTCCTTCAGGTTGACCTATCATACCCCTACAATAGTCAACAACTGAATCTGGGAATGAAAGATTTTTCCCTTCTGAAACTATATTAACTTTGTCTAATTTATTTTTTACCATAAATATTGCTAAATCACCTACAACTTTAGATGATGGAGTAACTTTAATGATATCACCTAATATTTCATTAGATTCTTTATACTTTTCTTTTACTTGATCAAACTTATCAGATAAACCTAAACTATCAGCTTGAGGCTTTAAGTTTGTATATTGACCACCTGGAATTTCATATTTGTAAATTTCAGCAGATGGATTTTTTAAATCACTTTCAAATTTTGAGTATACATTACGTAAATCTTTATAGTAATTACCCAATTCTTCAAATCCATATAAATCTATTTTAGTATCTCTTTCTGTATTTTTAAGAGCTTCTACAATTGAATTTAATGAAGGCTGACTAGTAAGTCCTGCCATTGTTTCAAGTGCTCCATCAACAATATCAACACCAGCTTCAGAAGCCATTAAGCATGTCGCAACTCCATTACCACTTGTGTCATGAGTGTGTAGGTGGATAGGAATATTAACATTTTCTTTTAATGCTTTTATAAGAGTATAGGCAGCATATGGTTTTAAAAGACCTGCCATATCTTTGATACATATAATATCAGAACCTAGTTCTTCTAATTGTCTAGCCATATTAATGTAATACTCTAAATTATACTTAGTCTTATTTGGATCTAAAATATCTCCTGTATAACATATTGTAGATTCAACAATTTTACCAGTCTCAAGAGCTGTATATATAGATGGTTTCATATTTTCAACCCAGTTAAGAGAGTCAAATATTCTAAAAACATCAATTCCTTTATTTGCAGATTCTTTTAAGAATTCCTTTATAACGTTATCGGGATAGTTTTTATAACCAACTCCATTAGATGCTCTAAATAGCATTTGAAACATTATGTTAGGAATTTCCTCTCTTAATTTTTCAAGCCTTACCCATGGAGATTCTTTTAAAAATCTATATGCTACGTCGTAAGTTGCTCCACCCCACATTTCAAGAGAGAATAAATCTTTCATATGTTCACTTGTTGGTTGTGCAACTTTTAATAAGTCGTAACTTCTAAGTCTTGTTGCTAAAAGAGACTGATGAGCATCCCTCATAGTGGTGTCGGTTAGAAGTAGTTTTTTTTCTTTTTTTACAGATTCTAAATAATCTTTTTTACCTAGTTTATCAAATAATATTTTACTTCCTTCGTTTGGAGAAAATGCATTACTTGATTTAGGGTTATATATAGTTTGAAACTCAGGTTTTTCAGAACATTTATTTTCATTTACTATAGTATTTCCTATAAATTGAAGTAGTTTAGTTCCTCTATCTTTACTTTCTTTTATTTCAAATAAATCTGGATTTTCATCAATGAATTTTGTACTACAGTTTCCTTGTGAGAAAATTGGGTTATTTAATACATTAACTAAGAAACCTATATTTGTCTTAACACCTCTAATTCTAAGTTCTTTAATTGAACGAACTGTTTTGTTTATAGCTCCTTTAAAAGTTCTATCCCAAGATATTGTCTTAACTAACAAACTATCGTAGTAAGGGCTTATTGTAGAGCCTGTAAATCCGTTTCCACCATCTAGTCTTATACCAAAACCTGAACCAGTTCTATAAACTTGTATTTTGCCAGTGTCAGGCATAAAGTTGTTTTTAGGATCTTCTGTAGTTATTCTACATTGGATAGAGTAGCCTCTTACTTGTATGTCTTCTTGTGATTTTATGTTTATAGGTTCATCTTCTAATTTATATCCTTGAGCTATTAATATTTGACTTTGAACGATATCTATACCTGTTATCATTTCTGTTACAGTATGCTCAACTTGAACTCTCGGATTCATTTCAATAAAGTAGAAGTTTTCATTTTCATCAACTAAAAATTCTAATGTGCCTGCATTTACATAGCCCACATGTTTAGCTATTTTTACAGCATTAGTACATATTTGTTCTCTAAGTTTATGAGATAGAGAAAAGGCTGGAGCATATTCTATTATTTTTTGATGTCTTCTTTGAACTGAACAATCTCTTTCATATAAATGAACTATATTCCCAAATTTATCTCCAAGTATTTGAACTTCTATATGTTTTGGATTAGGTATATATTTTTCTATAAATATAATATCCTCACCAAAGGCTTTTCTTGATTCGCTACATGCAGTTTCGTATTCTATATTTAAGTTATCTTCGCTGTATACAATTCGCATACCTCTTCCGCCACCGCCATTGGAAGCTTTAAGCATTATAGGATAACCAATTTTATTAGCTATTTCTTTAGCTCTTTCTATGCTTTTAATTGACTCATCTATACCTGGAATAGTGGGAACATTAGCTTGTTTAGCTATTTGTTTTGAGTTGATTTTATCTCCCATCATATTCATTATTTCAGCAGACGGACCTATAAATATTATTCCGTTTTCTTCACATTTTTTTACGAATTCTGGATTTTCAGATAAAAATCCGTAACCAGGATGAATTGCATCTACATTTTTACTTTTGGCTAATTCAATTATGCCGTCTATATCTAAATAAGCATCAATAGGACCTTTATCCTCTCCTATTAAATATGATTCATCAGCTTTAGTTCTAAATAACGAATATTTATCTTCTTTACTATATATCCCAACGCTTTTTATACCTAATTCAGAGCAAGCTCTAAATATCCTAATCGCAATTTCACCACGATTGGCTACTAAAATCTTATTAATTTTTTTAAGCATAACTGAAAAAATCCCCCTTAATTCTTTTTATATTAAAGATTATAGACTAATTTACTTTAATTTTAAATATGGTTATAAAAACTCCTTAATAAATAAGAAATATTTATCGAATCATGCAACTTATATAATTTAAAAGCACATAACTATCTTATTAAACACGTGTAAAAAAGGTGAAATCACTTAAAAAGTATATTTTCCGAATAAATATAAAGTAAGATTTTTAAAGCACTTTATAATAAAAGGAAATAATTAATTATATAAACATATATTTAAGAAGATTTAATATAAATTCACCAAATCTGTTTTGATTAACAATATGAATAATATTAATTAATGTGGGTATATGAACATTATTGAGATAATTGAGTGTTGTAAAAAGTAAAAATTTATATTTACTTTAGAATATAATATTAACTTTATTATATTTTAAAATGAGTATAAGTTAAAATAGGAACAAAAACTCTTCAATTATCTTAAATTAATAAATAAATAGATTTAATAAGAGGAGTGTTTTTTTATGAATGAGAAATCAAATAAAAATACTACAGCTATAGCTATGATAGTATTTTTACTTGGCATTTTTATGGGAGCTATGGACTCAGGTATAGTATCTCCGGCAAGAAATGTAATAGCAAATGGTCTAGGGGTATCACAGTCAGCAAGTGTATGGATGATAACTATATATACATTAGCTTATGCAGTATCTATGCCAATAACAGGGAAAATGGCTGATATTTATGGACGAAAGAAAGTATATATAATTTGTGTTTCACTATTTGCAATAGGATCTTTGCTTTGTGGGATATCTGATATAGTTGGAAGTTATGAATTTTTACTAGTATCAAGAGTTATTCAAGCTATAGGAGGAGGAGGTATAATGCCAATAGCTACTGCTTATATAGGGGCATCATTTCCAGAAGAGAAAAGAGGTTCAGCTCTTGGTATGGTAGGTGGAATATATGGAATAGCAACAGTTCTTGGACCTACTTTAGGAAGTCTTGTTCTTTCAATAGCAGGAGATAGCAGATGGGGATATTTATTTTTGATAAACGTGCCTATAAGTATAATAATTTTATTTACATCTTTTAAATTAGAAGAAAATAAACAATCTTCTAAAGTTAAGAAAATGGATGTATGGGGATGTGTAGCATTAAGTATAGTTGTAGCATCTTTAATGTATGGATTAACTAATTTAAAATTCTATGATTTTGCAAACTCAGTTAAATCAATAGATGTATGGCCTTATTTATTAACAACTATAGTTTTTATACCTATAGTAATATATATAGAAAAAAGAGCAGAAGATCCTGTTTTAAACTTAGGATTTTTTACAAATAAGCAGACTGCATTAACTTTATTTTTAAGTTTTATAGTTGGTTGTGGGCTTATGGGAACTGTATTTCTACCTCAATTCTCAGAGAACGTATTAAAACTAAAAAGGGGTAGTGGGGGATATATAGTAACTTTATTTGCTGTGTTTACAGGAATAGCAGCACCTCTTGGTGGAAAATTTATTGATAAATATGGAGTTAAAAAGCTTTTATTATTGGGATTTAGCTCAAGTATAATAGGGGTTTTATACCAAGCATTTATTACAGCGAATCATCCTAATTTTACAAACTTAACAGTAGGTTTAGTATTTATGGGAATTGGGATGGGATTTACGATGGGAACTCCTATAAATTATTTAATGATGAGCTTAGTTAAGCCAGAGGAGATATCTATGGGGCAATCTACTGTATCCTTACTTAGATCTATAGGGGTTGCGGTATCACCTAATTTACTTATAAATTTTGTTTCTGACGCGGGTAGAAATGTACCAGCTGCAATTCAAAAAGTAATGCCTCCAATACCCGGAGCTTCTTTTGGTGGAGGAAGTATGTCATCTGAGATGCTAAATAAGTTTCAAAATGCAGATGTAACAAATATATTTGATGTCGTTAAATCTTTTGTAAATTCTATGTTTAATGGATTACAACATACTATGGCATCTAATCCTAATATGAATTTTGACATATTAAAAAGTAACTATTTAATTAGTTTAGATAAAGCTAAACCTAATATAGTTCATGCTTATCAATACACAATGAACCAAGGATATGCACATTTATTTATAGGAACTGCAGTAATAGCTTTATGTGGATTAATAGCATCTTTATTTTTAAAAAATCATAAAAAAGAAGCTTAATTAAAATAACTACAATCTAGGTAAAAGCTAGATTGTAGTTATTTTAATGTATAAAGAATTTTATTAACGTCTATGTTATAATGTATCAATATGTATATTTTAAATCCCTTATAAACTTGATCAACGGATATGGTTTGTAATGTCGTTGGCAAAATTATATAAGTGAATTTTGTATAGAAAGAAGGATTTATATGGAAATAAAAAAGATGACTGAGGCAGCTATAATGTCTGCACTTTTCATAGTTTGTAGTATATTTGCAATATCTACAGGACTTTTGTATGGACTTTACATAGACATAATAGTTCCGATTTTTATAGCAATTATATATTTACGATGCGATTTTAAATTTACAATACTTGCAATGGTAACTTGTTTGTTACTTGTGGGGTTAGTAATGGGTAATATAGGATCGGCAATTTGTATGAGTCAAAGTATGATTATTGGAATTATGTGTGGTTATGTTATAACTAAAAAGACTAAAATCTTTGATGATTTATTTTATTTGAGTATACTATCTTGCTTTATAATGGTTATGGTAGATGTGTGGTTTTCTAAATTAATTGGATTTAGTTTTATAAAAGATTATAAAAATATGTTAGCACCTTGGCCTGTAAGTGATGGGTTTAAAGAAGTTTTATTTTACATGTTTATAGCTACACTTCCTCTTGGAACTATTATAATGACTTATTTTGCAAGTTTATTTATTGGAGATAGAATTAAGTCTTTGAATGAAGAGGGCAAAAGAAAATTATACATTTTAAAAAATATTAGACAGTATGCAAATTACATATATTGTTCTAAATCTACTGTATATTGTGGATTAGCATATTTACTTGTAATTCAATTGAAAAATATGTTAGGTGTTGATATAAAGTTTGTATATTTGCTTACTATAACTGAAACTATAAAGTATATTGTTTATTATTTTTTAATAAGAGATGCATATGCATATTTAAGACTTTATACTTATCAAAGAACAAAGTCTATAATGGCATTAAATATAATGGGTATGACATTCTTAGCTTCATTAGTTATAAAGTTTAATATTAGCTTTTGGATAATTTCAGCTATTGCATTTTTCTATGCACCTATGAAGCTGAAAATGACTTAGGACAATTTAAAATAAAACAAAAAGCACCCTGTAGCATTTGTTGCGGGGCGCTTTTTAAATTTAGTGATTAAGAGGTTTCCCTGACTTTAAGGCTTCTCTTTCTTCAATTAAGTTTTGTATTACAGTATTTAATTCCCAGTCAATGGAAGTTTCAGTAACAACCGCAATTAAAGGTCTTTGTATCCTAAATTTTTTAAGAGCTTCCATAAAAGAGTGAATTTTAACATGGTCTACATTGTTAAATATAACAGCATTATGCTTTAATCCATCTTCGCAACTTTCATCTATATTATTATTTAAAATATCTTTTACTAAAGTTGTAGCATTCTTAGGCATAAGGACTATTTGATCTTTTAGGCCTATTAGATTGCATATATTTTTCAACATACTCAAATCTTTTGCATTAAAGTTATAAAGTAAGACGCAAACTCTATCGTCGCTATAAGTAGGCAGAGTATTTATATTTTTAAAATCCATAGTAATTTAAGCACCTCCTTTTTAATAAGTTTACTATTATTGATACCAAATTTAGAAAATTTTAAACATAAACACGAACTTTATAAAAGGCTTATTTAAAAAGGTGACTACTATATATAAGTGAATTAATATGTATATATCATATAAAGACATCTTAATTATTTTATGGTATACTATTATGTAAAACATAGTAGTATATATTTTAAAAGGAGAAATGAAATGGATAAAACTCAATTTTTAAATTATATAAATAAAAAACTTAAAAATCATGTTAATATAAGTAAAAACTGGGCATTAAGAAAAGTACTAGATAAACCCTTGGAAATAATTTCAAAAGCACTTATAGTTCCTCCAATTGTTTTTGCGGGTATAATGATATTTGGAATGTTAATTTTAAGCTCAATGAGTTGGTTTAGTATAAGCTATTTTCCTGACTTTGTTCAAATAATGGATACAAAAATAATAATAGGAATGCTTGGGGTTATAATTAGCATTATATTTGCAGTGATAAGTATAGTGGCTTGGCCTATATATATAGTAGTTTTAATATTTGGAATTTGGTTTATAAAAACTTATAGAGGATTTATAAAAAATCATAATTTATACAAAAAAGCAAATGATTTAATGGATAACCTATAAGTTAATACTTTAAAAAATATATCAAAGTATATATAATATAAAGAACGAGGTGATAATATGAAAAAAAGAGTAATGATCGGTATGAGTGGTGGAGTAGATAGTTCTGTTGCAGCGTATCTTTTAAAAGAGCAAGGATATGATGTAATAGGTGTTACTATGAAATTATGGCAAGACGATGATGATGAACTTATAGAAAATGAGGGAGGATGTTGTTCTTTAGCAGCAGTTGAAGATGCGAGAAAAGTTGCTGATAGAATAGGGATACCTTTTTACGTATTAAACTTTAGCGAGGTATTTAAAGAGAAGGTAATCGAACCATTTATAGATGAATATTTAAAGGGAAGAACTCCAAATCCTTGTATAGCTTGTAATAAGCATATAAAATTTGATGATTTCTTTAATAAAGCTCGTCAAATAGGATGTGATTATGTAGCTACAGGACATTACGCTAAAATAGAAAAAGATGAAGAGACAGGTAGATATTTACTTAAAAAATCTGTTACGGATAAAAAAGACCAAACTTACGCATTATACAATTTAACTCAAGAGCAATTAGAGCATACTTTACTTCCTATAGGAGAGTATGAAAAAGATAAAGTTAGAGAGATTGCAAAAGAGATAGGTATAGAAGTTCACAATAAACCAGATAGTCAAGAAATATGTTTTGTAAAAGATAATGACTATGCAGGCTATGTACAGAAACATTCTAAAAAGAGAATTGATCCAGGATTTTTCGTAGATACTAATGGTAATGTATTAGGAAAGCATAAGGGAATAATAAATTACACTATAGGTCAAAGAAAAGGTCTAGGAATTGCATTTGGAAAGCCTATGTTTGTTGTTGATATAGACCCAGTTAAAAATACAGTTGTATTAGGTGATAATGAAGATATATTCTCAAATGCATTAATAGCTAGGGATGTAAATTTAATCTCAATAGATGATATAAACGAACCTATAAGAGTACAAGCTAAAGTTAGATATTCAGCAAAAGCATCAGATGCTACAGTAACTAAAGTTGGAAAAAATACATTTAAAATAGTATTTGACCAACCACAAAGAGCGATAACTAAAGGTCAATCAGTTGTTATGTATGATGGAGAAAAAGTTGTAGGTGGAGGAGTAATAGAAAAAAGCCTATAATAAAAAACTATTGATTATTTTCATGAAATTTAGTAATATAACTATTAATCATATAGAAATAAAATAATTTTAAATACAGTGAAAAGAAATAGTAAATTAATTGAAGCATTACAGAGAGAGGGAATAGGTGAAAGCCCTTATGATAGATTAATTGAAGCAGTCTTGGAGTATCAACTTTGAACCTAAGTAGGAGTTGACGGTAGTTCCGTTATAACTTAAGGTTTTCCGAAGATACTGTAGATTTTTTACAGTAATTAGGGTGGTACCGCGAGATATATCCTCGCCCCTATAGTATTATAGAGGCGGGGATTTTTTAATTCATAGAAAAGTAGCAAATTTAAGGAGGCAATTTAAAATGCAAAAAATGGGATTAAACGAAATAAGAAGTAGATTTTTAAAATTCTTTGAATCAAAAGGACACTTAGTTCAACAAAGTTATTCATTAGTGCCACATAATGATAAAAGTTTATTATTAATAAATGCAGGTATGGCACCTCTTAAAAATTATTTTTCAGGAACAGAGATTCCGCCAAGTAAGAGAATGACTACTTGTCAAAAGTGTGTAAGAACAGGAGATATAGAAAATGTAGGGGTTACAGCTAGACATGCTACATTATTCGAAATGCTTGGAAACTTCTCTTTTGGAGATTACTTTAAAGAAGAAACTTTAAAATGGGGATGGGAGTTTGTTACAGAACATTTAAACATACCTCAAGATAAAGTATGGGTAAGTGTATACTTTGAAGATGACGAAGCTTTTGAAATATGGGAAAAAGAAATAGGTATACCAAAAGAAAGAATAGTAAGACTTGGAAAAGAAGACAACTTCTGGGAAATCGGAACTGGTGCTTGTGGACCTTGTTCAGAAATTCACTTTGATAGAGGTGAAGAGTATGGATGTGATAATCCAGATTGTAAACCAGGATGTGATTGTGATAGATACTTAGAATTCTGGAACCATGTTTTCTCTCAATTTAACAAAGATGAAGAAGGAAATTACAATCCATTAGAGAACAAAAACATAGATACAGGGATGGGTCTTGAAAGAATTGCATGTATAATGCAAGGAGTTGACACTATATTTGATGTAGATACTATAAAGCAAATATTAAACGCTGTTGAGAAAATGACAAATTCAACATATGGAAAAGATTACAAAACTGATAAATCTATAAGAATAATAACTGATCATATAAGAAGTGTAAGTTTCTTAGTTGCGGATGGAGTTTTACCATCAAATGAAGGTAGAGGATACGTATTAAGAAGATTATTAAGAAGAGCTGCTCGTAATGGTAAATTACTTGGAATGAAAGATCCATTCTTATACAACTTAGTTGATGAAGTTATATCTGTAAGTGGAGAAGCTTATCCAGAGTTAGTTGAAAAAGCTGACTACATTAAAAAAGTTATAAGAATAGAAGAAGAAAAGTTTAATGAAACTATAGATAAAGGTAATGAAATATTATCTTCATATATAGAAGCGTTAAAAGCTAGAAATGAGAAAACTTTAAGTGGAGAGAATGCATTTAGATTATATGATACTTATGGATTCCCAGTTGACTTAACAAAAGAAATATTAGAAGAAGAACATTTAGAAATAGATGAAGAAGGCTTCAAAGCTGAAATGGAAAAACAAAGACAAACAGCTAGAGATGCAAGAGGAAATATGGATGCAGAAGCATGGAAAGAAGATGCTATAGCTAAATTAGATAAAGATATAGTTACAAATTTTGAAGGATATGATATTCTATCTATAGAATCAACTGTTAAGGGAATAGCTAAAAATAATGAATTAGTAGACTCAGCTAGTGTTGGTGATGAAGTTGTAATAGTTCTTGACAAAACTGCATTTTATGCAGAAGGTGGAGGACAAGTTGGAGACAAAGGTCTTTTAGTTAATAAAAACGAAGATTTAGTAGTAGAAGTTTTAGATACTAAAAAAGGTCCAAATAACACTATAAAGCATGTATGTATAGTTAAATCAGGAATTATAAAACTTGAAGATGTAGTATATACTAAGGTTAATAAAGAAGTTAGATTAGCTTCAGCAAGAAACCACAGTGCTACACATGTTCTTCATAAGGTATTAAAAGAAGTTTTAGGAGATCACGTAAACCAAGCTGGATCACTTGTTACTCCAGAAAGATTAAGATTTGACGTAACTCACTTTGAATCTATATCAAAAGATGAGTTAAAGCTTATTGAAGAAAAAGTAAACAATATTATATTTGAAGCATTAGATATAACTTGTGAAACTATGAGTATGACAGATGCTGGTCAAAAAGGTGCAACAGCATTATTCGGAGAAAAATATGGTGATGAAGTAAGAGTTGTTTCAATGGGAGAATTCTCTATAGAATTATGTGGAGGTACTCACTTAACAAACACTTCTCAAATAGGTATGTTTAAGATACTTTCTGAAGGTGGAGTTGCAGCAGGAGTAAGAAGAATAGAAGCTATAACTGGTAAAGAAGTATATTACTTCTTAAACAACAAGCAAGATTTAATAAATGAAGTGTGTACATCTGTTAAAGCTAAAGAAGATAATTTAGTAGCAAGAGTAACTAACTTATTAGATGAAAACAAGTCATTAGCTAAAGAATTAAATGAAGTAAAAGCAAAAATGAGCTTACAATCTGCAGACTCTATATTAGACTCTAAGACAGATATAAATGGAGTAAATATAGTAACAGCTAAGTTTGAAGACATGGATATGGATACACTTAGAAACACTGCAGATACTTTAAGAGACAAGTTAGCTTCTGGAGTAGTAGTATTAGGAAATGTAGCAGGAGGAAAAATAAACTTTGTTGCTACAGCTACTAAAGATGTCATTGAAAAAGGTGTTCACGCTGGAAATATAGTTAGAGAAGTAGCTCAAGTAGCAGGAGGAAAAGGTGGAGGAAGACCTAATATGGCACAAGCTGGAGCTCCAGATGTAGCTAAGGTTGACGAAGCTTTAAATCATGCAAAAGAGGTTTTAAAAACTCAAGTGAAATAATAATTTTAAATAAATATTAAAGATAGGGGTGTTGTAGTATGAATGAAAATATGGATTATACAATGAAATTCGAAGGTATAACATCTGAACAAATGAGTGTTAGTGAGGCTATCGACTTAGTTTATGATTCACTTCAAGAGAAAGGATATAACCCAATAAATCAAATTATAGGGTATATACTTTCAGGAGATTCTAGTTATATAACAAGTCACAATAATGCTAGAGGGATAATGAAGAAATTTGAAAGAGATGAAATATTAGAAGAGGTTATCACTTATTATTTGAACAATAGAAAGTAGGTCAATCTTATGAAAAAAAAGATTGTATCCTTATTAACAATTTTAATGATACTTATAAGTTCTGTTCCTAGCATCTGTTTTGCTGATGATAAAGGCAAGGCAATAGTGATTGATTTAAATAGGACTGGCCTTGAAGACATGCTAAGTATAGATTCTCTATCTAAAAAGATGGAAAAAGAAGGCTATATAGGGCTTATGAATATTAGAGGTGACAGAGGAACAGATGACAGAAGGTCATATGCAGCTGTAGGTGCTGGAGGAAAAGTTACCTTGCCAAATCAGGACCTAATTAACTTTGAAGAAGTTAATAAAGGTAATGCAAAGGCATATAAAGCTGAAACAGGACACAATCCCAAAAAAATAAATGATATGACAATAAACCATTCTCTAAGTGAGAACTTAGAGAATGGTTCTTATGGTTCTGTACTTGGATCGTTAGGACAGACTTTATCAAATCATAAATTAAGGGCATCTGTTATAGGTAACGCCGATAGAGTTAATAATGGAGAACTAATAAAAAATAGAAATATAGCATTAATGGCTATGGATAACATAGGTAGAGTTGACGATGGTAATGTAGATAATATAAATATCAAAGACAACACTATGCCCTATGGAATAAGAACAGATTATAATAAACTAAAAAGTGAAACTAAAAAGTTTTATGATAATAGTGATGTTTTATTTGTTGAACTTGGAGATACGTATAGATTAGATGATTACAAAAACTATTTAAATGAAAAAACTTACAATAATATGAAAAAAAATATTTATAAAAATATAGATGATTATTTACAAGAAGTTTTCAAAATGGTTGATGAAAATGATACAATTTATATAATGTCAGCTTTTCCAAGTAAAGCAGATTATAAAAATCAAAAAAGGCTATCTCCTGTAATTAAATTTGAAGGATCTCAAAAGGGAGTTTTAAAATCTGCTACAACAAGAAGAGAAGGTGTAGTTGGAAACTTAGATATAGGAGTAGATATACTTTCTAAGTTTGGCCTAAAAAATGAAAAAATGGTAGGAAGAGAATTTGAGGAAGTTAATAAAGAAGATAATATAAGTTTTATCAATCATGAATTTGATAAAATGGTATCTATGTTAGGAGTGAGAACTCCTATCGTAAACACTACTGTGGGAATAGTTGCAGTAGCATGGATTATATGTACGGTATTATTAATTTTCTTTAGAAAAAAACTACCTAAAAAAGAATTAGTATTTAGCATATTAAAAGAATTTATAAAACTAGGGGTGGTAATACCTTTAGCGTTTATAGTTTCGCCTATTTTTAATTTTGCAACTCCAACTAGTATAACCTTAGGAATATTTGGAACCTTATTGGTGTTATATTTAATAGGGAAAATTTTCTTTAAGGATGATATTAAGTATATGGCATTTTTCTCTATACTTACTATTATCGTAATAGTGGTTGATTCTATATTTGGAACACACTTAATGCAAAATAATATAATGAGTTATGATGCGATAATAGGTGCTAGATACTATGGTGTTGGAAATGAATATGAAGGTATAACTATAGGGTGCGCTATATTTACGATGTCAGTATTAGTGAACTACAAAAAAATACCTAAATGGATTGCAGTTGTTGCATCTTTAATTATACTTATAACTAGTGCTTATCCATCAATGGGAGCAAATGTTGGAGGAGCAATATCGGAATCTGTGGCATATACATTATTTTTATTACTTGCATTTGATGTTAAGATGGATCTTAAAAAGAGCATATTACTATCACTTGTTCCAGTAATGATTGTTTGTATATTTGCTGCACTAGATGTAGTTTCTAAAAGTCAGTCTCATTTATCTGGATTTGTAAACCAGATATCTGTAAATGGTCCAATTGCTATAATTCAAACATTTACTAGGAAGATACAAATGAATGTAGATATTGCAACTAGCAATATATTAATTGTTGTAGCTTTAGTAGTTGCTGGATACATGACTAAGTTTATTTTTAAACCTGCCAATCATTTTAAGAAGTTGTCAGAAAAATATCCTTATATATTTAAGGGATTTGTAGCAACAACAGTAGGGTGTATAGTTACTTTAATTTTTAATGATTCAGGAATAGTTGCGGCTGGAACAGCATCTATTTATATATTAATACCAATATTGGTTATGAGTATAAATATGATGATTTTTGATAAAGAGTAGTATAATGTTAACCTAGATATTAAAAAAATAGTATCTAGGTTAATTTTTTCTGTACATAATGTGTTGAAATTAGAGTACAATAAGAATATAGTATATACATATATTGAATAATTATTAAATTTGGTTGACCAAGGAGAATTAAATGATATTAGACGGAAGAATAATGGGTCTTGACGTAGGAGATAAAACTATAGGAGTTGCAGTTAGTGATATTATGGGAATTACGGCACAAGGAGTTAAGACTGTAAGAAGAGTCGGAAAGAAAAAAGATATAGAGGAATTAAAAGCTATTATAAAAGAAAAACAAGTTAATAAGATAGTTTCAGGACTTCCTAAAAATATGAATGGAACATTAGGCCCACAAGGTGAGAAAGTTATAAAATTTTGTGAGTTATTAGAACAAGAAACGGGTATAAAAATAGAATACTGGGATGAGAGATTATCTACAGTGGCAGCAGAAAGATCTTTAATAGAAGCCGACGTTAGAAGAGAAAAAAGAAAAAAAGTAATTGATATGCTTGCGGCAGTAATAATTTTACAAGGTTATTTAGATAGTAAAAGAATTTTCTAAAATCTATGTAAAATAACATTGATATAAGTTATAATATATTTAAATAATTAAATTTGAGGTGATATACATGCAAGAAAATATAGTAAACTTAATAGACCAAGATGGAAATGAAATACAATTTGAAATAATATTAACTTTAGAAGCAGAAGGAAAAGAGTATGCAATACTTATGCCTTTAGAAGATAATGATGCTGAAGAAGCTTTAATATTTAGAATTGA
>NZ_JBOGBV010000033.1:0-25961 GCF_051656405.1 Paraclostridium sp.
ACTAATAATGCTTACAGATATTACAGATGATAATACAAAAATTCTCGAAATGTCTGAAAATGTTCTAGTAATTCTTGCCACTTTTTTATTTTTTCGGCTACTTTTCATGTTTATGCCCCCTAATTACAACAAATAATACATAGTTCTAATATAATAAATATAACAAATTTGTATTAAAATAGCAATTCTTATTAGTAACATTAACCAGTTATAATTAATAAATTAAATATTAAGAATAACTTTACAAAGGAGTGATTTATTTGCCATGTCTTCCTAACTTAGGTACTAAAGCACCTAATTTCAGCGCAAATACAACTCAAGGACCTATCAAGCTTTCTGATTACAAAGGTAAATGGGTTGTATTGTTTTCTCACCCTGGTGATTTTACACCAGTATGTACAACAGAATTTTTATGTTTTGCAAAATATTATTCTAATTTTAAAAAAAGAAATACTGAACTTATAGGTCTTAGTGTTGATAGTAACAGCTCTCATTTAGCTTGGCTGTACAATATATTTTTGCATACAGGTGTTGAAATTCCATTTCCTGTAATAGATGATAGAAAAATGGAAATTTCTAGATTATATGGAATGATTTCAGAACAAATGAGCGATACATCTACTGTAAGATCTGTTTTTATAATTGACCCAAATCAAATTTTAAGAACAATATTATATTATCCTTTAACTACAGGAAGAAACATTCCTGAAATAGTTAGAATAATAGATGCTCTTCAAACTTCAGATGAACACAATGTTTTAACACCTGCTGACTGGCTTCCTGGAATGCCTGTAATTTTACCACCTCCTAAAACTTATAAGGAATTAAAAGAAAGAATTAAGAGTTGTGACAAAAATAAAAGCTGTATGGACTGGTATCTATGTTTTATAGATGACAAAACTTCCAATAACAAAAAATTAGATTATAACACTAAAAATAATTCTAATTCTAAAAGTCGTCCTCAAATAGATTCTCCAGCAAATAGTATTCCAGTTAACCCTAACTGTCCTGATTTGAATAGATTAGTAGGAACATACGTTTTAGGAGATCCTACAAGTGTGGATGCATTTTTGCTTGATTTTGTAATATATGCATTTGTTGAAATCAAACCGGATGGTACTTTATTTGTTCCAACACCACGTTACTTACGCCAATTATTATCACTTAGAAAAGATAATCCAGACCTTAAGGTAATTGCAGCAATCGGTGGATGGGGTCAAGAAGGATTTTCTGATGCTGCTGCGACTCCAGCTTCTAGATATAATTTTGCCAGACAAGTAAACTCACTTATAAAACAATATGATTTAGATGGAATAGATATAGATTGGGAATACCCTGGAACTAGTGGTGCAGGTATTAAATCTAGTCCTTTAGATAGAGAAAATTTTACACTTTTACTAACAGCCCTTAGAGATGTAATTGGACCCGACAAATGGTTAAGTGTTGCAGGTACTGGAACAAGAGAATACCTAAATAAAAGTGCAGAAATAAATAAAATAGCTCCTCTAATTAACTATTTCAATTTAATGAGCTATGATTTTACTGCTGGTGAAACAGGCGATAAAGGTCAGAAACATCAATCTAATTTATATGAATCGACTCTTTCTTTACCTGGATATAGCGTAGATATTATGATTAATAATTTAATTGAAGCTGGAATGCCATCAGAAAAAATATTAATGGGAGTTCCATTTTATGGTCGACTAGGCGCTACTATAACTAAATCTTTTGATCAACTTAGAAAAGACTTTATAAATAAAAATGGCTATGTATATAAATTCGATAAAGAAGCACAGGCTCCATATTTAGTAAAAGATGATGAATTTGCTATGTCTTATGATGATATGTTGTCTATATATATAAAAACTCAATATGTAATAGACAATTGTCTTGGAGGTATTTTCTCTTGGATGGCTCCTTATGATAAAGCAAATATCCTTGCTAAAGCAATGAGCGATGGAATTAATAACCCTAGTGAGTTAAGACGTGAAATAGAAGAAACATATGGGCCTAACTTTTTAGTTTAAAAAAACAGTCTATCTTAATAAGATAGACTGTTTTTTTTTTCCATAAAATTTAAATTTATATTTACAATTTCATTTAATATGTTATAATTAGATAAATAAATTTAAACAGAATATAACTAATGGTAGAGGTTGCATTATTAAATAGTACTATTATTGAGGGAAAGCACCTAAGATTTAATAGGAAAGGTAATGATGCCGAAATATATAAGTTAAGCTTAAAACTTATATATTGGGGTTATGTATAAGATATATAACACTGTCACTTTATGTGGAGGGCTATCTTTAGATTAAAGTTATTATATTTTCAAATTATAATTTCAGGTCTAGGAATATCTCTTAATATTCTTAGACCTTTTTTTATTATCATTCTCCATCCCGTTATATTCTTAATACACTATTTGGAGGTTAAATTATGTTAAAAAGAGAAAAAAGGCAGGCTTCGCTTGGCGATTCACTTCTATGTTTGGGATTTTTAATTTTTACACTATCTATATCTTTAACTAAACTAGGACTTTCAGCACATATTCCCTTGGTTTTAGGTGGAGTTTTCTGTGGATTTGTTGCTATATTTAAATTAGGATTTACATGGAAAGAACTTGAGGAAGGTATATTATCAACTATAAATTCTACAATGCAAGCTATTATAATTTTATTAATTGTTGGTATGTTAATTGGTACATGGATAATTTCAGGAGTTGTTCCAAGTATGATATATTGGGGTTTAAATATACTTTCTCCAGGAATATTTTTAGTTGCTACAACTATTATCTGTTCTATAGTATCTATATCTACAGGTTCTTCTTGGACTACAGCTGGTACTATAGGTATAGCCCTTTTAGGTATAGGAAGTGCTTTAGGAATTCCTAAGGAAATAATAGCTGGTGCTATTATCTCAGGTGCGTACTTTGGTGATAAAATGTCCCCACTTTCAGATACAACAAACTTAGCTCCGGCTATGGCTGGTACTAATTTATTTACACATATAAAACACATGCTTTATTCAACTATTCCGGCATATGTTATTGCTCTTATACTATATGCTGTAATTGGATTTAAATATGCAGGACAAGCTATAGATAATAGCCAAATTTTACAAATACAACAAGCTTTAGCTTCAAATTATAATACATTATCTCCGTTATTACTATTAATACCTGTAATGGTTATAGTAATGGTTATATTTAAAGTTCCTGCTATTCCAGGACTTATTATAGGGACCTTACTTGGAGGTTTTGTAGCTATAGTTTTCCAAGGCGCTTCAATTAAAGATGTTCTAGAAGTTGCTCAAATTGGATATACATCAAATAGTGGAATGGCCTTTGTCGACGAACTATTAACTCGCGGTGGACTTAATAGTATGTTAGGTACAGTATCTCTTATGCTATGTGCATTAACTACAGGTGGAATACTTGAAAAAACTGGAATGTTAGAAGCCTTAGCTTCTGCTATATTAAAATTTGCAAAAGGAACTTTTGGTTTAGTAGCTGCAACTATCTTTACATGTATAGGAACTAATTTAGCAGTTGCTGATCAATATTTGGCAATAGTAATGCCTGGAAGTATGTACAGAGAAGCATTTAAAAAACAAGGACTTTCTCCTGAGAATCTTTCTCGTTCTCTAGAAGACAGTGCAACTATAACATCTCCTCTTATTCCTTGGAATACATGTGGCGCATATATGAGTGCTACACTTGGAGTTGGATCATTTGTATTTTTACCATTTGCATTTTTTAATCTTCTATGTCCTTTAATGTCATTGACGTTAGCTGCTACAGGATTTGGAATTACAAAATTATCAGATGAAAACTCAGAAGAACTTGAAAGTTCTATGGCATAATAAAAGGATGGCTATCAGCCATCCTTTTTTATTTTTTATATCCAATAATCGCAGCCCCTAGTGCCCCTATTATTTGAGTATCATCAGCTATAAAGATTTTCTTTCCTAAATTATTTTCTATCATATTTACTAAAACGTTGCTTTTAGCGACCCCTCCAGTAAATGCAATATCATCTAATATATCAATTCTAGATAACATAGACTTAGATCTATTTGCTATAGATTGTAATATTCCTGATGCTATTGATTCTTTAGATATGTTTTTTGCTAATAAACTAATAATTTCTGATTCAGCAAAAACAGTACACATACTTGATATATCTTGTGGAATTGCATCTTTAGCTAGCTTGTCGATACTTTCAACATCACTTCCTAATAAATTAGATGTGACTTGTAAAAAGCGACCTGTACCTGCTGCACATTTATCATTCATTATAAAATTAGATACATTTCCATCATTATCTAAGTTTATAACTTTACTATCTTGCCCGCCAATATCTAATATAGTCCTTATATTGTTATTTAAAAAATGTATTCCTTTTGCATGACATGTTATCTCTGTAACTTTTTTGTCTACAAAGTCCATGCTCACTCTTCCGTATCCTGTTCCTACAACTTTCTTTATTTTATCTTCATCTATATGATTAGCAAGTTTTTCATAAACTTCTAATGATGCATTCTTAGGACTCCACCCTGTTGGTATAACAATTTTATTTACTATTTTTTCTCCATCAAATAATACACCTTTTGTTGCTACAGATCCAGAGTCTATACCTATACTGTACATAAAATCCACCTACTTAGTCTATCATTTCTATAAAAGCTTCAAATCTAGTTCTTAATTGTTCTGTATCAGATTTAGAATAATCTGTTTCTATAGCCATATACGGTTTATCTTTAACGTTGTTTACAAATTGTTTAATTCTATAACTTTCTACATTGAATGTATGACAAGCCTGAAGAACAACATCTATAACTCCATCTATCTTATATTCATCCATAAGTCTATCTATTAACTCTATTCTCGCATCATTATTTACCATGCATGAACAAGCTATGTTTATATATTTTTTAGCAATTGCATCTATTGGATCTGGATTATTTTCATCAACTAACTCATCATTAGATCTAATTCCTCCACAAAGTTCATATGCAACAACTACAGCACCACTTTCTTCTATAGTTTTAACTATTTTTTCACTAACTCCACCTATTGGACATCCTGTTATAAGTATTCTTGGTTTATCTTCACTTACAGGTCTTTCACCTTTTTCATATTTTTCTTTTATAGATGCAGTTAAATCTCTTACGCTTTGCTTTAACTCATCTCTATCAAATTTAAATCCTGAGTTATATAAAACCTGGTGCATATCAAATCCATTCATTGGTGGTGGTACTAATTTACCTAATTCATAAAACTCTTTTAATAATCTTCTCTCTTCATTTTTATCTTTTATAGCATCTCTTATATCATCATCAGTTATTTTTACTTCAAACTTATTTTCTATTTCTTCCTTTAAAACCACTATTTCATTTTTCCAAAGGTCAAATGAATGCTTTCCAAGCTTACTATTTGGTAATTGCATTAAATGCAAGTCTTTAATTTTTGCTAGTTCTTCATACATTTTCTTTTTGCCATCACATGTAGTTTCTGCAATTAATAAATCTGAAAAATAAAAATATGGACAAGTATCTGTTATTGCATGTCCAAAACTTGATTTTATAAGTGGACAAAGATTTCTTGGTAATATTTTTTCAGCTTCTGCTATTGGTTCTTCACTTACTCCACAAACACCAACTGTTACAGCCTTTGCAGCCATTGGTATCTCAACTGGAGTAAATGCACAAAATACTCCAACTAATTTTTTCCCGCTCTCTTTTAATTCTTTAGCTTTTATAAATCCATTTCTTCTAGCTTCACTAAACTCTTCAAACTTTTCTGGTAACGATATCATATCATTTCTCCCCCAACAATTTTAATGATTTATATCAAATTTTATCATATTTAGTATTTTTATGTAAAATAGTTAAAAACTATACTTCTTATACGAAATATAGTTTTTAACTATAACGGCTATTGTCTTATAATTATAAATATCATATATGCTACATATATTCCAGTCAAAAGTATACCTTCAAATCGATTAACTTGTTTTTTACTTATTGCAAATATATAAGTAATCGCTGTAACAATTAACATAATAATCATATCTACAAATACTATAGGCTGTACATGTATAGTATGTATTATTGATGATGCCCCTAATACAAACAGTATGTTAAATATATTTGATCCTATGATATTACCCATGGCAATATCACTCTCACCTTTTCTTGCAGCTACAACACTAGTTACAAGCTCAGGTAATGATGTTCCTATAGAAACTATAGTAAGTCCAACTAAGTTCTCACTCATTCCTAAATCTATAGCTATATTTGTAGCACTATCTACAACTAAATTTCCACCTATTATAATTCCTATAATACCACCTATGCTTAACAATATACTTTTTGCTATAGGATCTCTAGAGCTCCCTTGTTCAATATCCATTTCTTCCTTTGAAGATAAGGCCATTTCTAATAAATAGTACATAAATATTGAGAATAAAGCAAATAACATAAGCCCGTCAGATCTTGTAAGTGCATTTTCATTATATCCTTGGAATTTTATATCATGAGATAATATAAGTAAAACTAATGACGCTAATAATGCAAATGGAAATTCTTTTATTATAGTTGTCTTTTGAACTTTTACAGGAGCTATAATAGCAGATATCCCTAAAACAAATAATATATTAAAAATATTAGATCCTACTACATTTGCTATAGCTATATCATTTTGCCCTTTCATAGCTGCAGAAATACTTACTGCTGCTTCTGGAGCACTTGTTCCAAAGGCGACTATAGTTAGCCCGATTATTATAGTGGGTATATTTAATGCCTTTGCAATTGATGATGCTCCAACAACAAAGTAATCGGCAGACTTTATAAGTAATATAAATCCAATCAAAAGTATTACATACTTCATAAAATTGTACTCCTTTTTTCTTTTAGATTTATATTAACCATATATACTAATATTTATTACATATGTAATTAGTAGATAATTAATTGTATTAATACAATTAATTAATTTTATATATCTATATAAATTAATTAATTTTAATAGTAATATATAGTTATATTTTTATTTAAAGGAGTTTGTTTTATGTTAAAAAAAGTGGCCGCTATTAATGATTTATCTGGTATAGGAAAATGTTCTTTAACTGTAGCTATTCCAATACTATCAGCTTTAAAAGTTCAATGTTGCCCATTTCCAACAGCTATACTGTCAAGTCAAACAGGATTTCCAGAGTATTCATTTTTAGATTTGACAAACGAGATGAATAAATATAAAAATGTTTGGAATAACCTTAATATACATTTTGACTGTATATATAGTGGTTTTTTAGGATCTAAGGACCAAGTTAATATAGTTTCTAAATTTATAGATGATAATAAAGATTCATTAGTAATTGTAGATCCTGTAATGGGTGATGACGGAGATTTATACCCTATATTTGATAATGAAATGTGTAATAAAATAAAAAGTCTCGTACAAAAATCGGATATAGTTACCCCTAACTTAACAGAGGCGCTTATTCTAATTGGAGAAAATTTAAATAATACCAACTTAGAAAAATCCAATCTAGTACGTATTGCAAAACAAGTTTCTAGTTTAGGTCCCAGTAAAGTTGTCATTACAGGCATAAAAATTAAAGATAATATTTATAATTTATCATTTGATAAAAGCTTAGATGAAGCTTATTTTACATCTTCACCATTTAATAATGTTTCGTATAGTGGTACAGGCGATATATTCACTTCTATTCTTGTTGGTATGATATTAAATGGTAATTCATTAAAAAATAGTGTTATTAAAGCTAATAACTTTATTAGTAATGTAATTTCATATACATCTAAATTTGATACAGACAGAAACGACGGAGTTATGTTTGAAATGTTTTTAAATGAACTTACAAATTAAAACTAAACACTTAAATCTAAGTGTTTAGTTTTAATATCTATTTTTTATATTTTAATTCTAAAATTTCTTGATTTACTTTTAATTTAAACTTATTGTCTTTTAATACAATTTTATATCCACTTAAGTATATCTCTTTTAAACTCCTAACCATATCTGGCTTATTATCTATAAAATTAAATCTGTGTATATATATATTATTATACGTATTAACATCATTTAATATATTGATTTCTGATTTTAAATTTTGTTTTGTTTGCATATTTTTAACATTTTTTTTATACATTTTATCAAATTCTAATTGATAGAATTTTAATTTATCTTCATTGTAATTAACTATTTTTTCTATAATACTTTCCTTTATGCTTATATCATCTATATTTACAAGATTATGATCTACATAAGCTATTATATATTTAGATTCTATATCATTTTCAATAAATTTATTTAACTTATTATTTATATAATTATCATTGCAAAATACGTTAACATTAATATTTATAAAAATTATAATTAAAGTAAATATTATTAATATCTTCTTCATATTTATCTCCTTTGAATTCCTTGTATTAATATATTATTTCCTAATTTTTTATTTATTTATCCTATTTTTTCATAGATTATATTTTGACAATGTGTAAAAAATATAATTAACGTTTAAATTATAGAGGTGATAAAATGAAAAAATTCAAAAAAAGAAACTCATTTTTTATAATTGCATTTTTTATAATTTCAGGTTTTTTAATTAGTGGCAAGCTTGATTTATTCGATAAAATTAAAACTCAAATATTAAATACAGATCCAACAACTAGAGAATATAGTTGGTACTTTAATCCAAGAAATGATGGAAAACAGCCTACACCTATTAAAGAAGCTTCATTCTTTAATAAATATAATGCTTACTATGTAGGAGATCCAAATGAAAAGGTATTATATTTGAGTTTTGATGCAGGATATGAAAGTGGAAATACAGAAAAAATCCTAAACACTTTAAAAAAACATAATGCTCCTGCTGCTTTTTTCGTAGTAGACCATTACCTAAAATCAAATCCTGAAATGGTAAAAAGAATGACTGAAGAAGGCCATTTAGTTTGTAATCATTCAAAGTCTCATCCTTCTATGGCTAGTATAACTGATTTTAATAAGTTCAAAGAAGAAATTGTAACTGTAGAAAATAGATATAAAGAAATAACAGGAAAAGAAATGCCTAAATACTTTAGACCTCCTATGGGTAAATTCAGTGAAAAATCACTTGAATATACTCAGCAATTAGGTTATGACACTATATTT
Source organism: Paraclostridium sp. (assembly GCF_051656405.1). GTDB lineage: Bacteria > Bacillota > Clostridia > Peptostreptococcales > Peptostreptococcaceae > Paraclostridium. The sequence goes on from NZ_JBOGBV010000033.1 coordinate 9,179, forward strand.
TGGAGTTTTGCTTATGTAGACTGGTATGAAGATAAACAACCTAGCCACGAAGAAGCTAAAGAAAAAATATTCTCTAGAACTCATCCTGGAGCAGTACTACTTCTTCACCCTAATTCTAAGACAAATGCAGATATATTAGATGATGTTTTAACTCATTGGGAACAAGAAGGTTATACAATAAAAAGCTTAGACCATCTTACAAAGAAAAAATCATCTAACAATACTGATTTGAAAATTTTAGAAAATAAATAAAAGCAGATATTATAATATCTGCTTTCTTTTTTATGCTTCTAGTAATACTGATTTTCCATTATATATGCCTACCCAATAAGGCTTATATATACTTTTAATATCTAAAACTTTTATATCATGTATATGACACTTACTATTTATAACATTATTTTTTATTACTTTAATCATTTCATTTTTTATATTTTCTAGCATATGAATTTCATCCATTTCCGATTTTTTTATATTATTTTTAGATATATTTACTTTATATGTATCTGGAGCTTTAGTTATAGATTTTGAAAAACCAGTATGAGTATTTACTAACATTGTAATTTTACTCCTATTTATATCTTGTTTAAATATATTCTTACCTTTTATTTTAATAACTATATCATAAGTTATAACTTTATGCTCTATATACTTAAGAGTTGTATTTTTTATCCTAGGGTTTAATTGGACCACTTTACTCATTAATGGTATATTATCTCTCTCAAATTTTTTCACATCATTTTTCTTCACTTTTACTTCTATTGCATCTATTATCATGCCGATTCCTCCTAAGATATAATTAGTCTTTTATAAATTATATTAAACATATCTTAGATTTAATGTCTGTACAATTTAAAATATATAAAAAATTCGCTTCGCTTGAGCGACTACGTCTGCGAACTACTTCATGTCGCCAACGACTTCGTCCGTTGCTCAAAATGTCATTTTTTACTTTCATCAAAGTATTTGCATCAATACACTCCATAAGTTATCAACAAATATTAGTTAAATATATTTTCCTTAAGCGTAAAAAATTTACTTAATATAATATCCTTAAAATAAAAAACAAGTAAGTATTTAAGCTTACTTGTTTTTACATTACTCTTTGTGCAATATTTAAAGAATGGTCTGCAATTCTTTCTAAGTTGCTAAGCAAATCTAAATATAAAACACCAGAATCAACACTGCATTTACTTTGATTTAATCTTAACATATGATTTGATCTAAATGCTTTATCCATAGCATCTACTTCATTTTCTATTTCCAAAACTTTTTGTGCTAAAACTTGATCATTTTCTTGCAATGCTTTAATAGCATACTCTATGCTAAGTAAAACTTTATCGTATATTTCTTTAGTTTCAGTTTGACTTTGACTAGATAAATTTATACTAGAATCCATAGATGATTGAGCTAATTCAGCAATATTTTCAGCATGATCTCCAATTCTTTCTATATCATTTACAGTGTTAAACATTAGGTCAACTAATTCTCTTTCATTATCATCCAGTGGGCATTTGGATAATTTTAGTAAATAGTTTAAAATGTGCTTTTGCAATTTATTTATATTTTTTTCTTGCTCTAAACACTTAATAGCTTTTTCATTATCTTGATCTAAAAATGAATTTATTGCGTTTTGTAAGCTTTCTTTCGCCTGATTTCCCATACTTACAATTTCTTTTATAGCATTTCCAAGTGCAATAGACGGTGTTTCTAACATTCTTTCATCTAAGTATTTTGTTTCTTTTGTTTCTTTTGTTTCTTTTTCATCTTTATCTGGCACTAATTTAATTGCTATATTTACTATAAACTTAGCAAAAGGAATTAAAATTATAACATTTATTAAATTAAATAAAGTATGTGCATTTGCTATTTGTCTTGCTGCATCCCCGGGATTTATACTCGTTACTAATGCAACTATAGGTTTATTTAAAATTAACACAAATAATAATGTTCCTATAATATTAAATGTTAAATGCATTACCGCTGCTCTTTTTGCATTTGTATTAGCTCCTATACTAGATAATAAAGATGTCACACAAGTCCCAATGTTATCTCCATATAATATTGGAAGTGCAGATGTTATAGGTATTAAACCTTGAGTAGCTAGTGCTATTAACATCCCCATAGAAGCACTTGAACTTTGAACTATTCCAGTAATAGCAAATCCAGCTAAAATACCTAAAAACTGGTGCTGTCCAAAGTATACAAGCGCATCTCTAAATCCTTGATACTCAGCCAAAGGTCCTACTGCGTCTTTCATAAACTCCATACCTGTAAATAATATCCCAAATCCAATTAATATTTCTGCAATATTTTTTATCTTTGACTTTTTAGTAAATAGAAATAGCACAATACCAATACCTAAGGCCATTGGAGCTAAACCTTCTAGGTTAAATGATACTAATTGAGCTGTTATAGTAGTTCCTATATTAGCTCCCATTATTACTCCTATTGCTTGTGTCAAACTCATTATACCTGCATTTACAAATCCAACTACCATAACCGTAGTTGCACTACTACTTTGTATAATTCCAGTTACAACTGTACCAACCAAAACCCCCATAAATATATTACTTGTGAGTAATCCTATAATTTTCTTTAACTTCTCACCGGCTGACTTTTGTAGACCATTCCCCATTAAATTCATCCCATATAAAAATAGCCCTAATCCGCCAATTAAATTTATAGCTATATCCAATTTAAAACCTCCTTTGTAATTAAATTGATATAAATAAAGCGACTAATTATTATTGTGTTAATTTTTTATATTTTATATACTTTAACAATTTATAAATTATATATTTTTTGCATTATTTTACATGAATTGAAAAATAGAATTTGATAAATATATAATTAAAATAACATTTAAAGGACTGATTATTATGGCACAATTTAAATATATATTCATATTATTTTTTATATTTATTTTTTCAACTTCAAATGTATATTCTTTAAATCTAAAAGATACTACAGCTCCTAAAATAGATATTGTTTCTCCTGTTAATGCACAGCAATACATTATTTCTAAACCTACTATAAGAGCTACTTTCCAAGATGAAAATAATATAGATTTAAAAAGTATTAAGTTTTTGGTTAATTATAAAGATGTTACTAAAAATTGCAAAATCGAAAATAATTCAATTTCTTATAAACCTAAAAATAAATTTAAAAGAGGCACTCAAATAATAGAAGTTCATGTTAGTGATGTAAATAAAAATAAGTCTAAAGCTGAATGGTATTTTAATGTAGGATCTCCAAATTATAACCATTATTATGGTTTAATCCATGCTCATACATCAAATAGTGATGGCCATGGTAGTTTTGAAGATGCTTACTATACTTCTAAATTCAAAGCTAAACTAGATTTTTTTGCAATAACAGATCATTCAAATATGTTTGATAAAGATACAGAGGTTACTTTGGATGATGGAAGTTTAAGCTCTAAATGGACAAGTTTAATTAATGTATCAAATGATTATACGTCTAATGATAAATTTTTAGCTCTTAAAGGTTTTGAAATGACTTATCCTTTTAAAAATAAAAAAGACCCTATAGGCCACATAAATGTGTTTAATACTAATGGTTTTACATCTACAAATGATTCTCTTTACTCTAATTTAGAAAACTTTTACAAGGAAATTTCAAAACATGATGATTTAATCGCTCAGTTTAATCATCCCTGCGATACATTTGGAAGATTTAATAATTTTAAATACAATAAAGATGCAGATAGTGTAATTTCTTTAATTGAAGTTTGTAATGGGTATAAAAGTGATATAACTAAAAATAAAATAGCTTTTGACGAATATCAAAAAGCTTTAGATTTAGGTTGGCATCTAGCTCCTACATCTAACCAAGATAATCATCGAACTGATTGGGGAGTTGCAAATGAATTTAGAACAGTTGTTTTATGTACAGGTCTAAACGAAAATTCATTTTATGATTCTTTAAGAAACATGAGAGTATATGCTACTCAAGACAAGAATATAAAAATAGATTATAGTATAAATGATCAAGTAATGGGTTCTACTATAAAAAATACATCCAATTTATATTTTAATATAAGCGTAATTGATAATGATCTTAAAGACAAAATTAAAAGAATTGAAGTAATTTCCAATAATGGAAAAATAGTTGCATATAAAAATTTTAGTTCTAACTTAGCTAAACTTGAATTGAAACTTTCTACTTTAAAAGATTCTTATTATTATATAAAAGTATATCAAAATAATAATAAAATATCAGTTACAGCTCCTATTTGGATTGAATTTAAAAAAGAACAATGATGAAAGATTATTCTTTCATCATTGTTTTTATATAAACTCCATTTCCATTTAAGGTATCCTTAGTCATTACATATGATAATGATCCTATTAACTTATCATTTTGGATAATTGGAGATCCACTCATCCCTTGTGTTATTCCTCCATATTTTTTTATTAATTGTTCATCTTCTACTTTAAAATCAAAACTTTCTATTTCTTTATCTATTTTATTAATTTTTGTAATGTTTATCTTATAGTACTTAGCTTCACTTTCATTGTGTTTCATAACTACAAAAGCTTGACCTAATTTAACTTCATTTTCATTTGCAATTTTACATATTTTGTTCTCTTTGTTATTTTGTAGAGAATTTACATTACCTTTAACACTATGAATTCCCATATTTGAAATTGTACCTAATAAATTTTCACTTTTATCTCCACTTATATTTCCTACATATTTTTTAGATGATTTTTTTATACGAGATAAATTTGATTTATATATTTCACCTTTATTTGTAATTAATTTTTCATTTCCTTTAAATTCAATATCATGACCTACTGCTCCAAAATTTAAATTTTGTGGATTTATATAAGTTAAAGTTGCTGTATATGGAATTTTATCTACTAAATACTCTGGTTTAAGTTGCTTTTTATCAATACTTACATTTATTTTTTTATTTTTTCTTATTAAACTTAAGTTTATTTTTTCATCTTCTTTCATAGAGATAATAGTAGTTATTATATCTTGTTTAGATAATATATTTTTTTCACTTTGATTAAATATTCTTTTTACTGAATCTCCACTTATATAGTCTATTAAATCATAATTTTTAATAAAAGAATTTTTTTCTATTCCAAATATCATTACTTTTTCAGTATTTAATTCCATATGCAATAATTCTCCCCCTATTATAACTTCTTGAGGTATTTTTTGATTTTTTTGCATTGAATAAACATCATTTGGCAATAATACTATTAGCATATTTATTATTAAAAAAATAAAAAACTTAATTCCTTTAGATGATTGCATTTAGTGTCACCTTCTTAAATTAGTTTAGTATTTATTTTTATTATTATTTGCTTTAATTTAAGTTAATATAATGGTTACTATTTTACATAATTCCCATAGCTATATTTACCTCTTCAATTTTAAATTTATACAAATTAATATGTGTATTTTTTGATTTGTAGCGCAAGAAAGCCATCTTTTTTAAGATAGCTTTTTCTATACAATATTTAAATGTCCATAATTTCTTTCAATTACAATACCTTTATTTTCAAAAGATACTTTTTCTTTAAATAACGGTCCATCTATTACAAACGTATGATATTCTCCATTTTCACCACAAGCATCTGCCCCAGCATTTTTAATTTCAAGAACAACATTTTTTGTAAGTTTTTTCCCTAGTAAACTTTCATTTAAATAATCTAAATTTACAGTTTTTATTATAGTTGTAAATCCACTTTCTATAAATTCATAAACTAATGTTTCTCTATCTTCTTGCCATAGTGGAAAACTAGCTTCTATTCCTGCATTTTTACATCTTTCCACATCCCAATTTTTATGTTCTTCGATATCTATATCTCCAAATACACAAATACTTGCGCCAAGTTCCTTTGCTTTTATTAAGCTATTTTCAAACTCTTTTTCATACTCACAAACATCGCATTCAACTTCTAATAATGGAATGTCTAAGCTTTCACTTACTTGTTTTAGTAGCCTTCTATTTATTCCATGTGTCCATGATTTATCAACATCTTTTTTTACAGTTGTTAAAAGAGCTACTGGCTCATAGCCTTTCTTTATCATTCGATATAATGCCAGTGTACTATCTTTTCCCCCGCTAAATGACATAACAAAATTTTTTTTCATTATTATATCTCTCCTAATGTATTTTATTTACATTAATTTTATCACATATATTGAATTTGCCAAATATGTATATTTATGCAAATCTTATAAAACTACGTTAGTAATTATTAAATTTTTCTCAACAAAGTTTATTTCTGTGGGCTAAGAATCATTATATAAGCAAAGTAGTTTCCATATTATATAGTACTATATTCATTATGATGATACTATTATCTTCTTACTTCAAAAGAAATAGAGCCCTACGGACTCTATTTATATTATCTGTTCCTTAACTTTTTCTTCTTTCTTTAGTTTAACTTTTGGTTCACTTGGTAAACCAAACTTAGGAATAAATCTATCAAGTCCAGTTACTGTTAATATAAGTATAGACCCAACTGTAACAAATGCCATTATGTTGTATTTTATTATATCAAGTGCTACAAATTTATGTAGTGGATACACTGCTGATAATATTCCTAAGTAGAACCCTATATAAACATGCCATGGTATTAATTGAGAACCAAATACCCCTAGGGAACTAGAGAAAGTAGCATTTCTTAAACGTAGTTGGTATAAATCTTCTTCACTACCCTCTACATTTTTTTCAACTAATTCTTTAGTTACAGGCCCTACTGTAACAATTTGAGCCATTTCGTCTGCAAGTGCAGCATTTCCTATTAAACACAATAAACCATTCATAAACATTAGTTGCTTTACATTTCTAGCAAGGTACATTATTGCATTTGATAATGGTTCAAAAGCCTTCATCTTAGACATTACTCCACCGAATGCACCTACCCACATCATCATTACTATAACCCAAGAACCGGCATCTTTAAATCCACTCATCATTAACTTTAAGAAACCATTTAAAGAGTCTACAGTCCCTGCGAAAGAACCAAATATAAATGATGATGCTATACCAACACCTAAACATACTAGTGTAGGTAATCCTTTAATAGCTACTGCTAAAACTAATAGTAGTGGTATTGCCATATAATATGGTACTCCTGCTTTCACCTGATTTAAAAGATCTACTGCTGATGGTCTTGCAGCTTCTAAGTCAACCATTACTTGAGCAGGTATTTGCTCTATTGCTAATGCAGCGTTTGCAGCTTCTGATGGCAGTCCCTTATATACACTCCATCCATATATGAATATCATTGATATTACTAGACATACTATAGACCATGGTCCTTGAGATTTAATTCTATCTATTACCTCAACACCCTGTATACCAGAACTTACAACTGTTGTATCTGATATAAGCCCTATGTTATCTCCAAAGCAAGCTCCACCAGCTATTGACGCAGTTGTTAATAATATATCTCCACCAACCATATGGTTTAACCATAAAAATATTGGAGCACATGCTGCAAAAGTTCCCCATGAAGTTCCCGTAGCTACTGAAAGTACACAAGTAACTATAAATGCAACTAATGCAATAGTTCTACCTGTTACACCTAGGGAAAGTGCTATATTAACTATTGCAGCTCCAACCCCTGTAGTCATAAATGCTTCTGCCATAGCATAAGCAAACATTAATATAAAGAAAACTAAATTTAAATGTTTTACATTATCAACAGCACAATCAACTAAATCATTAAACTTAAACTTATCTGTTATTGAAGCTACAATAAATGCACATATTGTAGCTATTGGTGCCGCTATTAAACAATCCACTTTAAAAATCATTAAACCTGCTAATACAAATACTGGTGAAAACTTAAACAATCCAACTAAAATATTCACGACGGAATAGTCCCCCTTAATATAATCCTTTTTTTATTATACTAGATTTCTATTAACTAACTCTTCTACAAAGAAACTTCCAACATCTTGAGCAAATTTACCTGGCCCAAATCCTGCATCATAACCTAATTCTTTTGCAAGTTCATGACTTATTCTTGGTCCACCACATAAAAGTACTACTTTATCACGTAACCCTTCAGCTTCTAATAGTTCTACTAAATTAGTTAGGTTCTCTATATGAATATTCTTTTGTGTTACAGTTTGAGAAACTAATAATACGTCTGCTTTAAGTTCTACTGCTTTTTTTATAAATTCTTCATTTGGAACCTGGCTTCCTAAATTGTAAGCTTCTATTCCTTCGTATCTTTCTAATCCATAGTTTCCTGCATAACCCTTCATATTCATTATTGCATCTATTCCAACTGTATGTGCATCAGTTCCTGTACTTGCACCTACTACTACTACATCTCTTTTTATATTTTCTTTTATGTATTCTTCTATTTCATACTTATCCATAGTATCTTCTTGTGCTACTTCTACATGTATATCTTCGTAGTTTACACCTTTTTCTAAACTTCCATATACTACATAGAATGTAATTTCACTATCAAGTGCCTTGTGATGTGCTACATTTATATCACCAAGCCCCATATTTTTAGCTGTAAGTTTTGCAGCTTCTATACCTTTTTCATCATCTTTTATAGGTAATGTAAAGCTTACTTGTACTTTAGAATCATTTAATGTGTCTCCATAAGGCTTTACATTTTTTAAATCAAGATTTTGATCGTATTCTTTAGCTTCCATAGAATATAGTCCGCTCATTAACAGTTTCCCCCTAACACTAACTCTTTTTCTAGCATTAACTCTACAAATGGATTGAAGTATGCATTCTCTTTCATAATAACTCCATCAAGACCTTTTCCACCATCTACTGGTCTTTTTATACCTGCAAACTTACCTTGTTCTAATGTTTTAAATAGTCCTTCTTTTTCTATCTCAGCTATTAACTCATATGCATTATTTAAAACTTCATTAACTCTAGTGCACATAATACCATCTTTTTTAAACTCTATTTCACTACCTAAGTCTTTCATAGTATTAAATATATATTGAGCATTATCTATAGATATAGCTCTATCTGATATAAATGGAGTATGTATTGCCTCTGTAAGCATTCCTAATAAGTGTAACTTTTGGCCTGTCATTATAGTTACCATATTAAATAGTGCGTCTTGTACTTGACCTTTAAATATATCACCTGTCATAAATTTAGTTGGTGGCATATACTTAAGAGGTGCTTTAGGGAATATTTCCCTAGCCATTTGAGCTTGAGCTAATTCATATAAGAATCCATTTTCAAAATCAGGACTTATTTCGAAAGCATGTCCAAGTCCCATTTGCTCTTCAGGTAACCCTGCAACTAATGCAAATTGTTCATTTATAAATTGAGATGCAAGTACAGTATGCGCTTCTTCTACAGCATCTGCTGTTGTTAAGTAGTTATCTTCACCAGTGTTTATTATAACTCCAGCATATCCATTTATTATTCTTGAGAAGTATTGATCTATCATAGTTCTCTTCATATTTATATCTCTAAATAATATTCCATATAAAGCATCATTTAACATAACATCTAATCTATTTTGTGCTCCAAGTGCTGCTATTTCTGGCATGCATAATCCTGAACAGTAGTTACAAAGTCTTATATATCTTCCTAGCTCTTTTCCAACTTTATCAAGTGCTTCTCTCATTAATCTAAAGTTTTCACCTGTTGCATATGTTCCCCCAAATCCATCAGTAGTAGCTCCATATGGAACATAATCAAGTAAACTTTGTCCAGTTGTTCTTATAACTGCTATTATATCTGCACCTTGTTTAGCCGCAGCTACTGCTTGAGTTATATCTTCATATATATTTCCTGTTGCAACTATTAAATATAAATACGGACCTGTTTTATCTCCATACTCATTTAAGAATTCTTCTCTTTTATTTCTATTTTCTTTTATTTGATTTACACTTTTTCTAGATATTTCATTTATTTTAATCTTAACTTCAAATACATCGTTTTCTTTAAGTGAAGATAAATCTAATTCCCCTTTAGATACTTCTTCTGCTATTTCTTGCGGATTAAAACCTGTGTTTATCATAGCATTACCTATATAGTAAGCAACACCCATTCCTAAAGATCCATTGTTAGAATTCTTTATACTATCTACAACTATATTTGGAAGTGGCACACCAAATTCATCTACACCATCAACCCCAAGTAATCTTAGTATACTTCTTTCAACAGTTACTGTAGTGTGCTTGTTTATAAATTCTTGTGTGTCTAATACTATATTTTGTGCTGATTTACGAGCTTTCTCAACGATACTGAAATCTAAATTTAACTTACTCATATTCTCCCCCTTGGCTTTTTATTCACTTAATTTATTTGCTATATTAATTATTTCATTATCAAGACCTAATAACTTACATATATTTATAGCATCTTTTGGAACTTTAGTTTCTTTGCTTACTTTTTCCATTCTATAGTCCATATACTCTTGAAGTATTTTTACTCCATTTGAACTTTTATCTGTACCTATCTGTAAATCTATTTGACGTTTTAAACCTTCAAAGTTTACATTTTTCAGTCCTATTACCTGATAATAGTCAACGTCGCTAATATTTATATCATCTAAGTGAGTAGATATTAAGCTTATTGAATTATACTGTTTAAAATATTCACATATTGATCTTAAAAGTAATCTCCCTTCTATTGGATTAGTTCCTCTTGAAAATTCATCTAATGCTATGAATCCATCTCTTATCTTAATGAGCTTTGTTATTTCCTTTAATTTTATTATCTCTGCTCCAAAGGTACTTAAACCTTTGTTTATATCTTGCATATCATCACTTACTAAATATATAAAGTCTAATATGCATAAGTTAGCTTCTTTAGCAAATATAAAAAATCCACATTGAAACAAATATAAATTAAGTGCTATAGTTTTCATACTTACACTTTTCCCACCCATGTTAGCTCCACTTATTATAGTTATTTTCTTGTCAAGCTCTATACTTATTGGTATATATTGCTTTCCTTGTGAATCTAAAATTCTTTGAAGATTTGGATTTACCAGCTCTTTAAAATAAATTTTATTTTCTTCATTTATACTTGGTTTTATAGCATTATATTTTATTGCCAAATCAGCTTTTGCAATAAGCAAATCTAATTTTCCTATATTAGTTGTATTTTCTTTTACATCTATTAAATAATTGTATAGCTCTTCAGTTAAAGCTTTCCTTATTTTTAGGACTTCTTTATCTTCTTGAATAACTATCTCAAGTCTTTTCTTTTTTAACTTTTCTATGTTTTCTATATCTGTTGAACTAAATATTTCTTTTTCTACGTTAAGTTTTTTTTGCCTTATAAGTAATAACTGTTTACTATAAGCTTCATATATTCGAAAGGTCGTTAGCTTCAAATTTTCTGGGTCTAATAGTTGTACAACTTTACCTAAACTTTTAAAATTTATATAGTCTACATTTAAATTTAACTTTGAATAGTACTTCATTATTTTATTAATGTTTATAGCAAAATTTTTAATTTCAAATAACTCTATTTCATCTAATATATATTTTTTTTCTAGCCTTACAATTGTATTTTTAATATTCTTTACTTTACAGAATTCATATTGTATATTCTCATACACAGCTTTGTTTTTTTTTAAGCTATTAATCATATCCTCAACATAGCTCAGTTCTTTTATTAACTTAATCTTATTTTCTTTTCTATATATCTTGATATTACCTTTTTCTATTTCTCCATATGGTGTAATCGTATTTACTTCGTTTGTTATAAATGATTTAATATTATCACCTTCTTGTTCCTAAAAGCTTATTTTTTAAAAACTCATTACATTAAATACTTTTATATCAGTCTTACTTTGTATAGTATCTATAAAATATTTTTCATCAAAGCTATAACCTTCTATCGAAGTTGGGTTTATACTTACCCCTATTAAGTTTACTTTATTTATTGCTCTAATGTTTCCTTTAAGCTTTATAAACTTTTCAAATACATCTTTTTCTAAAAATATTTTTGTACTATCCTCAACTAATATAGTTATGTTCTTGTAATCTTTGCCACTTCTTAACATTGTGTTTATAAAATCATCAGTAACTATTCCATTAAAAACTATATACTTAGTATTACCATCTATATTGTCTATGATTTCTTTTGAAGAGCTTAAAGTTGTATTAATATCTAAGCTTTTATATGTATAGTCATTGTTTACTACGCTAACCTTTTTACACTTTATATTTTCATAAACTTCATAAAATTTATTATCATTAACTTTATCAAGATTTAAAATATTAGCTTCATATACAATTTTTTCTATAGCCTTATTCATATCCTTATTTATTACAGCCCCACTACAAAATATAGTTGATTCTGTTATTGATGGCGAGCCTAATGTTTTTCTAGATAAAGCTCCATCCACTATACTCAAATCTGCTCCATAATGATTTAGCCTATCACATACATATTTTATCTGAGTATTTATAGATGGGCCTGCAAGTTCTATATATCCATCGCTTAAAGATTTAAATATAACTATATTTCCTAGGGGTGTTGTTATATTTGTTAGTTCTAGAATTTCTTTTGTTATATCACTGTCTAAAACTAAACTACTGGCTGTGGCTATTATTGTATTTCTATTTACATATATTCTAGGTTTATAAGTATTAGTAACTGCATCTACACCTTCTCCATCTACCCCAATTGAGGTAATTCCAAGTATTATGCTTTCGCTTATGCATTCTTTAAGTATGTAATTTAGGGTCGTAGTTTTTCCAACATTCTTATAGTTACCTATAATAGACATACTTTTATACCTTAATATTTCTCTTAATTTATTCATAGTTTATTCCTTATAATTTTAATAAGCCATACATACTTTTATTAGCAAAAGATATTATAGCTTTATTCTATAATATCTTTTGCCTTATAGTTTTTTATATTAAACTAATTGAGCACATAACTCTCTTTTCTTTCTTTCTAGTTCACTTGGTTCAAGTATCATTTTTTCATTATTTAAAAGTCCAGCTACACCTACCTTATGACCTTCTTTATCTCCTCTACAAACTTCACATTGACATGTATAGCTGTAATTCTTTGGCTCTGAGTATGTTGTTATAACACCTTCAAAGTTTCTAAGTATTACTTTATCATGACTTTGAGATATTACATAGTTTGGCATAACTGGCGTTTTCCCACCACCACCCGGTGCATCTACAACAAATGTAGGTACGCAGTATCCTGATGTATGTCCTCTCAATCCTTCTATTATTTCTATACCTTTAGAAACAGGAGTTCTAAAGTGCTCAATACCGTTAGATAAGTCACATTGATAAATGTAGTATGGTCTAACTCTTATTTTTACTAAATCGTTAACTAATTTTTTCATAACATGCATACAATCATTTACTCCACGTAGTAAAACACTCTGGTTTCCTAAAGGTATACCTGCATCCGCCATTTTTTTACAAGCTTCCATTGATTCTGGTGTTATTTCATTTGGGTGGTTAAAGTGAGTATTTAACCATATTGGATGATATTTTTTAAGCATATTTACTAAATCATCAGTTATTCTCTGAGGCATAACTACTGGAGCTCTACTTCCTATTCTTATTATTTCAACGTGTGGTATTTCTCTTAGTTTGCTTATTATGTACTCTAATCTTTCATCACTCATTAAAAGTGCATCTCCACCTGATAATAATACATCTCTTATAACTGGTGTACTTCTTATATATTCTATAGCTTTATCTATTCTATCTACTGGCTGAGCTCCATCATTTTGCCCTGCAAACCTTCTTCTTGTACAGTGTCTACAGTACATTGCACATTGGTCAGTGATTAATAGTAATGCTCTATCTGGATATCTATGAGTTAGACCTGGTACCGGTGAATCTCCATCTTCATGAAGTGGGTCATCTAAGTCAGCATCAGAAACTTTAAGTTCCAATGATACTGGTATTGATTGCTTTCTTATTGGATCATCTGGATTTGACGGATCAATTAAAGATAAATAGTATGGAGTTATACTCATTCTTAAAGTTTTAAGACATTCTTGAACTCCTTGTTCTTCACTTTCTGTAAGTGGTACGTATTTTTTAAGTTCTTCAACAGTTGTTATTCTATTTTTAACTTGCCAATTCCAATCATTCCATAATTCATTGTCAATTTCTGTAAATATTTTTCTATCCATTATTATTTATCCCCCTAATTATACATATAATTTTTTGAATATTTTCTTTAAATTTTCACTTTCTCTTAATGCAGTTAATGTAACATCCGCATGCCCCTTAGTGTATCCATTTCCTATTATCATATCTACATCTTTACCCACACCTTCAGCTCCAAGTGCTGCTTTTGTAAATGTAGTTGCCATTGAGAAGAAATATACTACTCCTTTATCTCTAACTGGCAATATTGTACTCATTTCTGTATTAGGAACATTTACACAGTTTATAGCTAAATCTACTTCTTTCCCATTGTTTGCTTCTAATACTTTATTTAAAACTGCATTAGGATTTTTAGCATCGACTATTATTGCTTCATCAACAAGATTATTTTCTTTTATAAATTCTGCGTCTTTACTGTTTATTACAAGCCCTATTACTTTACCCGCCTTACCTGCTTTTTTTCTAGCTTCATAACAGCAAAGCATTCCAGACTTTCCAGCAGCCCCTAGTATTAAAACACTATTACCTTCCTTAACTAACTTTTGAGTTTGAGCAGGTGCTCCTGCTACATCTAAAGCAGCTAGTGCTAATGTTTCTTCCATATCTGTTGGTAATTTTGCGTATATACCACTTTCAAATAATATAGCTTTCCCCTTTATTTCAACTCTATCTATATCTGGCTTTATATCTACTATTTCTTCTATTTTTAATGGTGTTAATGATAAAGAAACAAGTGTAGCTATCTTATCCCCTACTTTTAAATCTATGTTCCCTTCTAAATCAGAGCCTATCTTTTCTATAGTTCCTATTAACATTCCTCCAGAACCTGTTACTGGATTTTGCATTTTACCTTTTTCTTCTACTATTTCTAGTATTCTTGCTTTTATTTTTTCTATATCCTGATTACACTCTTCTTCTATTTGAGTAAAACTTGCTGAATCTATATTTAAAGCTTGAACATCTATTAATATTTCATTATCATATATGTTCATATCATTGTTTATTTTTTTAGCCGGTTGAGGTAGAACGTTTTCCTCTATTACTCTATGTGTCCCATACTTACATCCTCTCATCTTTATATCCCCCTTTGTTATATTGTTTGTGGTTCTCTATATACTAAATCATCTGATATGATTAAGTCTGCCTCAGTCATTTCTATTAACTCTTCAACATTTACTCCTTCACTGATCTCTGTTACAAGTAATCCATTTTCAGTTACTTTCATAACAGCAAGTTCAGTTACTATCATATCAACTACATTCTTTGCAGTTAATGGAAGAGTACAGTTTTTAAGTATTTTAGACTTTCCTTTTGCAGTATGTAGCATTGCAACTATTACCTTCTTCGCTCCAACTACTAAATCCATAGCTCCTCCCATACCAGGAACCATCGTCCCAGGAACTATCCAGTTAGCTAAGTTTCCATTTTGATCTACCTCTAAGGCTCCTAGTACTGTTACATCAACGTGCCCTCCTCTAATTAATCCAAAAGACATTGCTGTATCAAAGAAAGCTCCATCATCATTTATAGTTACATATTGTCCGCCTGCATTAGTTATATCTAAATCTATTTCATCTTCATCTGCAACTTTTCCCATTCCAACCATTCCGTTTTCTGATTGAAAAGTTACATTTATTCCATCCTCAATATAATTTGCAGTTAAAGTTGGAAGTCCTATTCCGAGATTTATTAATTGGCCATTTTCAAACTCTTTGGCAACTCTTCTTGCTATAATTTCTTTAGGATTCATTTAATTAGCCTCCTTTACAATGTAATCCACTACTACACCTGGAGTCATAATCATTTCCTTATTAATTTCGCCAGTATTTATAAATTCTTCTGCTTCAACAATTACAATATCACTTGCCATTGCCATCATTGGATTAAAGTTTTTAGTAGTTCCTTTGTACACTGTGTTACCAAATTCATCTACTATACTACCCTTAACAAGTGCTACATCTGCTCTTAATGGGTATTCTAGCAAGTACTCTTTATTATTTATACTTATTTTTTCTTTATTTTCCTCTACTAGTGTTCCTACTCCAGTTGGAGTTAATATTCCACCTAAGCCAAACCCTCCTGCTCTTACTCTTTCTATAAGAGTTCCTTGTGGAGATAATTCTACTTCAAGCTTACCTTCATTCATTAACTTACCAGTTTCTGCATTAGTTCCAATATGTGAAGCTATGACTTTCTTTACTTGATTATTTACTATTAATCTTCCTATTCCTCTATCAACAAAGGAAGTGTCATTTCCTATTATAGTTAAATTCTTAACATCTGATTCTATAAGTGAATCTATAAGTTTCTCTCCGGTACCACACCCTAAAAATCCACCTATCATAATAGTCATATCGTCTTTAAAGATGTCTTTTAATTTTTCTAAAGATATAACCTTACTCATATTTTTTCCCCCTAATATATTTTAAGCTTCTTGTTCTGTTAATATCTTAGCTTCTAAACCTAATATCTCACGAGCTTCTTTTGGTGTAGCTACTTGTCTTCCTAATGCTCTAACGATATTTACAGCTTTTTGAACTAATTCTCCATTAGATTTAGCCTTTATCCCTTTTTCCATATAAACATTATCCTCAAATCCTACTCGGATATGCCCTCCCATTAACACACTTAGTGCTATCATGTCAAACTGGCATCTTCCTACACCACTTACAGTGAA
>NZ_JBOGBV010000034.1:0-16075 GCF_051656405.1 Paraclostridium sp.
TAAAAAACACAATTAATAAATGCAATTTAAAATACTCATTATCATTAAAGAAAGTGATAAATGCTACAGGAACAGTGCTTCATACAAACCTAGGAAGATCACTTCTTAGTGAAAGTATAAAAGATGAGCTTTGGGAAGCGGCATCTAGATATTCAAACTTGGAATATGATATAGATAAAGGACAAAGGGGTTCAAGATATACCCATTTAACAGATACTATAAAACGATTGACTGGGGCTGAAGATGTATTAGTAGTTAACAATAATGCAGCAGCTGTACTACTGGTATTAAGCACTATGGCAAAAGGTGGGGAAGCTATAGTATCTAGAGGTGAGTTAGTTGAAGTTGGTGGTTCTTTTAGAATACCTAGCATAATGGCATTAAGTGGAGCTGAGTTAGTTGAGGTTGGTTCAACTAATAAAACTCATTTAAAGGATTATGAAGAATCAATAAATGAAAATACTAAAGTTCTTATGAAAGTTCACACAAGCAATTATAGAATACTTGGATTTACGCAAAGTGTGGATGTAGATGAATTATGTGAACTAGGCAAGAGACATGATTTACCTGTAATTGAGGATTTAGGGAGTGGTGTTTTCTTAGATATATCTAAGTATGGATTAAGCTATGAGCCAACAGTATTAGATTCTATTAGAAAAGGTGCAGATGTAGTTACTTTTAGTGGAGACAAGATGCTAGGCGGGCCTCAAGCGGGTATTATAGTTGGTAAAAAAGAATATATTGAAAAAATGAAAAAGAATCAACTTACAAGAGCTTTAAGAGTAGATAAACTAACTATATGTGCTTTAGAAGCTACTTTAAGAATGTACTTAGACGAAGAAAAAGCAAGAAAAGAAATTCCAACATTAAAAATGTTAACTTATACAATGAGTGAATTGGAAGAAAAAGCTAACAATTTATATGAAAAAATAAAACATTTAGATAAATATGCAAATATAACAATTGAAGATGGCTTATCTCAAGTTGGAGGTGGATCTATGCCTTTAGAGACTATAGATTCTAAAGTTATATCTATAACTCCTAAAAATATAAATGTTTCAACATTAGAAAAGAAACTTAGATTAAGTGATGCTCATATTATAGCTAGAGTTTATGATGATAAGTATGTATTAGATTCAAGAACTATATTTGAAGATGAATTTAAAATTGTAAAAAATGAATTAGAAAAAGCTTTAATAGGAGGTTAAACATGAAAAACGTAATAATAGGAACGGCTGGACATATAGACCACGGTAAAACCACTCTTATAAAAGCACTTACAGGAAGAGAAACAGACACATTAGCTGAAGAAAAGAAAAGAGGTATATCTATAAATTTAGGATTTACTTACTTTGACTTACCAAGTAATAAAAGAGCAGGGATTGTAGATGTTCCAGGACATGAAAAATTTATAAAAAACATGTTAGCAGGAGCATCTGGACTTGATATGGTTTTATTAGTTGTTGCAGCGGATGAAGGGGTTATGCCTCAAACTGTAGAACATATGGATATTTTAACATTTTTAAATATAAAAAAAGGAATGATAGTCTTAACTAAAAGTGACACTGTGGAAGAAGACTTCAGAGAGTTAGTAAAAGAGGATATAAGAGAAAAAGTTAAGGGAACATTTTTAGAAGATGCAGAAATTATAGAAGTAGATTCTATATCTAAAAAAGGTTTAGATAATCTTATCAACAAAATTGATAAAATGACTGATGAAATAGAAGATAAAAACTTAGAAACTCCAGCTAGACTTAATATAGATAGAGTATTTTCTATAAAGGGATTTGGTACAGTTGTAACGGGGACTTTAATAGAAGGTAAAATAAGTATA
This sequence comes from Paraclostridium sp., assembly GCF_051656405.1. GTDB lineage: Bacteria > Bacillota > Clostridia > Peptostreptococcales > Peptostreptococcaceae > Paraclostridium. Next base: position 1,835 of record NZ_JBOGBV010000034.1, read on the forward strand.
GATGATGACCTAGTAATATATCCAAAAGAACTTAAAACAAAGATAAGAAGTATACAAGTTCATGGAGAGGGTGTTGAAACAGCTTATGCTGGCCAAAGAACGGCTATAAATATATCTAATGTAAAGGTTGAAGAGATTAACAGGGGAGATGTGTTAGCATCACCTCATTCATTAGAAGAAGCAATGATGTTAGATGTTAGATTAAGCGTTGTTAAACATACAGATGCAGGGCTTAAACACTGGGATAGATTAAGACTTTACCATGGTACTAGAGAAATACTTTGTAGAGCAGTACCGTTAGAGGTAGAAGAAATAATGTCAGGAGAAAGTGGCTTAGTTCAACTTAGACTTGAAGAAAGCATAGTTGCAAAAAAAGGTGATAAGTTTGTCGTAAGAAGATATTCTCCTATGGAAACGATAGGGGGAGGCATAGTTATAGATACTAATCCAAGAAAACATAAGAGATTTGATACTAACGTAATAGAAGCTCTTAAAATAAAGGAAAAAGGAGAGCTTTCAGATATATTAGAAGCTTACTTAAAAAATAACTCTAGAAACTATCCTAATATAAAAGAAATTATGAGTTATAGTGGAGAGAGTGAAGATAATATAAAAAAATCATTAGAAAAGCTTATCGGACAAGATAAAGTTATATGTATAAACAATATGTACATGCATATAAACCAATATAACGCATTAAAAGAAAAAGCAGAAAGTGAACTTCAAACATACCATAAGAAGTTTAGATTAAGAGAGGGTATGTTAAAAGAAGAAGTTAGATCTAAAGTTGAAAGTAAATTTAAAACAAGAGATTTTGATGTTTTACTAGATTTATTTATAAATGATGAGCTTATAAAAGTTAATGGAAATTTTGTTTCACTAAAGAAATTTAATGTTATATTTAACGAAAAGCAAACAAAAATAAAAAATGAGATAGAGAAAATATTAAACAATGCAGGCCTAAATAATATTTATGAAATTGAAGATATAACTAACAATAAAAAAGAATACGAAGAAGTGTTAGAATCTTTAATTGGAAATACTGTTGTAAGAATTGAGGATAGTTATTTAATGTCTTCGAAAGTATATAACGATGCTAAAGAAAAGCTTATAACGTATTTAGAGGAAAATAAAGAAATAACTTTAGGTGATTATAGAGATTTAGTTAATTCAAGTAGAAAGAACTGCATGATAATATTAGAAGATTTTGATAGAAATAAGATTACAAAAAGAGTTGAAAATAAAAGAGTGTTATTTTAAAAAAAGTAAGTATTGATTAGTTTGTTAAATATATGGATGTTTCCTTCACACAAAGACCTAAAAAGAGCGGTCTTTAAGTGTTTCGGAAACATCCATATATCTAACTTTTAGTTAATGCTTACTTTTTTTAATTTTGAATGGTGAAGGTTGAGTCTTTAAGGTTAAATGAATCTTTAAGACCTGGAGTTAGGTATATTTTTTTATTTTTTGTTATAAATATTGCTTCTGTGTTTGGTAAAGATTCTATTAATTTAAGGCCTTCTTTAGTTCCAAGTGAAAAAACTGTAGTAGATAGTGCATCGCAATTCATTGAATTGTTTGAAACTATAGTTACACTACTAAGCTCATTTTCAACAGGATATCCAGCTTTAGGGCTTAATATATGGTGATAAATTTTCCCGTCTTTTTCTATATATCTTTCATAAATTCCTGATGTAACTACTGAGTTATCTGTTGTTGATATACTTCCTATAGCATTTCCTCTAGGTTTAGTTGGATCTTGAACTCCTATATTAAATTTATTTTTACCATCTTTAGATCCAATTGTAAAAATATTTCCGCCTAGGTTTACTATAGATCCTTCAATTTTTTGTTTTTTAAGATACTCAACTACTTTGTCAGCAGCGTAACCTTTAGCAATTCCACCTAAGTCTAACTTTGTACCTTCGTGTTTTAGCATTACGCTATTATTTTTCTCATCTAAAATTATATTTTTATAATTTATTGTAGGTAAAACTGAATTTATTTCATCTTGACTAGGAACTCTAGCTTTTTCATTTCCTATATTCCATAGTTGAACTAATGAACCAACTGAAACATCAAAATGTCCATCTGATAAATCTGAAAAGTGCAGAGCTGTTTTTATAACTTTAAAAGTATCTGGTGATACTCTAGTATAAGACTTACCAGCATTTTCATTAATTTTGTAAATATCACTAGATAATGTAGATGGATTCATTTTATTATCTATGTCTTTTATTATATTTTCACAATTATTTAAAATCTCATTAGCTTCTTTTTCATTAGATTTAGTATATAGTGTAACTTCATTAACAGTACCTAGGTAGTACATAGTTTTTGAATATGTATTAATTTTTTGCCTAAAGATTAAAAATGAAAATATAGCTAAAATTGCTAAAATTGCTATATAAAGTATAAGTTTTTTATTTTTCATGCTGTTTCCCCTTTATATTTATGATATATTTAATTATATTATAAATGCTTGGAGGCTAAAAATGAAGAAAAACGATTTTTTTCTTATTTTATCAGTTTTAATCATAATAGGAGTTTGGATAAGTTTTAGCTTTTTCAAAAACCAAGATAAAGGTGAAAAAATAGTTATATATTTAGATAATAAGGTATATAAGGAAATTCCTATTGATGCAACTGAAGATATAACTATAAAAACAGATTCTGGATTTAACAAGATTAAAATTCATGATAAAGGTGTTGAAGTCGTAGATGCATCATGCCCAGACAAAGTGTGTGTGAAAACTGGATTTATAGATAAGTCTAATAAAAATATAGTATGCATACCTAATAAGGTAAGTATAAAAATAATCAGTAATGAAAAAAATGATATAGACACAATAGCAAATTAAAAGTAGGTGAAGAAATGGTTAACATAGGAAACGATTGGGATGAAATATTAAAAGGTGAATTTGAAAAACCATATTATTTGAAATTAAGAGAGTTTTTAAAAGAGGAATATAAAAATAATATTATATATCCTGATATGCATGACATATTTAATGCATTGAAATATACATCATACAAAGATACTAAAGTACTAATCTTAGGTCAAGATCCTTATCATGGAGAAAATCAAGCTCATGGGCTTGCATTTTCGGTAAAGCCTGGAGTAAAAACACCTCCGTCTTTATTAAATATGTACAAAGAATTAAATTCAGAATTTGAATGCTTTATACCTAATAATGGATTTTTAGTTCCTTGGACAAAACAAGGTATATTACTATTAAATACAGCACTTACAGTTAGAGCTCATGAAGCAAACTCTCATAAAGGAAAAGGATGGGAGATTTTCACAGATCATATAATAGAGACTTTAAACTTAAGAGAAGATCCTGTAATATTTGTCCTATGGGGAAATAATGCAAGAAGTAAGAAAAAATTAATAGATACAAATAGACATTACATAATAGAATCTGCACATCCAAGTCCACTATCAGCTAGTAGAGGATTTTTTGGATCTAAACCATTTTCTCAGGTTAATGATATCTTAATTAAATTAGGAAAAGAGCCTATAGACTGGCAAATTCCAAATATATAAAATATATAATAAAAATAAAATCCTTTTAATATATGAAAGGATTTTATTTTTTAAGGTTAAAAAAATTAAAATTTAAAAAAATTAAAGTTAAATTATATAGAAAATTGTAAAAATATGAAAATGTTTGCTAAAAACAGTTGCATCAAAAAAATATATATGGTAATATAAGTTTGTAAGTGAGAGGACATCCCATATGGGGGTGGATGGGTGCTGGTGTGCCCTCTAGTCTTCAAAACTAGTATGAGGGGTTAAGAGCTTCTTGGGTGGGTTCGATTCCCACGCACTCCCGCCAATTAAATGAAAAGAACTTCTGTATAGAAGTTCTTTTTTTGATTTTAATAACTTAATTATCTGCAAGGTTTTCTTTTTGGCTCATTGTAAATTGTTTAAGGTCATTATCCCATATATATAATTCTTTTGAAACGTCTTTAGAAAAGGAATTATCATTTGATGAGATTGTTGAGACATATAGTATTTGGGGAGGGTAGTCGTCTAGAAAGTCCATACTTCCAGATACTTTAATTTTATCATTACTTTTTAAATCTATTTTTTCGAAATATAGATCTTTTTTTAGTTTAGATGAATACTTAAGGCCTTCTTGATAAAATATCTCTATAAATTTTTTATCATTTGAGTATGTAGTTTCATCTTCACAGTTTTGCTCAACTACTAAAAAATCTTTATAAAAATAAAATTCATTTATGTCGTCTAAATTATCTACAATTGAATCAAATGAGTAAGTATTATCTTTATTTTTTACATAAAATGATATAAAAGATTTATTTTGAGGCAATCTTATAGAGAATGCTATATAGTTATTTGGACCATTTTCTAAATTTTTATGAATATCGAGTTGCATATAATCTATATATCTTATAAAATCTTCTTTATTAGTATCTTTTAAAATCTGAACAATCAAATTATAATTATCGTTATTAGATAGGGATTCTATAATATCTGAATGGATATTATTTTTAGAAGAACTTACGTCGAGTATTAAAAGCAATGAAACTAATACATTTATTATAAGTATATAAAATAGAAAATTAATTAATTTTTTCAAAGCATCACCCCTATTTGTATAATCGATATTAAATTATATTCTTGCACATGAAAAAAATTACACAAGGAGATATTTAAAGCATGAACAAAAATTTTAAAACGAGAACAGGTCTTATAATCGGAAATGAAGGAATTGAAAAATTACAAAATTCAAATGTAATTGTATTTGGAGTTGGAGGAGTAGGAAGTTTTGCTGCAGAGGCTATAGCTAGAGCGGGTGTAGGCAAGATGACTATCGTAGACTTTGATGATGTAGACATAACTAATATAAATAGACAAATACCAGCACTTCACTCAACTGTAGGAAAATACAAAGTTGATGTTATGAAAGATAGAATTTTAGATATAAATCCAAATATAGATATAAAAGCAATAAAAGCAAAATATACAGCGGAAAATAGCGAAGAAATATTATGTGAAGAATATGATTATGTTATAGATGCTATAGATATGGTTACTTCTAAAATTCATTTGATCGAAACTTGTGTTAAAAAGAATTTAAATATAATAAGTTCTATGGGGATGGGAAATAAGTTAGATCCTACAAAAATAGTAGTTACGGATATATATAAAACTCAAATGTGTCCACTTGCTAAAGTTATGAGAAAAGAATTAAGAGATAGAAAAGTAAAAAAATTAAAAGTTGTATATTCAACAGAGCAACCTGTAGAGTTAAAAGAAAAAATTATGAATGGAAAGAAAATAACTCCAGGAAGTATATCGTTTGTACCTTCAGTAGGGGGGCTTACAATAGCATCTGTAGTAGTAAATGATTTAATAAAGTAAATTAAGTAAAAAGTGATTTTGGCTAGTGCTACATGTTAATGAATAATTTATCTCCATACAGGCTTTAAAATCTGGCCTGTAAATGTCGATTAAATTATCCATTAACATTTCGCTAAGTCTCAATCACTTTTTTTATTTACTTTACTATTTAGGTGGTGATGAGGTGGTTATGGTATTCCCGTCACTGTAAAAGGATAAGTGACCTTGTTTATCAGTTCTATAGACTTTTGTTTTTGTTTTTGATAAATTAAGAAGAGTTTCCTTATGTGGATGTCCGTATTCGTTATCATACCCACAAGATATAACTGCTACATCAGGAGTTATAGTGTTTATAAAATTTTCACCTGAAGAATTTTTACTACCGTGATGAGCAACTTTTAAAAAATTTATATTACTTAAGTTAAAACTATTTAATATTTCTTGTTCATTTTCTAATGTGCAGTCACCTGTAAATAAAAATGATTTTTTACCATAGTCTAATTTGAACACGATAGAGTTTGAATTATTATCTAAATGGGTATAAGAAGGATTTAAGACGGTTAATTTTATGTTATTGTCTAAATTTATGATATTTCCCTTTTGGAGGAATTGAGGATGAATATTTTTCATGCTACAAGATTGAATTAGATTGTAGTATGAATCACTATTTACTTCTTTATCTGGAAGATAAACTTTAGAAATTTCAAATTTATCAATAACAGCATCTAAGCTTCCTATATGGTCAGTATCTGGATGAGTAGCTATAACTAAATCTATGTTTTTTACTTTTTTAGATTTTAAAAACTTTTCTATAATGAGAGAGCTATCTTCATCGCCTCCATCAACTAATATATTAGTTTTATTTGGAGTTTGAATTAAGATACTGTCACCTTGACCTACATCTATCATATGTACTGATAGGAGCGTTTTTTTGCCACAACCAACCAAAAGTGTTATTATAATAAATGTTAAACATATGATTTTTTTCATTACATACTCCAATCATTACCTGTTTATATTGAATAAATAAAGATAATATTAATAAATAAAAACATTATTTATTAGTTTAGACTTTAAACTTAAAATTAATTCAAATGAACGGTAAAGTTGGGTATATAAATTAATATATAAGCATCAAAAGGAGAGTTATTTATGATTTTTAAAGAAATTGATATAAATGCATACGAAGAATTAAAACCTTTTTTCCATCATGTTGATTACGAAGCATGTGAATATTGTTTTACTACTTTATATATGTGGAGACATGTTTATAAAACTAGTTATTATGTAAATGATGATTTTGCTTTAATTGTTGGAGAATACGAAGGAGATAGATTTTCTGTACTTCCATTAGCTAAAAAAGATAAAATACATGAAGCTTTAGAGTTTATGGTTAATTACTTCAAACATGAAGATCACCAAATTTATTTAAGAGCTGTTACGAAAGATGTTGTTGAGTTACTTCAAAAAGATTATCCAGGTAAGTTTAAATATATAGAAGAAAGAGATTATTTTGACTATGTATATGATGCAGAGGCTCTAAGAACATTAAAGGGAAGAAAAAATCAAAAGAAAAGAAATCATCTAAATTATTTCTTAAAAGAATATGAAGGAAGATTTGAATATAAGAAATTAGGTAAAAAAGAGTTTGCCGATTGCATAGAACTTTTAAGAGCTTGGGCTAGTAATAAAGCTGAACAAGGCGATGTAGATGATGGAATAGATGATGAATTTATAGGAATTAAAAAAATATTTGATAATTATGATGTATTAGAAGAAGAAGTTAAAGTAGCTGGAGTATATATAGACAATAAGTTAGAAGCATTTACTATAGGTGAATATATAAATGAAGATATGGCACTTATTCATATTGAAAAAGCTAATCCAGAAATTAGAGGATTATACCAATATATAAATCAACAATTTTTAGTACATGAATTTGAAAATGTAGAGTTTGTAAATAGAGAAGAAGACCTAGGGATTGAAGGGCTTAGAAAAGCTAAGCTTTCATATCATCCATGTAAATTTGTAGAAAAGTATACGGTTATGGAGGCATAAAATGGATATAAGATATGCTAAGGGTGAAGATTTAGAGGATTTAAAAGATATTTGGAATTATTGTTTTGGAGATGAAGAATCATTTGTCGACTATTATTTTAACAACAAGTATAAGCCGGAAAATACTGTTATTGTTAAAGAAGATGATGAACTTAAATCTTCTCTTCAATTAAATCAATATAAAATAAAATTAAATGAAAAAGTTTACGATACATCATATGTGGTAGGTGTTTCTACGTTTCCAAATGCAAGAGGCAAAGGATACATGAAGGATATGATGGACTTTTCATTAAATGAACTTTATAAAAAAGGACAAGTAGTTTCGTTGCTTATGCCTATAGACTATAGATTATACAAAAAGTATGGATATGAGCATTGTTATGATCAACTAGAATATAAACTTGATATAGATGGTTTAAAACAATTTAAAATAAATGGAGATTTTGAAAAAATAAATGAAAGTCATATAGATTATATGATTGATATTTATAACGAGTTTGTATCTAAATGTAATGGATATGTTGTTAGAGATAAATTTTATTATGAAAATTTATTTAAAGAAATAGAATGTGAAAATGGTCATATTTACATACATAAAGATAATGAATATGATGGATATATAATATATTTCATTATGGGAGACACTATGTTTGTAAGAGAACTGTGTTATAAAAATATAAACTCTTTAAAGTCTATGTTAAAGTTTATTTTCAACCATAATACTCAATGTAAAAATATAAAAGTAATGTCTCCTATTACAGATAGTATAAGATTTATATTACCAAACTTAAAGGATAATGATATAAGTTTAAAACCATTTATGATGGGAAGAGTTATAAATGTTGAAAAATTCTTAAATGACATTTGCATAGAACATGAAGACGTAGATAGTGTATATATAAAAATTGATGATAATCAAATAAAAGAGAATGATGATGTTTTTGAAATTAACATTTCAAATAATAAAATAGTATCTAGAAAAAGCAATAGTGAAGCAGATTTTAAATTAAGCATAAATGATTTAAGTCAAATGGCTTTTGAGTATACTGATATAAATCAAATTTTATTTTTAGAAAATATTGAGGTAACAGATAAAAATAAAAAGGCAATAGACTTACTAAATTCTATATTTAATAAAAAAGAAAATTATATAAATGAATATGTATAAGGAAAAAGTACTTGCTTTTTCCTTTTTTGATTTAAAAAATTTTATATGTACATAATTTAGAAAAGTATGTCTAGGAGATTTTTTATGAGAAGGCCAATATTTATAGCGTTTTGTATAATGATAAGCATAAGCTTTATTGTTACAAGTTTTTATTCAAATGAAGATTATAAAAATGATAAAAATTATAATATAGAAATAGAAGGACTAGTTAAAAATAAAGTAAAGAAAAATAATTATGTCCAATATCATATTGAAGATTATTTAATAAATGATTATTCTAATAAAATAGAGATAAAGCCAGGTCAAATTATAAGCTTTAAAGGAAAGTTAAAAAAATATGAAAACTTTAAGGATGAAAAAATTGATTATAGCAGGTATCTAAAGAGCAAAGGGTATAAGGGTATTGTAGAAATAAATAATTATACAATTATTGGAGATAATTTTATTTATATCAAATTATTTAATATAAAAAATAAAATAAGTAAAACAATAAAGTATTTATATAAAGACAAATCTAAATTTTTAAATTCGATAATTTTAGGTGAAAAAGAAGGTATAGATTTAGAAGTAACTGAAATTTTTTCTAAAACTGGAGTAAGTCACATTTTAGCTTTATCAGGACTTCATGTAAGCATACTTATAACTATAATTGGGTTTAGCCTTGGTAAAATAAATAATTTGCTTAAATTTGCTTTTTTAGGTTTTATACTGTGGGGCTACAGTATTATGGTTGGACAATCCCCATCTATAATAAGAGCTATAGTTTGTAGCTTGATATCTTATTTGGCAATTTTTGTAGAAAAAAGGTCAGATAGTCTAAATAACCTGTCTATTGTAGGTATTTCCTTAATAATAAATAATCCATATGTGGTTTATAATATAAGTTTCCAATTGTCTTTTCTTGCAACATTGTCTATAATATACTTCTATGGTTATATAAATGAGAAAATAAAAGTTAAGATAATATCTCTTACTTTAGCGGCTAATATATTAACATCACCAATGGTATATTTATATTTTAATAATATATCTATTGTATTTATAGTTAGTAATATAATAGTTGTACCACTTTTAAGTATAATTATATACATTAGCATTTTAAGTGCTATAGTATTGCCGTTTAGTTTAATTTTAACTAAAATAATGGTTGGGATTAATGCAAGTATAATTGATTTTGTATATATAACATTAGAGTTTTTATATAATATAAAGGGAAGCTTTATTGAATTTGAAAATTCTAATAAAATTTTAGTTATTGCATATTACATTTTAGTAGTAATTTTTATGATATATAAAGAAATAAAAACGATAAAGGAGCAAAGAAATGAATTACAAGGATATCATCAAGAGCATGAACAACAACGAATTTAAAAATGTATATCTTTTTTATGGAAGAGAGTTTTATTTAATAGAAAATGTAATTAAAACTTGTAAAAAAAGTTTAAATGAAAGTATGATAGATTTTAACCTAGATATCCTTGATGGAAAAGAACTGACATTAGATCAAATTTTAAGCAATGCAGAAACACTTCCATTTATGGATGAGAGGAAAATTTTAATAATAAAAGATTTTGAATTACTAAAGGGAAAGAAAAAAAACTTTTCAGACAGTGATGAAAGTGAGCTTATAGAATATATTGAAAAAGTACCTAGCACAACGGTTATAGTTTTCTTAGTATATGGAGATGTAGACAAACGAAAAAGTTTAGTTAAAAAAATTAATAAAGTTGGAATAGTTAATCACTGTGATAAGTTAAGTGATATGGATTTATTCAAATGGGTAAAGAATAGATTCAAGCAAAATGAAGTATATATAAATGATTCTGAAATCATGTATTTTATAGAGCAAGAAGGATATAGAGATAAAAACAGTGAAAAGACATTATCTGATTTAGAAAATGAAATAAATAAAATAGCTTCATTTGTAGGCAAAGGAAATAATGTAACAAAAGCCATTATTGATAAATTATCTCAAAAGAAAGTTGAAAATGATATATTTAAACTAATTGATGAGATTGGAAATAAAAATTCATCACATGCAATGAAAATAGTAACGGATATGATTTTAGAAGGTGAATCTGTTCTTGGTATATTTGCTATGGTTTCAAAGCAATTTAAATTAGTGATGCAGGCAAGGCAATTACAAAATCAAGGGTATTCATCTAAAGTTATAGCTGAAAAATTATCAGCGCATCCATTTGTAGTTACTAAGGCCTTAAAGCAGGGTAGGCTATTTGATGATGAAGCTGTAGTTGATATGTTAAATTTTATATTAGAAAGTGATTTTAAAATAAAAAACGGACTAATGAAAGATAATTTAGCGGTAGAGATACTTGTAAGCAAGTATTGCCAATAAGGAATTGTTCAAATAGATTTAATATGTAGTTAGTTTTAGTATTATTTAAAAATTTATCCATATGAAACTTTGAAGATAATTAAAGTATAGGATGAATTCTTAAATAATACTTGGCTAGTTTACTATTAATCTAAAATTTGGATAATTCCTTATTTTTTACGCTTAAGGAAATTATACTTAATTAAATTTTGTGGGTAACTTATGTAACATAGTGATACAAATGTTTTGGTGAAAGTAAAAAATGACATTTTGAGCAACGGACGGAGTCGTTGGCGACATGAGCGAAGCGAATTTTTTATGTGTAGTTTTAAACTAAACAGAAAAAGACCCTTGATTAAAATCAAGGGTCAATATCTATTTTAAACGGGAATTAAGCGTTCATTCCGTTTAACTTTTGAGCTAACTTAGCTACTTTTCTAGCTGCAGCGTTCTTGTGTATAGTTCCTTTAGAAGCTACTTGAGATATTCTCTTTTGAGCGTATTGGAATCTAGCAGCAGCCTCTTCTCTGTTTCCTGCAGTAACAGCTTCTTCGAACTTTCTTATTGCAGTTTTTATTTGAGATTTTCTAGCTCTGTTTAAAGCAGTTTTCTTCTCGATAACTTTTATTCTTTTCTTTGCTGATTTTATGTTTGCCATCTGGTTCACCCCCTCGTGAGTAGTTTATATTATTCATCGTCAACATATTAGATTTTAACAGAAATAAATCTAAAAATCAAGGATAATTATTATTAACTTTTTTAATATCTTTCCATTTGACTTTTTAGATTATAACCCAAATCAAAATATTTTACAACCTACAAATTAATTATTCTAAAAAAAATTAAATTAAATTTATTTGGTTATAAAATTATAAAATTTGTTAACAATGTTTAGTATGATTAAATTTAAACTTTTAAAATGGAGGAAGTTTTATGATAAGTTTAAGAACTGATTTAGCTCTAGAAGCTAGAGAAATATATGAACAAGGTAATGATGGAAGTAATATACCTGGAGTTAAAATAGATACAAAAGAATTAGATGATTGTATTGTAACTAAAGTTGAAGTATTAGATGAGCAAGGATCTCAAATTATGAACAAGGGGATAGGGATTTACACAACTATAGAAAGTAAGTTAATGAAATATGATGATGATGAATCTAGAGAGCAGGTAATTGAATATTTAAAAGATGAATTAATAGATATACTTGGAACTGATAAAACTAAAAAGACGTTAGTTATAGGGCTTGGTAACTGGAATATAACATCAGATGCATTAGGACCTAAAGCTGTTTCTAAAACTCTAGTAACTAGACATATATTTAAAAACTACAACAAAGAATATGATGATGACTTTACAGAAGTTGCAGGTCTTAGTCCCGGGGTAATGGGAATTACAGGTATAGAGACAAGCGAGATAGTAAAATCAATAGTTGATATGATAAAGCCTGATAGAGTTATAGCAATAGATGCCCTAGCCTCAAGGAAAATGGAAAGAGTAAACTCTACGATACAAATTTCAACAGCTGGAATTTCACCTGGAGGAGGGGTTGGTAATAAACGAAAAGCATTAAATAAAGACTATTTAGGTGTAGACGTAATAGCGATAGGAGTTCCAACTGTAGTTGATGCTGCAACATTAACTAGTGATGTGCTTGACCTTGCAATTGATAATCTTATGGAACAATCCAAAGAAAGCAAAGATTTTTACAACATGTTAAAAGAGTTAAAAGAAGAAGAAAAATATCATTTTATAAGAGAATCACTAGAACCATATGATAAGAATTTAATAGTTACACCAAAAGATATAGATGATACGATTGAAAATCTAGCAGTAATAATAAGCGAAGGCTTAAATAGATCGCTTCATCCTGGGAGAATTGTAAATTAAGGAGGATATAATATGAGAAGAAAAGTTGCTAGTTTGAGCATTTTAACCTGTGTTATATGTGGGTTATGTTTTAAGACATCGTATGCACTAAATGAAGATGAGTTTTTAAAATTTCTTATAAATACAAGTTATCCAGAGACTAAGGTAGATACACCTAAATCTGAAAATGAAAATAAAGCAAGTAAAGCAGAAAATAAATCAGAAAAAAAATCTACAAAAAAAGATGATGAATTTGTAAAGATGTATGTAGGAGAAGAGAATGTTCCTAAAGTTGAGGATTCATCGAAAAAAGAAAAAACTACAGAAACAGCATCTACAAGCAGCAAATATGTAGATAATGTCTTAGTAACAAAAGACCAGCCTCAAATTCTTATATATCATACTCATGGAGGAGAAACGTATGTAAATTCTCCAACTGGAAACTATCACTCTTATGATAAAGAAAATGCTACACTGGAAATTGGAGCACTTTTAACTCAAGAATTAGATAAAAGAGGAAGATCTGTAGTTCACAATACTACTTATCATGATATGCCAGAGTTTACAGGGGCATATAGTAGAAGTTTAAAAACGATAGAAACAATGAAGACAAAATATAAAAGCATTGATGTAATAATAGATTTACATAGAGATGGTAGAGATATAGCAAGTGAAAAAGCTAAAAAAGATTTCCATGATGCATGTACGACTAAAATAAATGGAGAAAATATTGCTAAATTTTTATTTGTTGTAGGTGAAAAGAGTGAGAACTATTCTAACAATTTACAATTAGCAAAAGAAATTACAGCATTTGCTGAAAGTAAATACCCAGGAATAACAAGACCAGTAGTTAAAAAACCAAAAGCAAAATTCAACCAATATAAGTCAGACAAGCCATTGTTACTAGAAGTGGGAGGAAATGCAAATACTATAGAAGAAGCTCAAGCATCAGTTAAGTATATTGCAGAAGTAATAGATGAATTTTTAAAAGAAAAAGGTATGTAGGATAGAACTATGAGCCGAGCAGAACGTAAAAAAGAGGAAAAGATTAAAAAGCTATCTAGAAGGCCTATATATAGAGGAATATTTATATTAACTATGGTTTGTGTAATAAGTGGATGCATATTTTTAATAGATAAAGAGGCTACACTTATGATAGGAAAGATAGAGAAGTACAACATAGAAGTGTTTATAGAAAACTTAAATGGTTCATTTATGAAAACTGTAAAAGATGTAGAAGAAAAAATAAGCAAACTTAATAATTTTAAATAATATTAGGGTTATCTATACGATAACCCTAATATTATTTTAAGAACCTTTGTTTAAATTGTTGTATCAATATTTACATAATTGCGGATATATTATAAAATAAAAGTTATGATAATAATAAAAAGGAGGAATAAAAGGTGGACAGCAAACAAAGTAGAACGAGAA
>NZ_JBOGBV010000035.1:0-44903 GCF_051656405.1 Paraclostridium sp.
AAATACGATTTTGCTGAAGGAGTTATAATTTGCCCCTTTTCTATATAAAACTCTTTTACATCTGTATGTCCTATTTTTTTTCTTACTTCACTTTCTGTTAAAACACCCATATCCTCACAACTCCTATCGGATGTGTAAATAGGGGTGTCTCAATTGAAACAACCCCTATTTACTTAAATTTTTATTACTTTTCGCTAACTTTTGGTAATATAGCGTCTACTTCAAAGTGTGGTCTTGGTATAACGTGTACTGATACTAATTCTCCTACTCTTTCAGCTGCTGCTGCTCCTGCATCTGTTGCAGCTTTTACAGCTCCAACATCTCCTCTTACCATTACTGTAACTAATCCTCCACCAACTTGCTCTTTTCCAACTAATTGAACGTTTGCTGCTTTAACCATTGCATCTGCTGCTTCTATTGCTCCTACTAATCCTTTAGTTTCTATCATTCCTAATGCGTTTGCGTTTGCCATAATCTTATCCTCCAAAATTTTTATAGTTTATTTTATTTTTTTATTTAGTATACTTTTTAATTATCTTAATTCTTCAATTATTCTTTTCACTAAAATATTTATTAAGTCTTCGTTGTCATCTAAAGATATGTTTACATTTGTATTTTGAGGTCTATCTCCTCTTATTTCTTCCATTTCTTTAACTCCATAGGCTACTTTTTTAATATTTATTAAATCAAGTGGTCCTATATTGTTTGATGTTGAACTTCCACCTATAGCTCCACATCCTAATGTTAGAGCTGGAGTTAAGTTTGTTGAAGCTCCTATTCCTCCAAGCGTAGATGGAGTATTTACTAAAACTCTAGATACTGGCATATGAAGAGCAAATATTTTTACTAGTTCTTCATTGTTTGCATGCATTGAGAATGTATGCCCAGCCCCTTCATTTAATAGTATTTCTCTACATCTAGTTATTACAGAATCTATATTTTTTTCTACATAGAATGCAAGTATTGGTGTAAGCTTTTCTCTAGAGTAAGCTACATCTGGTCCTACTTTTGTTTCTCTTGCTACTAAAACTTTAGCTGAATTTGGTACGTTGTTTAAATTTGCTAATTTACAAATAGTTTCAACACTTTTACCAACTATTTGAGGATTCATAGTTCCATTAGCTCTCATTATGAATTTTGAAAGTTTTTGGCTTTCCTCTTCATTTAATAAGTAAGCTCCTTGATTTTTAAGTTCACTTACAACTTCATTTTCAATAGATTCTTCTATTACTATAGATTGTTCTGATGCACATATAGTTCCATTGTCAAATGTTTTAGAATCTATTATTCTCTTAACAGCTAGTTTGATATCTGCACTTTTATCTATAAAAGCTGGTCCATTTCCAGGTCCAACCCCTATAGCTGGTGTTCCTGATGAATATGCAGCTTTAACCATTGCTTCTCCACCTGTTGCAAGTATTAGTGAAGTTAATTTATGCTTCATTAATTCACTTGTACCTTGTAAACTAGGTATTGTTATACATCCTATTGCATCTTTTGGGCATCCTGCATTAACTGCTGCATTTCTTATTATTTCTACAGTTTCAAGGATACACTTTTTAGCATTTGGGTGTGGAGAAAATACTATAGCATTTCCACCTTTTAAAGCAATCATAGCTTTATATATTACAGTAGATGTTGGGTTAGTTGATGGTATAAGTCCAGCTACAACGCCAACTGGTGTTGCTATATCTATAGTTTTGTTTTCTCTATTTTCACCTATTATCCCAACTGTTTTTGTATCTTTTAAAGTTTCATAAACCATCTTAGATGCAAATACATTTTTAATTATTTTATCTTCATATTTTCCAAATCCAGTTTCTTCATTAGCCATTTTAGCTAGCTTTTCAGCATTTTCAAATCCTGCATCTGCGATAGCTTTTACTATTTTATCTATTTGTTCTTGGTTCATAGATTCTAGTTTTTGCTGTGCAGCTTTAGCATTTTTCACAAGAGTTCTAACTTCTTGTATTGATACTAAATCTTTATCTAAAAGTGTCATTTTTACTCATCCTCTCTATAAAACTTATCTACTAAAGAAATTAATTCTTCTTTCTTTAAAGCATTTAATTCTTTAGATGTCTTTGTTGATCCCAATGACTTAGCTAAGTTTTTAAGTTCTTTTACACTAAGATTTGATAAATTAGGTTTTTCTAACTCATCTTTCTTCTCATTGTGTTCTTCTACGTCTACACTATCTATTTCTATCTCTTCTTGAGTATCTTCTACTTCTTTTATTTCAACTTCTGTTTCTATTTCTTTTTCTTTTATTTCAACTTCTGTTTCTATTTCTTTTTCTTCTATTTCATGTACAGTTTCTTCTTCTACACTTTTAATATCTTCTTTTTTAAATAAGGCATCGTGTACATCTGCATGTAATCTTGGTATCACATGTGTAGCTCTTAATACTCCTACTTTCTCAACAGCATACTTAGCAGCTTCTACTGCTGACTTTACAGCTCCAACATCTCCACTTACCTCAATTGTAACTATACCTTGTCCTACCTTTTGTATTCCAACAACTTCTACGCTTGCAGATTTTAAACAAACATCTAGAGCTTCTATCGCAGCAACATAACCAATTGTTTCAACTAATCCTAAAGCATTCATTATCTAACCTTAAAATCCTGTTGGGTTATCTGCTACAGCTATAACAGCTTGTGCAAAAGCATCACATGCTGCCTTACAAGCTGACTGCGAACCTGTAAGAAGTGCTCCTGCAAAGTTTGTTTCTGTAGGTGGTTCAAATAACTCACATAAAGAAACGTCTGCTGCTTTAAGTGCTGCATCTAAAGCATACATAGCTTCAAGTGGAGGTGCTACTAGGTAAGCTAATGCCTCTCCTTCTCTTATGTTTGCTACCTTTGAAAGGTAAGTTCCTGTTCTTGAAACACAGTGAGCATAATATGCTATTGAATCATCATCATTAGCACTTATAAAAGTTGCTCCATATTCCATAAAATCTAAAACTGCATTTAATCCACTTCTTACTTCTGCTGGACTTGGTCCTGCTATAATTCCGATTACTTCTCCAGCTAATTTTGTTGAAGCGTTTGCCGCTCCTGCATACATTGATTTTGCATAAACTACATCTACTTCTGCTGCTTTTGTTGCTTCATCAAGAGCAGTATATGTTACATCATCACAATCAGCTGTTATTAATCCTAAACTTTTATGATGTTGTTCTAAATTTAATTTTTTAGCCATTTCCGGACTTACATTTGAAATTATCTTTACTCCTAGGACATTAGGACGTATTGCATCATTTTTCATAGTTTAACTCCTCCTATATAGATTACTTAAGATCTATTCCTGAAACTTTTTTCTCTAACATAGTTTTTATTAATTCTGCTATGTGTGCACCAGCCTCAACTGCTGTAGTTCCACCTTTGTGGATATTTGATATAACAGTTCTCTTAGCTTCTGCCATTCCTATATATGGTTTGTATGCAATGTATGCTGACATAGATTCTGCAGTTACAAGACCTGGTCTTTCTCCTACTAACATACATATAACTTCGCTTCCTAATTCTTCTCCTAGGTGATCCATAGCTCCAACTCTACAATGTTTAACAAATAATATTTCACTAGAATCTATTCCATACATTTTTAAACCTTGCTTTATAGCTGGTACTATATCTTTTAAGTTAGCTTCTATTGCTGCTGAACTTAATCCATCTCCTGCCATTAATAATACTTTTTGATTAGTTCCAAACTTAGACTTTACCTTATCTATAGTTTCTTTTGAAAATCTTCTTCCAAGATCTGGTCTTGTTATATATTCATCTTTACTTTCACAAAGTGTTTCAACTTCGAATAAGTTGTTTTCTTTTATAAATTCATCAGAAACATATGAGAAAACAGAGTCTTGCGCCGCAGCATGGTCTGCTCTAAATCTTAGTGCAGTAGCTGTTTTATATCTTGCTCCACATCTTCCAGTTCCTAATCTTGCAGGAGTTTTTGCTTTCATATCTAAGTAAGCATCTTTATCCTTTGGATTTTCAACTAATAATTGTTTCTTTATATCTACTGTTGTTATATCTTCTATAAATTCATCATTTCCATCTATTTGTGTAGCAACCTGCTTTGTTACCTCGTTTATTGAGTTTGTATCAATTTGTCCAACCATTTGGCCAACTAGTTGCTCTACTAATGTTTTTAAATCTTTTTCGTTCATAACTTAGCCCCCTATCCTAATAATATAGATCCATCTCCTGCTTTTTCTAATAACTTACCATCTTTACTAAATTCCATATTTTCTAACCAGCTGTCAAACTTCTTAATTGCTGTTAATCCAAACATTTCTCTAAGAGCAGCTGTTTCATGGTATCCTGTTGTTTGATAGTTAAGCATTACATCATCTCCATGAGGTATTCCCATAAAGTATGTACATCCTGCTGCTGTTAATAAAATAGCTAAATTTTCTATATCATTTTGATCTGCTTTCATATGGTTTGTGTAACAAGCATCAACACCCATTGGTAATCCGCTTAATTTACCCATAAAGTGATCTTCAAGTCCTGCTCTTATAACTTCTTTTGCATCGTATAAGTATTCAGGCCCTATAAAACCAACAACTGTGTTTACTAAGAATGGATTAAATCTCTTTGCAAATCCATAACATCTAGCTTCCATAGTAACCTGATCTATTCCATGGTGAGCTTCTGATGAAAGTTCTGAACCTTGTCCTGTTTCAAAGTACATTACATTTGGTCCTGTGCAAGTTCCTTGTTTTAAAACTAATTGTCTTGCTTCTTCAATTGTTGCAGCATCAAATCCAAATGCTTCATTTCCCTTTTGAGAACCTGCAATTGATTGGAATATAAGGTCTGTTGGAGCACCTTTTCTAACAGCTTCCATTTGAGTAGTAACGTGTGCAAGTACACAAATTTGAGTAGGTATATCAAATTTTTGTTTTACTTCTTCAAATCTTTTTAAAACTTTAGTTACACTCTCAACTGAGTCATCAACAGGGTTTAATCCAAGTACTGCATCTCCTATTCCATAAGTTAATCCTTCTAAAAGTGATGCTAAAATTCCATCTGGATCATCTGTTGGATGGTTTGGTTGAAGTCTTGCTGATAAAGTTCCTGGTTCTCCTATTGTTGTGTTACAATGTGCTTTTACTATTATTTTTTTAGCTGCATAAACTAAATCCATATTAGACATTAATTTTGCAACTGCAGCTATCATTTCAGAAGTTAATCCTCTTGAAATTCTGCTTATATCATCACTTGTAGTATTTGAGTCTAGTAACCATTCTCTTAAGTCTGATACTGTCCAATCTTTTATTTCCTCATATATTTTTTCATTTAAGTCATCTATTATTATTCTTGTAACTTCATCTATTTCATAAGGTACCGCTGGGTTATTTTTTATATCTTCTAACTTTATATTAGATAAAACAACCTTAGCTGCAACTCTTTCCTCTGAAGAAGTAGCCGCAACGCCTGCTAACTTATCTCCTGATTTTTCTTCATTAGCCTTAGCCATTACATCGTATAACCCATTAAACTTATACGTATGTCCAAATAGTTTCGTTTGTAAAATCATTGACTTACCTCCTTTTATTAGTTAAAAACCAGTGTCTTTATTACTACTGGTAATACTTGACCTTGTGCTATTGGCTTTCCAATATCTATATAATCTCCATTTTCAACTTTAACGCTATCTAGGCATATTAAGTTCTTTTTAAAGTTCAACTTGGAATACATACTTTGACCTAAAACCTTAGCCATATCACATTCAACAATAACTATAAATTCTAAATCTCTATCGATTATTTCTTGCATTCCATCTACTAGCCCATCTGCATATGTTTGTATATCTGAGAAACTAGGATTTGATTTACCTTCAATAGCAATTACAATATTTTGAAGATCATTTTCTAATTTAAACCAATTTAATTTATTTTTTATTGCTTTACTTATGTGCTGACTATCTCCTGTTTCATCTTCCTTTGATAATTTTAAAACTGGTAAATTTTTAAGAGGAAAACTTTCGCTAGTATATGTTATAGTACTTCCACTAACCTCAGTTGTATGAGACCCTGCTCCTACAACAGTTGCTCTTATAGTTTCCATAGATCTTATAATTTTAAGATTTTTGAATTCTTCACAGTTTTTAATAGCTTGACCAAGTAAAATACCTATGTCTCCATATTTGAAGTAATCATCGATTTCGCCATCATAATAAACGTAATCTGCAACTCCACCAGAGAAAGATATACATTTTATATCTTCATCTAATTTAATATTTTTGTTGGTAACTATATAATCAAATAGTTCACTTTTAGGTCTTATGCCTACACTTTCAAGCAACAATTTAACCATTATATCTATAACAGGCTTTAAATTTTCAACTGTAGCAATAGTTCCTACATCTAAATTTAATTTGTTATTTTTTATAATCTCTTTAATCTTAGGTGATATATATATAATTTTTTTTGTTGTCTTATCAATTTTTATAAGCCTTCCACCTATGTCTAAACATCCAGTATCACAAACTTCTCCTCTTTTAAAAAGCGCTAAGTTTGTTGTTCCTCCTCCTATGTCTAGATTCACAACACTCGTTGAGTGTTCTTTTGAATATATATGTGCTCCTGCGCCTTTTCCAGAAATAATACTTTCTAAGTCAGGTCCAGCTGTTGCAACTACAAAGTCTCCTGCAAAACCACTTAATGAATGAAGTACATCATTTGCATTTTCTTTTCTAGCAGTTTCACCTGTTATAATAACTGCTCCAGTTTGTATATCTGATTTACAAATTTTAGCTTTTTTGTACTCTAGTTCTACTAGTTCTTTAATTTTATCTCTATCAATTTCAGTGTTAGAAATAAGTGGAGTAAAATAAACTTCACTCTTGTAAATAATTTCTTTATCTACAATACTAATTCTTGGAACTGAAAAGCTTGAAGCCATATTTTCTACTATTAACTTTGAAAATATAAGTTGTGTAGTACTTGTTCCTATATCAATTCCAACACTTAATAACTCTTCTTTCATTTATTCACCTCCATACACAAAGTGTGTTTTAAACAAGCAAAGAGGCTTAAAGTTATAATAAGTTTAGGTATATATTTACCTAACTTATCAATAACCTTAAGCCCCTTTGCTTAATTAATACTACCACTTTGTAGATATAGTTATTAATACATATATTAAATTATTTTGGAATTTTAAAAATTATTTTTGTTCCTTTATCAGTGGATATTTTTTCAACATCACCTTTTAGAACCTGTTTTATGTAACTATCGATTATAAATGTACCTAAATTGGTTTTTAATTTAGCATCATTCTTAAATCCAATTCCATCATCAACGATAGCTATAATATTTTTATTGCCTTCTTCATTTACTAGCACTTGTATATTGCCACTATCTTTACCTTCAAAAGCATGGTCATAACAATTTTGGATAGCTTCATTTATAGCTAGTAGCAATGCACTGGATTTTTCTCCATTTATTTTAAAATCTTCACCTGTAATGTATATGTTTATATTTTTATCATCACAATATCCACCTTGAATATTGCTGATTAATAAGTTTATAGCCTGCAAAATACTTATACTATTATCCATTTGCTTTGATAACAAATGATGATTAGATAGTATTGCAAACACCCTGTTAGTCACATTGTCTAGACACATCTTAACTTCTTCGTTATCTGTTAGTCTACTTTGTTTTCTAAGCAAGGAAATTACAGTTTGAAGATTATTTTTTACTCTATGATGAGTTTCTTTAACTGCAATTGATTTAAAAACAAGTTCAGCTTCTTTTTCTTTCAATTCAGTTATATCTTGTATTATTTGAATTACTCTAAGTTCTTCAGATTTTCTAACTATTGTTTTTACTTCAAAGAAGCAATAATTTATATTTACTTCCCTTACTTGTTCTATTTTATGACTTTTTATAATATCAATAAATTTCTCACTTTCTAATGATATCTCGTCATATTTAACATCTTCTAAATCTTTTTTCATTCCTATAGCTTCATATATTTTTACAGTATTTTTGTTCTTAAATTTTAAACTTCCGTATTTATCAAACACAAGTATAGCAGCATTTAAATTATCAGTTATAAAACTGTTTTGCTTTATTAAGTTTATTAATTCTTTTGATTCTTTTTTGTTTGTATCAAATTCATCTTTTAACTCTTTACTTATGTCTTTTTCTACAATCAATACTGCAATTGTTTTATCATTTAGTTCTATAGGTTGTATGCTTTGCCTCACAAGCTTATACTCTTGTGTTAAAGCTTTTATATCTTTTGAGGTAACTCCTGTTAGTAGTGTATTTATAACTCCTGGTTCATTTATACTCAAAGCCTTTTTTCCTACTACAGTATGTCTGTAAATAGAATTATTTTTAGCTTTTCCATGAGCTACTACAATAGCCTCTTCTTGGTTTTTTGTTAATATGTCTATAAAGACATCACTTTCATAAAAGTTAGCCATTAGATCTAAGGATTTTGAAATATCAATTACTTTGTCAATTTCTTCACTATTTAAGTTAGAATACTCTTGACATAACTCTTTTATCATATGATTATTCCTCGTAACCTATAATAATAGTTTTTGCAATTTCAAGCATAGAAGTTCTTTTATCCATACTAAGTTTTCTTATTCTTGTATATGCTTCTTCCTCATCAATTTCAAATTCTCTTATAAGTATCCCTTTAGCTCTTTCTACTAACTTCCTTTCAGTCAACTTATTGCTTATCTTATCGAGGTCTTTTTTCATTTTTTCAAATTCTCTTACTTTACCTATACACATTTCAACTGTAGGTATAAATATTTTTTCATTAATAGGTTTTACTAGGTATCCAAAGGCACCTATTTCTTTTGCTTTTTTCAAATACTCATCTCCTTCAAAAGAAGTTGATAAAAGTATTCCTCCTGCTAAGTTATCTTTTGTTATTATCTTACCAGCTTTAAGTCCATCTAACATTGGCATATCTATATCCATTATAACTAAATCAGGATTATACTTTTTGCATGCTTCAACAGCTTCAAATCCATCACATGCTTCTCCAACAACATTATATCCTCTATCAGTTAAAATGTCTTTTATATCCATTCTGATTATTGGTTCATCATCGACTACCAATATATTTCCTTTCATATGTTGCCACCTCACTTTAGCTAACTTAAATATTCAAATAACTCTTCAATACCTATGCCTTTGATAGTATCTACTAAAAATATCTCATTAACACCTGCCATTTTCAGCTTTTCTTTTGCTAGTTCAATTTCATCTTCATTTGCTATATCTATTTTTGTAATTATTCCTATTACATTTTTAGCAAATATACTAGCAAATCCTGGTGCAATATATCCTTCACCTTGTGTAGGGTCGTATACTAATGCTATAGTTTTTGCATCTACAGCTGTAGTTATAAGTGCACTATACAAACTTCTATTCTCAATATATTCTCCAGGTGTATCTATTGATTGATTGTATAATTCAACTGATTGAGTTTTATTATACTTTATTTCTAAATCATCAAGCTTTTGGCATAATGTTGTTTTTCCACTACCTGTTTTACCCATAAATATTATATTTTTCATAATTAAGTCCTCGTTATCTTTGTTGATGTAAAGTTTAACATATTTCCTAGCACTTCTACAACTTCATTAAGTGCTGATTCAACAGAACTTATATCTCCTGTGACAACTACGGATCCACTAAATCTATCTATAAACCCTAATTGTACACCTGATGCTTTCGTTGCTACATCTGCAGCTATAATTGATGCTTCACTTGGAGTTATTGTAAGTATGCCTATTGCATCTTTTTTATCTATTATAAGTCCTAATTTTTTGTATATATCTTCATTTGGATTCGCTATTACATGTGCTAATGTAACTTGTTTTCCAGGAACGTATTCCTGAATAACTCTACTTTTAGTTTCTTCTGTCATTTTGAAACCTTCTTTCTTAAATCAAATAAAGCTCCTTAAAAATATATACTATCAATATATCTTTAAGAAGCTCCGTTGCTTTTTAATCAATTATCACGCCCTTGTGATAATTTAATTATAGATATACGTTTTCCACTTGTCAATATTTATTTCAAAATATTTAAAAAACCATTTTATTAAGTTTTTATTAAATTATTTGTTTTAATATGTCGATTATTCCCGAATCATTTGGAATTCTAGGGTTTGTCTTAGTGCATCCATCTTTTAAAGCAAGTTGTGCAATTTCTGGTAATAAATTTTCAACGTCAACTTTATTCACTTTACAATCTGTTAACTTCATCGGCATATTCATATTTTTTTGCATTTTCTTAATTTCATTTACTAAATTTTTCACACCTAATCTAACATTAGGAGCTTCTAGTCCTAACATTTTAGCAATTTGTGCATATTTTTTAGCAGTGTCTGAGTAAGATGCATTATTATATCCTGAAATATTAGCATTATATTCTATAACATAAGGAAGTAATATTGAGTTAGTTCTTCCATGAGGTATATGGAATTTTGCACCTACTATATGTGCTATACCATGATTTAAACCTAGTGACGCTTGGTTAAATGCTAATCCTGCCATACATGATGCATTATGCATTTTTTCTCTAGCTTCTAAATTTGATCCATCTTTATATGCATCAATTAAATATTCGTGTACAAGTTTTATTGCCTTTTCTGCTAATGCATCAGAAAAATCATTACTATCTGTTGATACATAAGCTTCTATAGCATGAGTTAATACATCCATACCAGTATCTGCCGTTATAAAGTTTGGAACAGTTTTTACTAATTCTGGATCTAATATTGCTTTATTAGGTATTAAATCATCTGAAACAAGTGGATATTTTGTACCTTTTTGTGCATCTGTTATTACAGAAAAAGACGTTACTTCTGAACCTGTTCCGCTAGTTGTTGGAATCGCAATAAACTCAATTTCATCTATCTTAAAGATTTGTTTTGAAAAATCCATAATTGCCTTAGCTGCATCAATTGCTGAGCCTCCACCTAATGCAATAATTATATTTGGAGAGTAATTTTTTATTCTCTCCATACCTTTTACAACTGTTTCAATTGGAGGATCTGGTACAATTTCACTAAATATATCACAATCATTTCCTTCTAGATTGATTAATATTTTATCTATTGTTTTAGATTCAATCATAAATGGGTCTGTTATTATAAATATTTTTTTATTTTTTATATCTTTTAATGATTCTAAAGCTCCTATACCGCAGCTTATCTTTGTCTTTATTTCAAAGTTGTACATTTGTATTTCCCCTTTTCTTTTTTAAGTACAAAAAAACTCCATAGATTAATCTATGGAGCTTCATTGCTTCCTAATGCACCTCTTTGTGCTATTTTAAATATACTATATAAAATTTATTATTGTCAATAAATAAGTTATATTTTATTTACATAACTGGAAGCTTAATTACAAACTCACTACCTTGACCTAATTCACTATATACTAAGATGTCTCCTCCATGCTCATATACTATAGCTTTTGATATAGCTAGTCCCACACCTATACCTCCAGTATCTTTAGATCTTGACTTATCAACTCTATAAAACCTTTCAAATATATAGTGTAATTCTTCTTTAGGTATTCCAATTCCATTGTCTTTTATAGCTATATTTATACTATCATCATAATTCTCTACTTTAATTAAAATAGACCCTCCATAGTTTGTGTATTTTATTGCATTTACTAAAATATTAACTATAACTTGAGAAAATTTTTCTTTATCTACATATGCAAAAACTTCATTTAATTCATATTCAATTTTTATGTTTTTTTCTAAAGCTTTTGATTCATAAGTATATGTTATATTTTTTATAAAATCGCTTAAATTAGTTTTAGTTTTATTCAACTCACTTAATGAACTATCAAATGTTGATAAATTTTTAATTGATCCTATTAACTTTCCTAACCTTTGAACTTCTTCTCTTATACTTGTAAGCCTCTCTGGCGTTGGATCCCAAATTCCATCAATAATAGCATCTAAATGTCCTTGAATATTGGTTACAGGAGTCCTAAGTTCATGAGCTATATCAGTTGTTAACTGCTTTCTTAAAAGTTCTTCCTTATTGAGTTCCTCAGCTAACATATCTATAGACTTTGTAAGTTCATTAACTTCTTTTATATTACTTTTATAGTTCAATCTATTTTTATAGTTTCCACTTCCTATAACTTTAGCTATTTTAGATACATTTTTTATAGGGTTAGAAATGGACTTTGAAATTATTGCAGATATGATTATAACGCTTATTACAGCTACTATACTTATAAATATCATAAATTTATTCATAATAGTTAAAAATTCAAGATCATCTTCCATATAGTAAATAGAGTCATAATGTATTATCCTTTCATATCCTATTAACTTCTTATTATCATATATGTCAAACTTATATTCTTTAAGTTTTCCATTCCAATTTTGATTAATACTTTTCATATTCTTTTTTATTGTGTTTAGTCTTTGATTTGATAATAGTTTTTCATCTTCAAAAACACTCCAAATCAATTCCCCATTTTTATTATAAACCTCTAGAGCTATCCCTTTTCTTATTGCATCTTCTCCTAAAAGTTTTATATTTTCTACATCCCATTTATCATTGTCATATACATTTTGTAGGTCAAATACAAGGTGATTTACCTCATCCTTATTGTTCTCATCAACATACTTACTAAATACATTTTTAAATGATGAATTCATAAATATAGAAATAATAATTGTTATTAAAGTAACTATAACCGAAAATGCTATTAAAATTTGACTATTTAGAGAAATATATTTTTTATTCTTCTTCAAATTTATATCCTACTCCATAAACAGTTTTTATTATTTTGCAATTTCTAGAATCAACTTCTATCTTTTGCCTTAAATTTTTTATATGACTGTCTATAACTCTATCAAATTTTTCTAAATGGTCTTCTACTACATTTTCTAAAAGTTCTTCTCTAGTATATATTTTTTTAGGATTTGAGGTCATTACTAACAATAATTTATATTCTGTATTAGTTAAATCAACACTTTTTCCCCTAACTTTCACTTCATGGGTTTTTGTATTTATTTCAATTTGATTTTTAAATTTTACTTTTTCATTATTTTCTAAATCATGACTTCGTTTTAATACAGATTTTATTCTTAGAATTAATTCTTTTACATTAAATGGTTTGCATATATAATCGTCACACCCTAGCTCAAAACCTTCAATCCGATCATCATCTTCTGTTTTTGCACTTAACATAATTACAGCTACATTCATAAATTTACAATTATTTCGTATATAATTACAAATTTCTTCTCCACTTATATCAGGCAACATCCTGTCTAACAAAACTATATCATACTGATTTTTATCAAGATAATTAATAGCATCATTTCCATTGTATCCTACATCAGTTTTATATCCTTCTTTATCTAAATAAGCTTTTACAAACTCACAAATCTTTTTTTCATCATCTATAAGTAGTATATTTATCATCGCCTACCTCATCTCTTATTAATTTCACTTAAAAATTAATTTTTCTTTTCCTCATTCCAACATTAAGTACTAAACCTAGCGCCGCTAAAGAACCAACCAAAGAACTTGCTCCATAACTAATAAATGGAAGTGTTATTCCTGTAACAGGTATTAATGCCATAGTCATACCTATATTTTGAATAATTTGATATGCAAACATACTAGTTACTCCAATTATAATTAAAGTTCCATAAAAATCCTTTGATTCTTCTGCATCTTTTATCATTGTTAATAAAAATGCTCCATATAATAGCACTAAAGCTCCCATTCCTATTAACCCTAATTCTTCTCCTATAACAGCAAATATAAAGTCACTGTCTGGTACTGGTAAGAAACCATTTTGACTTTGTGTTCCTTCATAAAGACCTTTACCCTTTACACCCCCTGATCCTATAGCTATCATAGATTGGACAACTTGATAATTTCCTTTATAACTTAAATCATTAGGATTTAAGAAAGCTTCTATTCTAACTTTTTGATGCGGAGCTAAACATGTATAAATTAACGGTAATAATAATACACCTATTAAAATAGTATTTCTTATTATTTTACCATTAAGCCCTGATACAAATAACATTCCAAACATTATACATATAAAAACTATAGTTCCTCCTAAGTCTGGCTGTATTAACATTAAAAGTAAAACTGGCATAGCTTTTAATACCGCTGGTATTATTTGTTTTATGGTATTTAGTTTACCTTTATATCCTTCTGCAATTTTAGCGTAACTTATTATAAAAGTAAGTTTCGCAATTTCTGATGTTTGAAGATATAGTGGCCCTAATTTTATCCATCTTCTAGATCCTTCTTGTACTACTCCTAATCCAGGCACCCATATACTTAATAATAATATTATAGTAAATATATAAAAAATCTTATAAAATTTACCTATTTTAATATAGTCAATTTTTATAGTGAAAATTATTAAACCAACACCTATACCAAATGCCAACAATTGTTTCATTATTTCTCTATAGTTACCTGTTCTATTTGCATGGGTTGCAGTTGTTAGCATTACAAGGCCAAATATAAATATAAGTGTAACATTTAATATTAATCTCCAGTTTAAATTTTTTATATGCTTAAGTGTTAATTTTTCCATAATTGTAATCCTCTTTCTCGTCTCTATTTTACAGTTATAAAAACTACAAATTTATAAAAGGATTATAAAAATTAATTATGGAGAAATTATGGAGATTATTTTAGAGTAAATATAAAAGGGATATTTTAAAATATCCCTTTTATATTTACCCTATTTATTTATAAATAAAATTATCTATTAACCTTGTATTTCCAATAAAAACAGCAACTGCAATCAATGAGCCCTCTTCAACAGTTGTTACGCTTTTTATAGTGTTATTATCAACTATGCTAATATAATCAATTTTTGCTAGAGGTTCTTTCCCAATTTCATTTTTTATAAAATCAATTATATTCTTAGAAGCTCTTTCTCCACTTTCTATTAAAGATTTTGCCTTATTTAATGATCTATTTATTATAGTTGCAGCTTGTCTTTCTTCTTGGCTTAAATATGTATTTCTTGAACTCTTAGCTAATCCATCATCTTCTCTAACTATAGGACAACCTACAATCTCCGTATCTATATTTAAATCTTTTACCATTTGTTTTATTATAGAAAGTTGTTGAGCATCTTTTTGTCCAAAATATGCTTTATCTGGATTCACTATATTAAATAGCTTGCTTACAATCGTACAAACTCCTCTAAAATGAGTTGGTCTGCTTTTCCCGCATAATTCAGAAGTTAAATTGTCCATATCTACAAAAGTGCTAAATCCATCTTTATACATTTCTTCAACACTTGGATTAAATATTACACTAGCTCCATTTTTTTTACATATACTACTATCTCTATTTATGTCTCTTGGATATGTAGACAAATCTTCATTTATTCCAAATTGCATTGGATTTACAAATATGCTTACAATAACTTTATCATTATTCTCACTAGCTTTTTTTATCAAACTTTCATGACCTTCATGTAAATATCCCATAGTAGGTACAAGTGCTACACTTAATCCATCATTTTTCCAATCCTTAACTTGTTTTCTTATTTCTTTTATGTTGTTTATAATCTTCATGCCCAAATCCCCTTTAGTATAATTTTTCTATTATATCTTCATTTATCTTAAAACTGTGTTCTTCACTTGGAAAAGCTTGTGTTTTTACTTCATCTATATAATTTGAAAATGCATTTTTCATCTTTTCTCCTATATTTTCATACTTTTTCACAAATTTAGGTGTAAAATCACTAAACATCCCCAACATATCTTGATATACAAGTACTTGTCCATCACAACTAGCACCTGCTCCAATTCCAATAGTAGGTATTGTTAACTTTTTAGTTATAAGTGATGCTAACTTTGATGGCACTCCTTCTAATACAACAGCAAATGCACCTGCATCTTCTACTGCTAATGCATCTTCAATAAGTTTTTTTGCTGCTAATTCATCTCTACCTTGCACCTTAAATCCGCCAAAAGCATTTACAGATTGTGGCGTCAGTCCAATATGCCCCATAACTGGTATAGAAGATTTAACTATTTCTTGTATTTGATTAAAAACTTCTACTCCACCTTCTAATTTTACTGCATGTGCTCTTCCTTCTTTTATAAGTCTACCCGCATTTACCACAGCATCATATGTGGATGTTTGATAAGACATAAAAGGCATATCTGCAACTATTAAAGTATTTGTACATCCTCTTGATACTGCTTTTGTATGATGTATCATATCCTCCATAGTTACAGATAGTGTATCTTCATAACCTAAACACACCATTCCTAATGAATCTCCAACTAATATTCCATTGATTCCACAGCTGTCAATTAACTTTGCAGTTGAATAATCGTAGGCTGTAAGCATAGTTAGTTTTTCATTGCTTTCTTTAGCTTCTTTAAAAGTTATAACTGTATTTTTCATATTGTTCCCCCAAATATTTTTCAATTTTAGAATAATCTTTTTCAAAATTTTTAACTTTAGTTATTTTTAATAAGTGCCTAGATAAGATAGTATATAATTCTTTATCTTCATCATTCAAAACTTCATAGTGACCTTTTATAGTTTCTAAATCACATCTTTCTATAGGACCTGTTAAGCTATTTAAAACACCTTTTTCCTTTATGTTTTTTATATTAAATTCAATTAACGGATACAAAGCTTCAATAGCTATATTTTTTTCAAATCCGCATTTTTCAAGATGTTTTATACTTTTGTCAATTATAGGAATTATTAAGTTGCTTGCGCTTACACAGGCTTCATGGTATAAGGACTTATTTTCTTTATTGATTAATAAAACCTTGTTACCAATTGACAAAAATATATTTTTTAAATAATCTATGTATTTTTTGTCTCCT
This sequence comes from Paraclostridium sp., assembly GCF_051656405.1. Classification (GTDB taxonomy): domain Bacteria; phylum Bacillota; class Clostridia; order Peptostreptococcales; family Peptostreptococcaceae; genus Paraclostridium. The sequence goes on from NZ_JBOGBV010000035.1 coordinate 16,874, forward strand.
TCAATTGTAATAAATGCTTTAGAGATATTTTTATAAGAATTATATTTATCTGAAATTGCTAATATTGGGTGAATTGAATAACCATATGCACCATATTGGTTTATATTCGAAAAGATTTCTGAGGATTTTGATCCACTTAAATGACATATTATTTTATTATTAATAGGAAAGCTAATTAGATTCTCCCACACGTTTTTTATTTGTGAGTCTGGAGTAGTGATTAATATAACATCACTATCTTGTACTAAATTTTCTAATTTAACATATTGTTTGGTATTTGTGAAAGTTGATGCTTCTTTAGAAGAATGCTCACTTTTGCTATAATACCCCACTAAATTTATATTGTTTTCTTTTAAATATTTTCCCAGGGAAAATCCCATCTTCCCCGCTCCAATAATTCCAAAGTTTATAGTTACCACCTCCTAATGAGTGTGATACTACTAATCAGTCTCATTCTAAAAAGATATGAGCTTCCTATAATAAAATTTTTTAATATCCAATTGGTGCAGTTTAATTAAAATACCACCCATAGATAAATGTAACTTCATTTTTATGCCATGTCAATAAAATAAAAATGAAAGTGCCTACTTTGAGACACTTTCATTAATTACAAAATTATTCTTTAAAAGTATTTTTGATATTATAAAAAGTACAGGTAATTCTATTAATGGCCCTATAATAAGAGCTAATGATATTAATGGCTTATCTGGGAAAGTAGCAACAGCTATAGCTAATGCTATAGGTGAATTTCTCGCAAGCGTTGTGAAATTTAATGCGATAGAATCTTCCCTATTTAAATTTATTACTCTAGATACAAATACTCCTACTATTAAATTTATTGCAAAGAACAACAATACAGGTACAAGTAATTGTAATAGAACTTCCGGATGTTGAATTAAAACTTTCCCTTGAGATGCAAACATAGCAACAATAGCTATATTTAAAAAATACCCTTGATAATCACAAGCTTTTGAAGTTATTGTTTCTTCAAAAAAATCTTTACCATTTTTACTTATAATTATTTTTCTTAAAACAATAGATAGTATTAATGGAATAATTAAACTCATAACTACTCCCTTTAGTAAACTAAGTACTTCGATTTCTACACTAGAACCGCCTATAAGCAATACATATATTGGCAGAAGTAATAATTGCAATATTAAATTTAGAGGCAATATAGACGCCCCTAATGCAACATTTCCTTTAGTTATTCCAGTGAATATTAGGTACCAATCTGTGCAAGGTGTTACCATCAACATAACAAATCCAATCAACAAACTTGGATTATTTCCTAAAAACAATTTTCCAAGTATAAAAATAAGAATCGGTGTCCATATAAAATTTATAAAAATCGATGTTATTGTAAATTTTTTATTGCTAAATGACTTAACTATATCCTTTAAAGGAATTTGTAAAAATACTAAAAATAACATTACTATGAGAGCTGGCATTATTAGATACTCACTATACATTTTAATTATGTCAAATTGTCCAATAAAAATTCCAATAGCCACCATTAATAAAATCATAAAACTTTGAAATTTATTTATATTTTCCATAGCTAGTCCTCCTTTCATTATTCTAATAGTATATCACAATTAATAATGATTTTCATTATTCATATTTTATATTTATTTTAATTAATATAATAAAAAAACGGACTTAAAAAGCCCATTTTTTCCCACTCTAATATTTATCCAAATTCACGTTTTCTTTTGTTCCTTAAGCATAGTTGCCCCTAAAGCGCCAACAAAGTTCTTAAAATCGATTTAAATAGTTTTTAAGGCATATAAAAAAGAAGCCTCCATCGAGACTTCTCTTATTTATTATCCTAATATTTGTATTTCTATGTTTTGTCTTCCGAAAGTTGTACACTCAGATTCACTATTCATGAATATATCTATTTTATTTCCTTTTATAGCTCCCCCACAATCCTCTGCAGTGAATACCATGTCAAACTTAGGTATATAAACCTTTGTTCCGTAAGGTATAACTGAAGGGTCTACAGCTATAGTTCCCCACTTAGGAGTTGTTCCTGTAGCAGTTATACTATGACCTGCATATGCACTTGCATTTACAGTCATTAATCTTCCACTATTGTTGTTTGATGAAGTTGTTTCTTCAGTTTTTGATGATTCATTTGAATTATTATTTTGGTTGTTATTTTGTGCACTGTTTGAAACTGCTTCTTCTGACTTCTCTTCTTTAACAGTTGAATCGTTTGAATCATTCTTTTGATCTACTGTATTTGTTGTAGCAGCTTTTACTTCAGTCTTTTTAGCTTGTTGATCCATAGCTTGAGATTCAGTTAACGCATAATCTCCTGATATCCATCCTTCTTGATTGTCATCAAGCTTAACTTTATACCAATCATTTTCATGCTCTAATACTTCTACTACAGTTCCATTTGCTAATGATCCTATTTTATCATTTTCTATAGATGGTCCTTTTCTTACGTTTAGTTCAGTAGCTGTTACAGTTGCTTTTTCTTTTGCAGTGTAATCTCCACTTACCCATCCTTCATTTCCGTCTGAAAGTTTAACTTTGTTCCATCCATTGTTACTTTCTAATATTTCAACAACCATTCCTCTATCTAATGATCCTATTTTATCATTTTCTACAGATGGTCCTTTTCTCACGTTTAATTTTTCTGGTGTAACTATTTCTTTCTCTGCAGCAAATATGCTGTTTGTTGAAGCATACATACCTCCAACTACTAAACCTAATGTTAATACTATTGATTTCTTTGCTCTTTTATTCATACTCATAAAATTCCTCCATTCAATTAAATAAAATTAAAAATTATATATTATTGACCTTAATGTCTTTTTAAATTCATATTGTTTGTGTTTGTTACTTTTTCGTAACTTTTTTTAACTTGTTATTAATGTTAATACACTTTTTTCTTTTTGTAAACACCTGGAACCAAAAAAAAGTAAATTTGGTTACAAAAGAGTTACAATTGGTAACAATGTTTATCTATTGAAATTGCAAGCATTCATAGGTATGTGAAATTCACTTAAAATTTTTTTAAATTTTTTTTGTAACAATTATAATCCATGCTATTTTTTGCTTGTTTTATATAATAATCATTGTAAAAAATATCATAAATTACAGCTTAATTACCTTTTCTATTTTAAATATTACAAATTCACTTTGTAACTTTTAGTTTTTACAAATGTATTTACTCTTTTTTATTAGCTCTGCTTATATATTTTGTTACTAATAAAAAATCATATTATCCAGTTTGTAATTCAAACTCAATTTAATATAAATCTTAAATTTTTAATTTCAATACAATACTAAAATTCTAGTTTGTTAATTTTTTTAATATTGATTGCTAATATATATAGCTTTTATTTTAATTGCTTTATATTCATTATAGATTTGTTATAGATTTTTTCTATGTTAATTTAATGTTAAGTTATTGCATAGATACTATTTGTCTACTTATCTATAACGATAAATATTTATCATTTCCTCATATAAATAAAAAATAAGGTTAGTAAAACTAACCTTATTTTTTATTTATATTAACTTTTATCGTTGATTACACATACCTCTACCTTGTCCTTGTCCATTTTTCATATGTCCATTGTTTAATCTTTCAGATCTGTTTTGCTTCATATTTTCTAAAAAATCACTTCCTAAATACTTATATGCTTTATCATGAATTTCAAAGTATTTGTTTAATTCTTCATCACTTAAATTACTTTTTGGTTGTTTGTAGTACTTATCAAATATTGTTTTTTCATCTTTTGTAAGTTCATTATAGCCTTTGTCTATAAGTTTTTGTTGCTCATCTGTAAGTCTACATTCTTGTCTATTTTGGTATCTGTAACTAAATGAATTATCTGTAGATGATTTTTCATTTGCATTTGCTATAACCCCCATAGATCCAAATCCAATAGCTGATATAACACTAAGTGATAATACTATTTTTTTTAATTTCATAAAACTACCTCCTGTTAAATTATCTTTAATATCATTATGACTATCGATTGTTACAACTTAGTTACAAGTAAAAAATTTTACAATTTTAATTCAAACCAAAATTCGACACCATCTTTTTTGTTCAAAACACCACATTTACCGTCATGAAGATTTATTATTTCTCTTATAATAGACAATCCCAGTCCCACTCTATTGTCACTATATGTTCTGGATTTATTAATTCTCATAAAAGAATCCCATATCTCATCTAAATATTCATCTTCTATATTTTCTCCACTATTATATATAGATACTTTTAAATTCCCCTTACATCTATATGTAGTTATATTTAAAATACGATTATTATCTATATGATGTATAGCATTATCTATAAAATTGTATAAAACTTGTTGAATTCTAATTTTATCTACATATATATAGATATCATTTATATTTAAGGTTACATTTATATCTTTTTCTTTAATCTTTATTTCAAAATTTCTAATAGTTTCTATTATTAAGTCTTTTATACTTATTTGTTCTTTTTTTATACTGAACGTCTTAGACTCTAGCTTATATAAATCTAATAAATCTTTAACTAATACCCCCATTTTTTCACTTTCTTCATATATTACATCTATATAGTACTCTCGATCCTCATAACTTTTTACTACATTGCTTTTTAAACCTAAAGCATATCCACTTATAACCGTTATCGGAGTTTTTAGCTCATGAGATACACTCGACACAAATTCTCTTCTAAGATTTTCTTGTATTTCTTTATTTTTAATAAGCACTTCTAATTCGTCATTTTTATATTTTAAGTCATTTAAGCTACTATTTATCTTATCCGACAATTTATTTATACTTTGTCCTAATTTTTCAATCTCATCATTAGTTTTTATATCAACTCTTTCATTAAAATCTAAATTTGAAATTTTATCAGTTACTTCATTTAGTTTTCTTATAGGCTTCGTAAACTTGATTGAAAAAATTATAGCCATTATAATAGAAATAATTATTATAGGAATAAAAATAATTATTAAAAAAGTAGAAGCTATCTTTATACTATTTTCAATTGAACTTATAGGTGTTTTAATAACTATCGTGTATAAGTTATCATCTGTGCTCGATATGATTGATAAAAACTCAATATTTTCTGAGTTTTCATGTATTATATATGAGGTTAAGTCTCTATTTATATAGTATTTATCTACTACTTCATATTTGTTTTTCATCTTCCCCATCATATGATTATTCATACTCATTCTGTTCTTAAATGCTAAGTTTCCTTCTTTATTATATATATCTAAATTTACACCCTTACTTTCGGTTAATTTTAGGAGCTTATTTGATGTATTTTCATCTAAATTTTCATTCAATATCACTTTTATTTCATTTGATAATTTATCTAATTGTAAACTAGTATACTTTATATATATATCTTTGAAGTTAATAGTAAATATTAATATTCCAACTAACATCATTGAGTTGATAAGTATTATCCCTGTTAATAATTTATTTTTTATAGATTTCATACTAACTCCCAAAAACATAGCCAAAACCTCTTATGTTTTTAATCAACTCTGATTCATAGCCTAATTTTTTTCTTAACCTTGTTATATGAGTATCTAATGTTCTCGGATCCCCATAGTAGTCATATCCCCATACTAAATCTAATAATTTATCTTTTTTTAGCGATATTCCTACATTATTTAAAAATATAAACATTAATTCATATTCTATAGGTGTAAGTTCAATTTCTTTTTCTCTAACTCTTATTACATTATTATTTAATTGAAGAACTATGTCTCCATACTTAAAGGTTTGCTTTTCTTTCAATGAATTAACTCTTTTTAATAAATTTTTTACTCTAGCAATTAGTAATTTAGGATTAAATGGCTTTGACATATATTCATCTGCACCTATATCAAAACCAAAGAGTTCATCTATATCACTGTCTTTTGCTGTTAATATAAGTACTGGAATATCTGATTTTGATTTTATATGTTTGCATACATCCCACCCATCTACAATAGGCATCATTATATCTAATATAGCTAGTGATATGTTTTCTTTTTCAAATAACTCAATTGCTTCTTTTCCATTTTCCGCTTTATATACATTAAATTCTTCTAATTTTAAGAAATCATTTATTAACCTTAGTATTCTTAAATCATCATCAGCAACTAATATGTTAACCATTTCCTATTCTCCTTCATACTTTTTGTTTTATGTTACCATAAAACAAGCTCCGGTTAAACACCAGAGCTTGTCTTCTATTTAAATAATTTAAATTTTTCTAATACTTGAACACTTAAAGGCTTACTATAAAAATATCCTTGTATATAAATTTTATCTGATTTTGTATTTTTTATAATTTTCATTTGATAATTTTCCTCCACACCTTCAACTACTATAGTTTTATCTTTTATAGTAGATAAGTAATCTGCTGTTTCTATAAGTGTCTTATTTATAGATGAAGTTCCTATATTATCAATAAAATATTTATCTAATTTAATTATGTCAAATTCAAACTTGTCTAACATAGATATATTCGAGTAATCTACTCCAAAGTCATCTAACTCTATTAAAAATCCGCTATCCTTTAAAATTTTTATGTTTTTGCTTACAGACTCTTTATTTTTATAGCTATTATTTTCAGTAATCTCTATGCAAATAGACCTTCTAGGTAAGTCTCTTTTATTATAGCTTTCAATGTTTCTACTATATATATGCTTTCAATTTCTTTAAGTGATAAATTTATAGAAATATAAAATTTTTCATTTATATTCTCTACATTTTTCAATCTTTTAAAATCCTCAACTATTCTCTTTAATATCCAAATAGAAACTTCTTCCATCATATGGCACTTATTAATTTCTTCTATTATTATAGAAGGCATAATTAATTTATTTTTCAATTCTAACCTGATTAGAGCCTCAAATCCCATAATTTTATTTTCTTTTGGGTTAACTATAGGCTGATAGTTTAAAAGATAGTTATCTTCTTTTATATATTTTTTTACTTTAGCTCTGTATATATATTTATAAATAATAGGGTATATCTGAAGTTTAAATATTACAGCAAACAATATAAATATTAAAACTTTGAAAAAATTATTCAAACTCTTTATTGTAGTATTTTCTTCCTTGTTTTGTTTATTCCCTATTTAGCTATTACATTCTCATAATAATGGTTTTTATAAAACTCTTTGTTTTTCGATCTTATAAGAGTTGTTAGTTCCATACTATAATTTATACTCATTTTTCTTATCACCAAGATTGGAGTACACATCCATTAATCCGTGTAAGTACATTTCCTTATATTCTATAATATTTTTTTCATTAGCTAACTTAATTCCTTTTTTATAAATGTCTATAGCATCATTATATTTTTTTCTTTATTGTAGGTATTGGCTAAAGCCTTATAGTAATATAACTCTTTATTAGCATAAATATCTATACTTTCATTATCTATCATAGATTCTGCTTTTTTTAAGTACTCATGAGCTGAATAGAAATCTCCTATTTCTGTATAGTATTCACTTTCTATAGAAAACTTTAAAACTTGAACATCTTTTGATATATCTTTTTGTATAGAAGTACTGTATTTATCTATTTTCTTTATATAGCTTAACAATTTCCCATAATTTCCAATTCTACTTTCAATTTGAGCTAAGTTTATTAGCTTATAACAATTTTAAATTGCATTTGTGTATTTATCTTCTATATTTATTTTATCAGTGTATTTTATTATATTAATTGCAGATTCATATTCTCCAACTTGTTTTGCCGATACCCCTAAGTCTATTATCAATTTATACAATTCCTCTTTTTTATCCATCTTTTCTGCAAGTTCTATTGCTTCTAAATTACTTTCAATGTCATAATTGTATCCATATAAAGCTAAACTTACGGTAGACATTTTTTTATAAAAATATAATTTAGACTCATCATCAATTAAATATTCATTTTCCTTTATTTTTCTAAAATCTTTAAGAGCTATCGCTCTGCCTTTTTCCAAATCTAGTAATTTACTATGAGTATTCCAAATTATTTTTTTATACTCGCTATAACTCTTTGGACTTATACTGTTAAATCCATCCTCTACATAATTTAAAGCTTTGTTTGTTTCTCCATTTTCTCTAGCATCTTTAGCTAAGTAGTAGTAGCTGTATAATTTAGCAAAATCATTTGTATGTTCATCTTGATTTTCTACTACCTTTTCAAAATATTGTTTTACTTCTTTATTATTTTTATAAAAATTTATATTATAATATCCTAATATAAAATAATCGTTAGAATCTTTATGAGATTTAGAAAAAATCTCTATTTTTTGATTTTTTAATTTTTCTTTATCTATTTCTTTATCATTTTCATAACTATATGCTATATCGTCTATAATGTCATTATTTTCTTTCTTTATTAAATAATAAGACCCAAATATTATAATAAACACCAATGAGCTTATTATAATATTTTTATTTAGCTTTTTTATCTCCATTCCCCTCTTTCTTATTTTTAATCTAGTTAACTATTTTTTCTTAGCCTTTTATATGGTGTCACTGTTATATATATCTATTTATTTAGTATGTTAAACAATTTTTCATATTATAAATAAAAATAGACCTTTTTAAAGGTCTATTTTTATTTATAATATGAAAAATCCTGCTGCAATAATAAAATAAACAGATAATAATTGTACACCTTCTAGCCAATTTGACTCTCCATCACTTGCAACTCTATTTACAATAAGAACAGACGCAATTAATGCTACTAATTCAAACGGATTAAATACAATGCTCATAGGAGTAAATATTAAGCTTATAAATATTAATATAGGAGCAACAAATAATATTATTTGTAAACTAGATCCAACTGCAATTTCTACAGCAACATCCATCTTATTTTTCATTGCCATTACAACAGCGGTAGAATGTTCTGCTGCATTTCCTATTATAGGTATTATTATTATCCCTACAAAAAATTCACTCAATCCTAATGTTGCCGTTAATGAATCTACACCACTAACTAAAAATTCACTTTCAATAGCTATTAATATAGTAGCTATTGCTAAAACAAATATAGACTTTTTAAGTGACCACTTAGACTCTCCATCATTCTCAGGCTCTGATGAATATATATCTTTATGTGTATAAAACGAAAATACTAAACTTAATATGTATATTATAAACATTATTATAGCTACAATAATGCTTAGTCCCTCATATTTTGTATTTAGCAAGCTAGGATTGATTGTATGCGTAAAAATTGCTGGCACACAAAGTCCTATAACTGCAAATAAAAGCATACTTGATGATACTTCTATAACTTTTTTATTGAATTTTTGATTTTTATGCTTTAGTCCGCCTAATAGCATACTAGCTCCTAATACAAGTAATATATTTCCTATTACCGACCCTGCGATAGATGCTTTTACTACGTCAAATAGTCCTGCTTTTAAAGCAAAGAACGAAATAATAAGTTCTGTTGCATTTCCAAATGTAGCATTTAAAAAGCCTCCTATTTTAGGTCCTGTATAAAAAGCTATTTCTTCTGTAGCTTCTCCCATGAGTCCCGCTAGTGGTATAATTGATAATGCCGCCAATAAAAACATTACTGTTGGTGGCAAGTGCATAAATTCTCCAATTATACTTATCGGTATAAATATAAGTAAATATTTTAATACTTTCATATTTTCACCTCTTAGATATTTAGTTTTTTTATAGTATTTTTTCTAACTTATTATATTCCTATAATTTTCCTTTGTCTATATTATCTACCTTATTGTAGATAAAAATAAGCATAAAAAATAAAAAACATTTATAGGTAAGGATTTCCTAATTTAAAAATCTACCCATAAATGTTTTTTTCTTAATTGTTTATGTAATTTTTTATAGTCCCCAGTACTAACATAAATGCACTCCAATATAAAGCACTACAAGTAAATGCCGCATATTCATTTATAATTTCTATCCTTAATAATGTAATTGTTAAAAAAGTAATTATTGTGGCTATTACTCTAGATATAATTTTTTTTCTTAGTACATCATTAAAATCCATTTTATTTTTTATATTTTCTACAGGCGCTAAAACATATATACATCCCCAACTTAATACTGTAAATAAAATAATTAAAAACTTATAAGTTGTTAAATCCTCATAACTACTCGAATATATAGTAAATATATATATCCACATAAACATTAGTAATCTTATAATGTAACTTTTAGCTTTATATCCACAGGCAAATTTTCTTATTATCAAATAACATATTAAAAGTATTATTCCTTGAGTAACTTTCCCGAAGATAGCTCCAACTAAAATTACACTTACAAAGCTTATTGCCAAAAATATTAAAGATTTTATTTTATCTCTATATTTTTCAAATTTTTCTGTGTCTATTATATTATTTAGCACAAGAAATGACACAAGTCTGTCGGTAAGTGATTCAATCATTAAGTCCTCCCTTTTTACCTTTTTATTTTAAATTACCACCTTCTATTTGTTTATTCAATACAAATTAAAAAACTAGTCATTAAATGTTTATATTTACCATTTTTTAGTGCAAAAACTGACTTTTCAAAACAAAAAAAGACTGTTTTGCAAACAGTCTTTAAATAGTATTATTGTACTTTTAGGGGGATTTAGAAAACTTTCTTAAGTCTTCTTTTTTTTAAATATATTTATATTAAAGTGCTTTAATTTTATATAAATTATGTCATTTCCTATTGTCATGTTGTTTTTTGTCTAATCTCGTTGTTTATGTATACAATATACCATCTTTTTATCTATTCGTCTAGAGTATAATTATTTTTTTATATAAAAATTATTTTTTAATTTGTTTTTTATTGTATTTAAAATAAAGAGCTTAAATTAGTATGCTAATTTGAGCTCTTTGTTTTAATGTAGATTTTAATTTATAAATGTAGTAACATCTTCTAATGGTTTTCTAGGTGGTTGTTGTGGTTGATTGTCCTCTGCAACACCTAAAGATATCATCGACATTAACTCATATCCAGGCTTTTCAAATCCTATAAGATTTTCAATTTCTGTTTTTGCATGAGTAGGACCTGTCATGTAACAAGTTCCATATCCCATTTCAGTTGCCGCTAATAAGAAGTTTTCAACTGCTGCTCCTATACTTTGAGCTGCTGATTGAGGAGATACTAATACCTCTAATAGGTCCTTTGGCGCATCATTTTCTTTTAAAATTTTGTATTCTATCATTTTATATTCGCATCCATAAACTAATATAACAACAGGAGCATTTTTAAAACATGTATAATAATTTATAACACTCATATGTATTTTTTTATCTTTTTCAGTTTTTGCTAGTTCACCTATTTTTTCATGGCTTCTAGTAACGATATCAGCCATTTCATTTATCATATCCTTATTTTGAAGTACTACAAAATGCCAATTTTGCTGATGTTTTGCTGATGGAGCAAATGTTGCAGCCTTTAAAAGTTCCATTATATCTTCTTTTGGAATAGGTTCATCTTTGAATTTTCTTATACTTTGACGGTTATATATGAAATCTAAGTTTGTCATTTTAAATTCTCCTTTGTCTATAAACTGATTTAACAATTTAAATTATATAAATAAAATAGTTTTATGTCAAACTATTTTATTTATATAATTTACTATCCTTTTTTGATAATTTTAATATAATGGTATTGTCGGAATTTTTAAATAATGCTATCATATGCAAGCATATATTTTTTACAAAGGGGGATTTTATGACAAAAGATATGACCGCTGGTAATCCAGTAAAACTAATTTTATACTTTTCTATACCACTTCTCATAGGTAATATATTTCAACAGTTTTATAGTATGGTTGATACTATAATAGTAGGAAGATTTTTAGGTGTCAAGGCTCTTGCTGCAGTTGGATCAACCGGATCCATGAATTTTCTAATAATAGGATTCGTATTAGGCCTTACTTCAGGCTTTTCTGTTTTAGTATCTCAAAAGTTTGGAGCAAACGATGTTGATGGAGTAAAAAAAGCAGTTGCCAGTGCAATTGTTCTATCTATTATTATGTCAATTGTAATAACATTTATAAGTGTTATTACATCAAAATCAATTTTGCACTTAATAAATACACCTAGTGATATTATAGATGACGCTCAATCTTATATAGTAGTTATCTATGGAGGAATATTTGCTACTTTTTTCTATAATATGATATCGAGTATACTTCGTGCTCTTGGTGATAGTAAAACACCTCTATATTTTTTAATAGTAGCATCAATTTTAAATATAATTCTTGATTTATTCTTTATAATAAATTTATCTATGGGAGTTGCCGGAGCAGCTTACGCAACAGTAATTGCTCAAGGCGTTTCGGGAATTTTATGTTTATTTTATACTGCTAAAAAATTTCCTATATTAAAACTTGAGAAAAAACATTTTAAATTTGACAGTTTATATTTTAAAAAGCATTTAAGTATTGGAATCCCAATGGCTCTTCAATTTTCTATAACTGCTATAGGAGCAATTATACTTCAAGGTGCGGTTAATGCATTTGGATCAACAGTTGTAGCCGCTCATACTGCTGCATCTAAAGTAGAGCAATTAGTTATGCAACCTAGTATAACATTTGGAGTTACGATGGCAACTTATTGTGCTCAAAACCTAGGAGCCGGAAATATAGATAGAATAAAAGAAGGGGTTAAAAAATGTACTATTATAAATATAATTATAGGTCTTATAGGAGGTATTATACTATTTTTATTTGGTGATCAATTTGTTAAACTGTTTGTATCAAATTCTGACCCAGATGTGGTTTCTTACTCTATGAAATACCTAACTACAGTTGCATTTTTCTTTATACCACTTAGCTTAATATTTATATATAGAAATGCACTTCAAGGAATGGGCTACACGTTAGTTCCTATGTTGGCTGGAGTTTGCGAATTATTAGCTAGAACAGTTGTTGCATTTACACTACCTTTATTCTTAGGCTATTTCGGAGTTTGCTTAGCAGGTCCTATGGCTTGGATTGCAGCTTGTATTCCATTAATACTTGATTATATCAAAAAAATAAATACATTAAGTGAATCTAAAGTTTTATCTATTCATATTTAACAGTCTTAAAATATTTTAAGACTGTTTTTTAGTATCAGTTTTTATATTAAACTGATATTTTCGTTGCAATTAATTTATCTAACTGATACAATATTGTAATATAATTTAATCGGAGGACTACTTATGAATCATAATCAATTTATATTACAAAGATTATCAGTAAAAGATGAAACTAGAGCTCTAAAAGTTCTTTTATCAGCTATAATAGGCATTTATTTATGTAATTTAACTAATTATTTTAAAATATCAACTACCGTAATAACTGTGGGAATTGTATTTGCAATGCTTCCAACTGTTTCAGGCGCTAGAACTTACTGCATACAAAGATTTTTTGCAAATATATTAGGAGCTATACTAACCTTTTGTATAGGTATTATTTTCAACTGGAATATATATTCACTTGCATTAGTTTGTTCTTTAGATGTATTTATTTTTTATAAATTCAACTTAAATAAAACAAAACTCAGTTTAATGAGCTTAGTTTCAGGTAGTTTAATTTTATTTTTTACTATGAGTGATCCATCCCAAATAATAGTAAGACTTTCATCTATTTTAGTAGGATCACTTGTAGCAATTACCATCAATGAGTTAATTTTACCTATTAATCAAGGCTTTAAAGTAGAAGAATTGATATTTAATTTTTCTAAAGAAGCCTTTAAAATTACTGATTATATGCTTTTAAATATATCTACTTTAGACGTTTTAAATATTAAAATTTTAAATCTATATAACCAAGCTATAAAACCAAATTTATTAACTTTAGATAAAGAAGCAAAAACTAATTCACTTAAAAATCACTTAAAACATTATAAATATAAAATTAATACCCTAGATTATCTAGGAGTTGTTTGTGAAAGTTATTATGATTTTTTAAATTTAATTTCTAAGAATTTAGACGAATTTAATAATTTATCGATTGAAGAAAAATTATATATAAATGAACTTTTATCTAATTTTAATATCCAGCATAAATACTTATTAGATAATGTATTAAACAATAACCATATTCAAGATTTTAATCTGATAGATATAGACCATAGTAAATTTGAATTAAGTAATTCTCTAAGTGTTTTATTATTGGGGCGAATTTTAGAATATAGAGACTCTCTAATTAAATTAAAAGAATCTATTGATAGTATTAATCTAAATAATACTTATCAGAGTGTTGAAGTTTTTAAGTTTAATATGTAATATATTTATATGAGAGAAAAATACAGAATAGATAAAAAAAGAATCAGTTATTTGAAGTACAATTACATATTTTGTCCTAGATATAGAAGAAAGATTTTTGAGAATGATGAGGTGAAAAAAAGATTTTATGAAGTAATAAAGTCTGAAGCAGAACTTTTAAATATAAAAATCTTATATATATATTGTGGAGAGGATTACTGTAAACTTCAAGTCAATGCTCTTTCTGATATAAGTCCTCATGATATTATTGTCAAATTTAAAGTAAATTCCTCTAAGATTTTGAGAAGTGAGTTTGAGCATCTTAACCACTTAGAAAGCCTCTGGACTAGAGCGTCCTTTGTAACTACAGAAGATGAAATTGACGATGATGTTTTAAATGAGTACTTAGAACTTCAGAAAAAAAGAGGTTAAAATTAAATTAAATGGCATGATATAGTTTTACCTATATACATGCCATTTTTTAATATGCCTAAAAATTTATATCTGAAAATTCTACCGCAGCTTTTGAATTACTTGAATTATACGAATTTATTTCAAAATCATCATCTTCTCTAGATTCAATAAATCTAATAGGTAAAACTACTATAAACTCACTTCCTTCTCCGAGTTTTGAATTTACAATAACATCACCTTTATGCATATTTGTAAATATTTTAACAAGAGATAGACCTATACCACTTCCTTCATTTTTTCTGACCATAATATCATCAACTTGCGTAAATCTATCAAAAATTCGCTCCAAGTCTTCAGATTTCATTCCAATTCCAGTGTCTTTTACTGAGAATTCAAGAACATTTTGTTCTTCATCTACATCTACATTTATATATATATTTGTATTGTCTTTTGAAAATTTAATAGCATTTGATATTAAGTTTAATACTATTCGTTCTATTTTATCAGGATCTACGCTCATAATTAATTCTTCACAATTAGTATCAAATATTATATCTATATTCTTACAATCAGCATATGGTATAACAGATGTAACTATGTTTTCTAGTAAAAATATTATATCTAAATTTTTTAATTTCAAGTTCATAAATCCAGAATCAACTTTAGCTATATCAATGATATTATTAGTAAGTCTTAAAAGCCTATTGCAATTTTGTTTTATTATATTTGTTTTATTCAAATTGCTTTCCGAATAACTATTAGTAACTTTTTTCATATTCATATCTAATATTTGATTTGCAGACATTATAACAGCAACTGGAGTTCTTAACTCATGACTAATATTAGATATAAAATTACTTTGTGATTTTTGCATACTCTCTGCTGTTTCTTTTGCTTTTATTAGCTCTTTTTGATAATTCAATTTTTTTACAGTATATAATATTAATGAAGCTATAACAATTAATAAGCTTATTGTTAATGACAAATAACCATAGACCATTTCTTTATATTTATAAAGAGTATCAATTGGACTATTAACTACTTGAGAGTCATTTGGCAATTTTTTTATATTTATATTATAAAATTTCAACTTATTATAATCAAATATGTAATTATCTATCTTATTTCCATCAATAATTTTCTCTTTTGGTTGTTGTCCATTTAATATTTCCTTGGCTATTTTACCTGCCGCTTTTCCTTGTTCTGTATGACTAACTACTTTACCACCAATAAATCCACATTCAATTCCATAATTCATAGTTGAATATATTGGTACATTTGTACTTTCACTAATTAGTTTATATGAACCTTTTATAGACTTTACATTTCCCAATTTATCTCTATATGCATACATTACAAACAATACATCATTATCCCCTAAAATTTTTAATTTCTTTTTAAGTTCTTCAAAACTCATATCTTTTAAAGAAATCAAATTAAATTTTGTGTCTTTGAATTCTTTTTTTAATATATCTAAATTATAATCTAAATTTAAAGAATTTGAATATGCATCAGTTACAATTGTTATGTCTTTGTTTTTATGAAGTTTTCTTATTAAGTCTATATTTTCCTTTATAGATTGTGGCTCTGTTACTCCATAAACTAATTTTGATTTTTTTGCTAATTCAATATTATTATTAGAACTTACACCTAAAAAGATTATTGGGGTATTTTTAAATAATTCATCTCTATGTTCCATACCAAATTCAAAAGCTTGGTCATCCCCTAAAATAACAGCATCATACCCTTTTTGATCTCTTAACCTATGTTTTAGTAATTCATAAAATTTTTCTTTGTTTTCTTCTCCTAAAAATGTTCTTGAATCCATATACTCAATTTGAAGATTTACATCTTCATTTATTCCAGATTGTATACCCTCTATTTGATCTGAAAATGTTTCAACATTAGGATTATAAGAGCTTATAAATAAAACATGCTTTTCTTTTTCAGATGCATACGCTGTATTAAAAATCAAAAACCATGCTAATCCAATTAAAATACATAATATATTTATTTTGTTTTTTTGTATCATTCTCCCCCAACCCTTACTTGTTTAGTATCTTTTGTATGAATTTGTTCTATCAAGTAATATTATATCAAGTTTTCTCTTGTCCTGCTTAAAATTTCCAAATTAAAACATAAAAAAACAATTTAAAAATTGGGCTAAAATTTAGCCCAATTAATTAATTAATTATTTTTTATTGTTATATTCTCTAATTAACTCTCTTTCCCCTAATTCAACTAATTTTTTACTCATCATTCCACCTAAATTTCCACCCATAGCTCCGCTTTCATAAGATGTTTTATTTGCTCCATTAATATGTTCACTTTGTATCCCTAATTCTCCAGCCATTTCTAGCTTCATTTGATTTAAAGCTTTTTTTGCATTACTTACTAACGGTTTATTTGTCATAAAAATTGCCTCCTTAAACTGTAATTATCTATAATTTTTACAGTTTTAAAAAGTATTATTATGCATTTTATGTTAATAAACTTTATGCTTTAAAATTTATTAATATTTTACCTTTTTATATCTTCTAAATTTTGGATTTCAGGATTATAGTTTAAAACTTTCTTGGTGCTACTACTAAAAAATAAAGGTATGCACCCTATCATACAAATTAAAAAACAACCTAACATAATACTTCTTGGATAAAAAATATCACCAAGAACTCCACCTATTAATGTTCCTATTGGTTGTATAGCTATAGAACAAGTCATCACTATACTCATAACTTTTCCTCTCATATCTTGTGGCACAGTAACCATCATTGATGACATCATAACTGTATTTGATATTGTATTAAAAAATAATCCAAAAGAAAAGCATACACACATTACATAAAATTTATTTATAAGTACTCCTAAAAAGAAAAAAATAATGGTTAAAAATAATGATGTAAGCATTGTTTTAGCTCTATTTTCAGCTTTTATATTAATATTTGTAAGTAATATACTTGCTACAATCATTCCTATACTTTGGAAAGCAGATATAACTCCATATCTTGCCACTCCCAAAGATTCTTCCATCATAAACCATGGTCTTAAAAGTATCGAAAAAATAGCAAAGAAAAAATTTAATGCAAAACATACAGCAAGTAATACAACTAACCCCCTGAAACCAAATGTAAAATTTATTCCTTCTTTAAAATCTTCTCTAAATGTTAGTTGTGATTTTTTTTGTTCTACTTTAGGTATATTTATAAAGATTTCCGTTACAGTTGATATAATATAACTTATTCCATTAAATATAAACATTACTGAAGCTCCAAGAATTGAATATATAAACCCACCTGAAAGGCTACCTACTAGACTTGTTGTTGACACTGCCATTTGCTGTGCTGAATTTGCTTTTACTATATTATCATTAGAAACTAAATCTGGAATAACTGAACTTATTGCTGGATTAAAAAACGCAGAACATATACCACATATTACTCCAATTAAAATAACCATCCAAACTTCTAGTATATTTTTATACGCTGCATAACCTACAAATAAAATTCCTATTCCCCTTATTAGATCTCCTAAAATTATCATCTTTTTTCTATCAAACCTATCCACTATAACTCCTGCGAAAGGCCCAATTATAATTCTAGGTAAACTTATAGCCGCCATCAATATCCCCATGATAGATGATGACCCTGTTTTATCTAGAACCCAAAACCCTAAAGCCATAGAGTAAAATGCATCTCCAAGGCAAGAGACTAACTGACCTTGCCACAATAAAAAAAAGTTTTTATTCCATAAATTTTTAGGTTTTTCAAAGTTTTTTATACTTTCCACATTTAACCCGCCTTTTAGTTTAGTTTTTTTCTTATATTATAAGTATATACACGAGAGTAATATTTGTCACTATTTTGATTAAAATATTTAATCTCATTTTTAATATTTTTAATTTAATGTATATTTTTTATTAATATTATTAATTCATATATTCCATTATTAAACTTTTATAATATTTTTCTTAAACCTAAAAAAGGACTACATAAAAGTAACCCTTTCTAGCTATATTTTTATTATTTATAAATATTCTTCTATCGCTTCTCTAGCCAATCTATCTGCTATATCATTATATTTATTACAACTATGTCCTTTAACTTTTATAAATGTAATTGCTAAATCCTTGCTATAATCTTCTATAAATTTAACATACGATTGAGTATATTCATTTTTAGCCTGCCAAGTTCCAGATGCCCAAAGTGCAATGTTCTTTAAATCATGATATATACATAACTTTTTTAATCCTTCATCATGAGCTAATTTTATAGCATATTTAGCAGCCTCTATTTCACCTACTATATTCCATTGATCCCACTTATCATGTCCTGCTGTTTTATATTCTTGAATCAGGTCTTTTTCAATATCAATTACTGCAATACCTGATCCAAAAGTTTTCGATACTCTATCATAACTTCCATCAACGAAAGCAATCATATCATAATTACATTTTATATCTTCTGGCTCAATATAATTTTCAAAGTAATCTACATTTGCTTTACTTTTTATTGGCTTTAATTCGTTATCCTTACTTTCTGATGCCAACTTACTTTTAACATTAGATTTAGACTTTTTCGATATGTTGTCTATCTTTATCCCCGAAAACTTTTCAGCTTCTTGTAATGTTTTAAAACTCTTATATATAGATCCTGGAAATTTATTAACCTGTTCTTTACATTCATCCCAAGTTGTATACACTCCCGGTTTTTTTCCTACTTTAACTGCATAAAATTTTTTAATCACAACATGCTCTCCTATCTTTAGTTTCCTTATCTCTAACTTAATATTATTATGAATTTATTAATTTATCAAATATTTTATAAACTTTTTTTAATTTTTTTCTATATTTTAACTTTTTATATTGACACAACAATTGAAAACAATTATCATTAAATTAAATAATTGATATTAATTATCAATTCCATTTAGGAGGTAAAGCTATGAAAATTATATATTGGAGTGGTACTGGTAATACAGAAACTATGGCAAATCTTATAAGTAGTGGTTTATCTAATCAAGGTAAGTCACCTGAGCTTTTAAGAGTAGAGTCAGTAATTGTAGATGATTTAAAAAATGAAGATATATTAATACTAGGTTGCCCATCAATGGGTGATGAAAACCTAGAAGAGGTTGACTTTGAACCTTTCATAGAATCTTTAAAAGGACTAGGTGCAGGTAAGAAAGCATGCCTATTCGGTTCTTATGGATGGGGTGACGGTGAATGGATGAAAAAATGGGAAGAACAAATGGATTCATATGGGTTTGAACTTCCATTAGAATCAGTAATAGTAAACGAAGCTCCTGAAGGTGATGATAAAGACCTTTGTGTTAAATTTGGAGAGAGTATAGCTAAATTATAAAGTTTTTCTCAATTTAATATTGACTTTTTAATTGAAAACAATTATCATTATATTAGAGCAAATGATAATTAATATCATTTCACTCAGCTCATAAGTAAGCCTATATTTTAAAATATTGTATATTTCCTAAAACAAACAAATTTCAAAAAGGACTGTCCCCCAATTTATCAATTGCAACAGTCCTTTTTGTTATTCATCATTTAATTTGTATCCTACCCCAATTTCAGTTATTATATATTCAGGGTTAGCTGGCTCTTTTTCTATTTTTCGTCTTAATGTAGCCATAAATACTCTTAATGATTTTATTTCACTCCCAAGTGCACTTCCCCATATTTCTTTTGCAATAAATTTATGAGTTAAAACTTTTCCATGATATTTTACAAGTAATGATAATATATCATATTCGCTAGGTGTTAAATGTATCTCTTCCTCATCAATACTAACTTTTCTTTTTTCAAAGTCTATAAATAAATTTTTATATTCAAAATCAGTTTTCGAGTTTACCTTTGGCTTATTTTTTTCAGAGTGTCTAATAGCTACCCTAACTCTTGCTAGTAATTCTGCTATTGAAAATGGCTTAGTTATATAATCATCCGCACCCATATCAAATGCGTCTACTTTTTCTCGATCTTGTTCTCTTGCTGATACTACAATTATAGGAACATCAGATAAGTTTCTTATATTTTTTATTACTTCTATTCCATCCATATCTCCTAAACCTAAATCTAGCAATATAACATCTGGAGAATGTGACATAGCTAGGGATATTCCTTCTTTTCCGTTTATTGCTTCTTTTATTATATAACCTTGAGTTGTAAGAGATGCATTTATAAATTTACGAATTGTATCATCATCTTCAACAATTAAAATACTATGCTTATTCATATTCTCCCCCATTCAATTACTCTTCCTTAGGCAATGTAAATTTGAAAGTTGCACCTTTATTTAAGTTGTTTTTAACACTTATTTCACCTTTATGAGCATTTATTATTGATTTACAAATTGATAATCCAAGACCTACTCCTTTTCTTGAATCTGAATAGTTTAATTCTCCAGTAAAAAATCTATCAAATATGTTATCTATTACTTTCTCATTAATTCCAGGCCCATTATCTATAACTTCAAATGCTACATTATTGCCTAATTCATATACACTTATTTTAATCTCACATGCTCCTTTTGAATACTTTATAGCATTATCAATTAAGTTTATAAAAACTTGCTCTATAAGCTTTGCATCCATTGGAACAAAAAGTATTTTATCTGGCATTTCTATTTTAATTTTTATATCTTGAATTCTCTTTTTTATATGAGATAAAGATTGTGATATAACCTCTTCAACTATTTCTGGATTTTTCGTTACCTCAAGTTTTCCTTCATCTATCCTTGTCATACTAAGCAAATTCTCCACTAATCTAATTAGCCATTGTGTATCTTCAAATACTCCATTTAGCAACTCATCAATAACACTTTCATCTATCAAGTTTTTATTTTTAATAATAGTACTAACAGCTCCACTTATGCCAGCAAGTGGTGTTCTTAAATCATGCGAAATAGCTCTTAATAAACAACTTCTTAATCTTTCACTTTCTATTTCAAGACTAGCCTCTTTTTGAACTTCTGATAAAATTTCTCTTTCTAGTGCTATAGCCATTTGAGCAATTACTGCTTCAATTAAACATATGTCTTCATTGTCAAGCTTCTTATCAATACACGCTACTCCTACTACTCCTAGCGTTTCACTCATTCCAATTATAGGCATATAAAATCCATTTGATCCAGGCAAAGTATCTGTCCCTGTACCCGCTATAGAATCATTATTAAAAGCCCAAGTTGCAACAGCTTTTTCAGAATCATTTATAAAAAACTCTTCATCTTGATTGTTTTTTATGTTTTTGTAAAGATTTAACTGCTTTTTATTTTTATCACTTACATAGCATGCAACATTTTTATCTAATCCAATTGATAAAAGTTCCAAGCCAGTATTTATAATATCTTCTTTATTTGATAATCTTAAAAAACTTCTTCCAACTTTATATAACATCTGTGTGTTTTGTTCACGCTTTGAATAAATTTCTACTTGCTGCTTTATTCTTGATGTAAGTGATGAAGTTATTATTCCAACTATACAAAATACAAATAAAGTAATTATATAGTTAGTATCATCTATATCTAGCGTATATAGTGGACTTGTAAATAAGTAGTTTAATAAAATTATATTTAAAATAGAACTTATTATACCTGTTCCATATCCATTTGTAAATACAGATATTAATGCTATATCCAACATATACATTAAATATATATTTTCTTGTATAAATCCAGCATTTTTTAATACATGTGCAATAAGTGTTGTTATTGTCGTTATAATAAATATTTTAACTATATCTATTCCACTAATTTTAAATTTAGAAATAAATCCATTTTGTTTTTTAGGTCTATAATTTCTGCTTTTCCCACCTTTATATGGTATTACATGTACATCTATATGATCGGCCTCATCAATTAATTTATCAACTACATCTCTTTTTACAAACCTTGAAAATACACTATGTTTTCTATGATTTCTCCCAATTATAATTTTAGTTACATTTCTCATTTTAGAATATCTTAATATATCTTCTACCATATTGTCTCCATGTAACAGTACAACTTCTGCTCCTAACTTTTTTGCAAGTTCTAAGTTAGACTCTAGTTGAGCTTTTGCTTCTTTAGATAACTCGTCTTTATTAGGATCTTTTATATAAATAGCAATTACTCTTGATAATGATGATTGAGAAATTCTAGATGCGGTTCTTATTAACTTAGCAGTAGATGGGGAGGGAGATATACAAACAAGAATGGTTTCCCTTGTTGGCAATACTTCTACTCCACCTTTTGATAATCTAGTTATTTCAACTTCTTTATTAACTTTTTCAGCTGTTTTTCTTAATGCTAATTCTCTTAATGCTACTAAGTTTTCTTTTACAAAAAAGTTTTCTTGTGCTTGTATAGCTTGCTCTTTTTTATATATTTTACCTTGGTTAAATCTTTCTAGCAAAACATCTGGCTCTACATCTATAAGTTCTAATTGCGATGAAATATCAATTAACTTATCAGGTATAGTTTCTTTAACTGAAACATTAGCTACAATTTCAATTATATCGTTTAAACTTTCTAAATGTTGTACATTTACAGTTGTATATACATCTATTCCAGCTATTAAAAGTTCCTCTATATCTTGCCATCTTTTGCTATGCCTACAAACCTTAGCATTTGTGTGTGCTAGTTCATCTACTAGTATAACCTCTGGTTTTCTTTTAAGTGCTAAATCTAAGTTAAATTCTTTTAAATCTATAGTTTTATATTTTATATATTTTAATTCAAGTACCTCTAATCCATCTAGCAGCGCTAGTGTTTCTTTTCTAGAGTGAGGTTCTATATACCCAACTACTGCATCTATTCCGCTTTCTTTTAAACTATGTGCAGACTCAAGCATGGAGTAGGTTTTACCTACTCCTGCTGCATATCCAAAGAAAATTTTTAATTGACCTCTTTTTTGGCTTTTTTCTTCTTTATTTATTTTATTTAATAAACTTTCCGGATCTGGTCTATTCATAAATCCCCCTACTAATTATTTAATTTTCTCCAAATCTAGATTAAGCTGTAATACATTTACCGTAGGTTCTCCAAACATACCTATTAACTTAGAGTTTGTATTTTTATCTATAAGTTCTAATAATTTTTCTTTAGAAACTTTGCTATACTTAGAAACTCTATCAACTTGATATTTAGCTCCTCTTAACGATATATCTGGATCTAGCCCACTTGCTGATGCTGTTACTAAATCTACAGGAATTTTTTCTGTATTTTTTTCATCATACTTTGTATACATTTTTATTCTTTCATTTAATACTTTATTAAATTCTTCGCCAGTTGGAGACATATTGCTTCCAGAAGACCCTAATGGATTATATGGATAATCTTGCGTTTTTGATGGTCTTGACCAGAAATATTTTGGGTCTGTAAAGTTTTGCCCTATAAGTTTTGATCCTATCTTTTTATTGTTTTCTTCAATTATACTACCATTTGCTTTATTTGGTACAAATATTTGAGCAAAAGCAGTTATTGTTAATGGATATATAATCCCAGTTATAACTGTCATAATTAAAAATATTAACGATGCTCTTTTTATATATTTCATATCTCAATCTCCTTATCATATTATAAAATTGTACCTATAATCATGTCTATAATTTTTATACATATAAATGGCGTTATAATCCCACCTACCCCATATATCATTAAATTTCTTGATAAAAGTTTACTTGCAGGTAATTCTCTATACTTAACTCCTTTAAGTGCTAGTGGTACTAATGCAATTATAATGATTGCGTTGTATATAACCGCACTCATTATAGCACTTTCAGGGCTATTAAGATTCATTATATTTAACTTATCCAATTGTGGATAAACTCCTAAAAATAATGGTGGTATTATTGCAAAATACTTAGCAATATCATTTGCAATACTAAAAGTCGTAAGAGCCCCTCTTGTCATAAGTAGCTGCTTACCTATTTTTACTATTTCTATTAATTTAGTTGGACTAGAATCTAAATCTACCATGTTTCCTGCTTCTTTTGCAGCTTGTGTACCTGTATTCATAGCAACAGCAACATCTGCTTGGGCAAGTGCAGGCGCATCGTTACTCCCATCCCCCGTCATAGCTACCAAATGACCTTTTCTTTGATACTCATGAATTAAATCAAGTTTAGCTTTAGGTGTTGCCTCTGCTAAAAAATCATCAACTCCAGCTTCAGCTGCTATTGCTGCTGCTGTTAAAGGATTATCTCCTGTTATCATTATTGTCTTTATTCCCATCTTTCTTAAATCATTGAATTTTTCATATACTCCTTTTTTAAGAATATCTTTTAAATATATAACGCCTAATACCCTATTGTTTTTACAAACAACTAAAGGAGTCCCACCTTTTTTTGAGATTTCCTCAACAATTTCATCACATTCCTTTGGATATTTCCCACCCTGTTCTTCTACAAATTGTTTTATAGCGCTCGCTGCACCTTTTCTTATTTTATCTTCGATTAAGTTAGCTCCACTCATTCTAGTCTTTGCTGAAAAAGGTACAAATTCTATCTCATTATTTGATAAATCATTATCACCCAATGAATACATCTTCTTTGCAAGCACAACTATACTTCTTCCTTCAGGGGTTTCATCTAATACAGAACTTAATTTTGCACAATCAACAAACTCTTCCATATCCACATGTTTAAGAGGTATAAAATCACTTGCTTGTCTATTTCCATGAGTTATAGTACCTGTTTTATCTAAAAGTAGCACATCTACATCTCCAGCTGCTTCGATAGCTCTTCCTGATGTAGCTAGAACATTTTTATTATTTAATCTACTCATGCCTGCAATTCCAATTGAAGAAAGTAAACCTCCAATAGTCGTTGGAGCTAAACAAACTAATAAAGCTACTAATGAAGTTATAGAAACTACAGTACCTACACCATTTTGTTTTACTGCAAAATAACTAAATGGATATAAAGTCACTGTTACTATTAAAAATATTGAAGTTAATGCAATTAATAATGTTTGTAAAGCTATTTCATTTGGTGTCTTTTTCCTTTTAGCACCTTCTACCATAGCAATCATCTTATCTAAAAAACTTTCACCTGGACTTGATGTTACTTCTACTATTAAATAATCAGAAACTACTGTAGTTCCACCTGTCACTGCACATCTATCTCCTCCTGATTCTCTTATAACTGGAGCACTTTCTCCAGTTATAGCACTTTCATCTACTGAAGCAACTCCTTCTATAACATCTCCATCTGCAGGAACTTGCTCATTTACATCAACTAAAACTATATCTCCTTTTTTTAATAAGCTTGATTGTACCATTTCAAATTCACTATTTTTATTGCAAGATTTTAACTTTTTAGCTAAGACATCTTTCTTTGCAGCTCTTAGACTACTAGCTTGAGCTTTACCTCTTCCTTCTGCTATAGCTTCTGCAAAGTTTGCAAATAGTACTGTTGACCATAAAAAAATACTTATCATTAAGGCAAATGATGTATTGTCATTTATCATATTAAAAAATGACATAATAGTTATTAAACTAGCAATTATTGATCCGATATATACTACAAACATAACCGGATTTTTAAGCTGTACTTTAAAACTTAACTTTTTAATAGAATCTTTTATAGCATCTTTTAAAATATCTTTGCTTACAAAGCTTTCATTTGAATTACTCATAATAATATCTCCCTTATACTAAAGTTTAAAAAAACATCTTCAAATGTTCTGCAATTGGTCCAAGAGCTAGTGATGGTAAAAATCCTAATGCCCCTATCATAAGAACAACTCCAACTAATAAAAATACAAATAACATATTATTAGTTGCTAATGTCCCTGCACTTTGTGGTACTATTTTTTTACTAGCTAATGATTGTGCTATTTTTATAATTAAAACTATTGGTATAAAACGAGCTAATATCATTATTAAACTTGTTAATATATTCATGAAGCTATTATTTGTATAAAATCCTGCAAAGGCACTTCCATTATTGTTTCCTGTAGAACTTAGTGCATATAAAATTTCTGAGAAACCATGTGGTCCATTATTAGTTAAGAAAAAGTCTATATTTGGAACCATACATGTGATAGCACTTCCCACTAAGACTAACGCCGGTGTAGTTATTATTAAAATTGATGCCATCTTCATTTCAAATGGTTCTATTTTTTTTCCTAGATATTCTGGAGTTCTACCTACCATAAGCCCTGATATAAATACAGTAAGAATTACAAATGCAAGCATTCCATAAAGTCCACATCCAACTCCTCCAAATACAACCTCACCTAATTGCATAAGTAATGTTAGAATCATTCCTCCCATTGGTGTAAAAGAATCATGCATGGAGTTTACAGATCCATTTGATGCTGAAGTAGTTGTTACTCCCCATATAGCTGAATTTATTACTCCAAACCTAGCTTCTTTTCCTTCCATGTTTCCACCAGACTGATCAGATTTTAATTCACTTGTTATATATTTATTATCTGCAAGCTCTGGGGTAGCTTTAAATTCAAAATACATTGCAGATGATATTGCTAGTGTGAATATAATCATCATTGAGCATAAAATTACATTTCCTTGCTTTCTATCGTTTACCATCTCTCCAAATGTAAAGCATAATGCTACAGGTATTAAAATTATAGAAACAACTTGTGCCATATTTGATAAATAAGTTGGATTCTCAAATGGATATGCTGAATTTGTACCAAAGAATCCACCTCCATTGGTTCCCAATTGCTTTATAGCAATTTGACTTGCTGCAGGACCTCCTGGAATTATTTGATTATCTATTACACCTTTATTTTCTGTTTCTACATTCTGTACTAAATTAACTTCTTGATAAGGCTTTAAATTTTGTACTACACCTTGTGTTGTTAAGAATATAGCTAAAACAACAGAAAGAGGTAAAAGTATATATAAAGTTGATTTAGTTAAATCTTTCCAAAAATTCCCTATAGAGTTGCATTTACTTCTTTTAAATCCTCTTATTAATACCATAAGTACACTTATTCCTACCGCTGCTGATAAAAAGTTTTGAACAGTTAATCCTACCATTTGAGTTAAATAGCTTAAAGTACTTTCTCCACTATAAGCTTGCCAGTTTGTATTTGTAATAAAACTTGTAGCTGTATTAAAAGCTAATTTCCAATCTATATTTTTTAGCTTTTCTGGATTTAACGGAAGTATATATTGAATCATTTGCAATAAGAATACAAATATTAAACTTATTACACTAAATGAAATAACACTTAATATATATTCTTTCCCATTCATTTCTTCATCTTTTTTTATATTTAACACCTTGTATATAAATCTTTCGATTGGTGCCAATATCTTAGTTAAAAACACCTTTTCATCTTTAAATACTTTCGATATATAAATACCTAAAGGTTTTGCTAGTAATATAACTACTGCAATAAAAACAAATACTTGAATTACAATACTCATCTTCATAATCTCCTCCTAAATTTTCTA
>NZ_JBOGBV010000036.1:0-11119 GCF_051656405.1 Paraclostridium sp.
AGTAAACTAATAATAGAAAATAATAAAAATGAACATACATTAAGCATACTAGAAGAAATTGAAAAGATAGAAAATTATATAGAACAAGTTTTATATTACTCTAAAAGTAATGAACTAGAAAAAGATTATATAGTAAAAGAAATAAGCTTAAGGCAGTGTGTAAATAACACAATAAGAAGAAATAAAAAAGCTATAAGAGATAAAGATATATCAATAGATATACAAGACTTTAATAAGAATGTGTATTGTGATAACAAATGGGTGGAATTTATCTTAAATCAAATTATAATAAACTCAGTAAAATATATTGGAAATAAATCTATAAATAAGAAGCTATATAGAGCAAATGGGAAAATAAAAATTTATATTGAAGAACATAGCAACAGTACAGAGTTATTTATTGAAGATAATGGTATAGGGATAGATGAAAAAGATTTAAGGAAAGTATTTGAAAAAGGATTCACAGGATTAAATGGAAGAAAGCTTAAAAAATCAACTGGAATGGGGTTATACATTTCTAAAAAACTAGCAGATAAAATGTCTCTAGGTATATCCATAGATTCAAAAATAAATGAATACACAGTAGTTAAAATCACCTTCCCAGAAAATAATATGATGAAAATAATCAATAATTAATTTTTGCATAAAACTTACACCAGTGTAAGTTTTATGTAAGGTTAAGTTATTAAATAAAAACTCTAGATACTATAATCTATAAGTATAAAACAAATTCATTATCTAGAAATAGAAGATTAAATCTAAATAAGAAAAGAAAATTTAGTTTATTAATAGGTAATAGATTATACATTTTAGGGGGAGGAATATATGAACACAATACTAGAAGTTAAAAACATAGAAAAATACTATGGAAATAAAAAAAATCTAACAAAAGCAATAAATAATATATCATTTGAAGTTGATAAAGGTGAGTTTGTAGGAATAATGGGGCCAAGCGGAAGCGGAAAAACTACATTATTAAACTGTATAGCAACAATAGATAAAGTAACAACAGGGTCTATAAAGATAGATGGTAAGGATATAACTACTTTATCTAGAAAAAATATAGAGAAGTTTAGAAGAGAGAATTTAGGATTTATATTTCAAGATTTTAATTTATTAGACACGCTATCTGTATATGAAAATATATCCTTAGCGTTATCAGTTATAGGAGTCAAAGGAAAAGATATAGATATACAAGTAAAGCAAGTTGCAAATAAGTTAAATATATCAGATATACTAAATAAATTTCCTTATGAAATATCAGGAGGACAAAAACAAAGAGTAGCATCGGCAAGAGCGATAATTACAAATCCATCGTTAATATTAGCAGATGAACCAACTGGAGCTCTAGATTCTAAGTCTTCAAGAATATTACTTGAAAGTATATCAAATTTAAATGAAACTTTAAATTCTACAATAATGATGGTTACTCATGATGCTTTTACAGCGAGTTATTGTAAAAGAATATTATTTATAAAAGACGGAAAAATTTTTAATGAGCTTATAAGAGGAAACGATAGTAGAAAAGAATTTTTCAAAAGAATTTTAGAAGTAGTTACACTTCTTGGAGGTGACTGTGACAGTGTTATTTAAATTATCTTCAAGAAATGTAAAAAGAAGTATGAGAGCTTATAGTATATATTTTCTTACACTAGCATTAGGAGTTTGTGTATTTTACATATTTAACTCATTAGATTCTCAGACCATAATGATGGATTTATCAGAAAGCAAAA
Organism: Paraclostridium sp.; assembly: GCF_051656405.1. GTDB lineage: Bacteria > Bacillota > Clostridia > Peptostreptococcales > Peptostreptococcaceae > Paraclostridium. The sequence goes on from NZ_JBOGBV010000036.1 coordinate 1,734, forward strand.
AGAATTATGTACACCTAATTTCACAAATAATATCTGTAGTTTCAGGATTCGTATCTTTTATTTTAGGATTTTTAGTAATATATGCAAATAATTTTATGATAAAGAAGCGAAATAAAGAATTTGGTATATATATGACATTAGGAATTAGTAAAAAAAAGATATCTATAATTTTATTTACTGAAACTATTATAATAGGAATATTGTCATTATTAGCAGGGATTTTTGTAGGAGTATTTTTATCACAAGGATTAGCTGGAATAACTGCAAAACTATTTAAAACTAGTATGACTAAATATCAATTTATATTCTCTAAAGAAGCTTGCTTAAAAACAATATTTTATTTTGGAATAATATTTATGGTAGTTATGGTATTAAATTTTATAGTGGTATCAAGATATAATTTGATTGATTTGATAAATGGGTCAAAAGCTAATCAAAAGCTTAAAAAAACAAATTTATCTATATCGGTAATACTATTTATTTTTTCTATAATTTGTTTAGGATATTCTTATAAACTTATACTAGAAAATACGTTAGTTAACTTAAATACACCAGAGTTTAAAAAGTCTATATGTTTAGGAATTATAGGTACTGTGCTATTCTTTAGAGCATTGGCAGGATTTTTAATAAAAGTTATCCAAAGTAGCAAAAACTATTACCTAAAAAATCTTAATACTTTCACATTAAGACAGTTTAATAGTAAAATAAATACTCATTATATATCTATAAGTATAATATGTTTAATGTTATTTGTAGCAATAGGGATGATGTCAACAGGAATAGGTATGAAAAATTCTTTTGAAAATACAGTAGAATTTCAAACACCATTTGATCTGTGGATGAGTATAGAAGTTAAAGGGAAAAAAGATAATATCGAAATTGATCAATACTTAAAGGAGCATGGAATAAACTTAGGTGATTATGGGAGTGATATTTTAAAGTATAATTTATATAACAGTGAGATGCCTTTCAAGAAGATGTTTAAAAATACAAATAATCAGTTTTTGAAAAAACAAATAGATGATACAGGTGATTTTAATGTACCTATAATTAAAATATCTGATTACAATAAGATTATGAAAATGCAAAATAAAAAAGGTTTAGACTTAAGAGAAGGTGAAGTTACACTACTTACTGATATGGCATCGATGGAAGAAGCAGTAAAAGATTTTATAGAAAACAATGATGATATTAAAATAAATAACAATATACTTAACGTAAATAAATCATATGAATTTGAATCAATTAAAACACTTCCGATGAGTATGAATCAGACAACTTTAATAGTTAATGATAATCAAGTCAAAGATATGAATATTTATGAAAAAAATCTAAGTCTTAACTATAAAGGAAATAAATTAGATAAAGAAAAAATGGTATCAAAAAATATTGATAAAGTAATAGAAGATACATATGGAAAAGAGAATTCACATAAAATACTTGCTATTACTAAGATATGGTGTTTTGAAAATAGTATGGCAACTTCAAATATATTCTTGTTTGTAGGACTTTATATAGGAATAGTATTTTTAATATCTAGTGCAGCAGTGCTAGCCATTAGCCAACTAGCTGGTGCCACTGAGAGTATGGAAAGATATAAGACACTTAGAAGGCTTGGCGTAAGTACGGAAATGATAAATAAATCGATATTTTTACAGGTTTTACTATACTTTATACTTCCTATTGGACTTGCATTGGTTCACAATATAGTTGGTATAAAAGTAGCAAATAATTTTATCAAAATGTTTGGAAACTATGATATGATAAGCAATAATATTATTTCAATAAGTTCAATATTAATCATATATGGTATCTACTTTTTAGCTACATATAGTGGATACAAAAGGATAGTTAATAATGATTATTAATAAATTTATTATGATTAAAAATAATAATCTACCATTTAAATACGTAAAAAAGATATTGATTATTTAATCAATATCTTTTTTACGTTTAATGAAATTATACTTGCTAAAAATTATGAATAATCCATGAAATTTAGTTATATCAATATGCTATGTTTTGAACATAAAAAAGTTTTTTGAGCAACTAAAGGGCTAACAATAAAACTTATTAGCTTTTATCAACAAATTCTGTTAAACTTAAATAACACTAATTTAAAGATAGAGGTGATTATCATAAATAATTACAAAACAACAAAAAATAATTATGAGAGTCAAGGTTCAGTTACTAACATAACAATACTTAAAAAGAATGGTTCTGAGCTTATAGCTAAAATAGATACAGAAGATTTAGAAAAGGTACAAGCTATGGGAGTTTGGTTTGCTGAATGGCATAAAGACTTTAATAGTTACTTAGTTCAAAATATAACTACAACTAAAGAAAATAAAAAAGTTAAGAGCACTAAAAGAAATATCCAATCAGTAATATTAGATACTCAATCATCAGCTCCAATTAGACATATAAATGGAGATACATTAGATAATAGAAAATCTAATTTAGAGATTGTTAATAGAAGAGAAAAAAATGAATATGAAAATATAGACGACGAAACAGTAGCTATAATACTAAAAGATAGATATGGAAAGCCACAAGCAAAGGCATTAGTATCAGTTAAAGATTTAGATAGAGTAGTAAATAAGAAGTATACATGGATATATTCAAAAGGTCATAAACAACCTAGCGTAATAGCACATATTCCAAGTGGTAAGGTATATATGGAAGATGTAATAATGAAACCTAGTGAAGAAGAAAGAGTTCATCATATAAACTTAAATCCATTAGATAATAGAAGAAAAAATTTAGAAAATAAACTAAAATAATTAAAAATTAAGTAGCAAATGGTAAATATATATATCGTTATTTTAAAAGATATGATGTATAATAGAAAAGATAAGCACTTTTTATGTTTAGATATTAAATGGCATAGGAAGTGTTTATTTTATTTTGTAAACAATTTAGATTAATATAAAAGGAAATAAAAAGGAGATATAAATGCTATTTACAGATTTAGACATAATTAAGCCAATACAAAAAGCACTAAAGGAAGAAGGCTATTTAAAACCAACACCAATACAATCAAAGTCAATAACACCATTATTAGAAGGTAGAGATTTGTTAGGATGTGCACAGACAGGTACTGGAAAAACAGCATCTTTTGCAATACCTATAATACAACAAATATATAATGATAAAAAACCACTAAAAGGTAAAAGAACTATAAAAGCGGTAATACTAGCACCTACAAGAGAATTAGCAATTCAAATAGAAGAAAACTTTGCAGCTTATGCAAGGCATACAAATATAAAAAGTTTAGTTATATTTGGAGGCGTATCTCAAAATCCTCAAACTAAAGCATTAAAGCAAGGTGTAGATATACTAATAGCAACTCCAGGTAGAATGCTTGATCTATATAATCAAAAATTCTTGAAATTAAATGATGTTAAACACTTTGTTTTAGATGAAGCTGACAGCATGTTAGATATGGGTATGATACATGATGTAAAAAGAATAATGAGCTATCTTCCAAAGGTTAGACAAAATATATTCTTCTCAGCTACTATGCCAAAGGAAATATCAAAATTAGCAGATTCAATATTTAAAAATCCAGTTAGAGTAGAGGTTGCACCAGTTTCATCAACAACTGAGATGGTTGACCAAAATATTTACTTTGTAAGTAAAAAGCAAAAGACAAACTTACTTATAGAGTTATTAAAAAGTAACCCAAAAGAATCTGTACTTGTATTTTCAAGAACAAAACATGGAGCAAATAAAATAACACAACAGCTAATATCATCATCAATAAGTGCTGCGGCAATACATGGTAATAAGTCGCAAAATGCAAGACAGCTAGCATTAAATGATTTTAAAGAAGGTAAGATTAGAGTACTGGTAGCAACTGATATAGCTGCAAGAGGAATTGATATTGATGATCTACCATATGTAATAAATTATGATTTACCAGAGGTTGCAGAGACTTATGTTCATAGAATTGGAAGAACAGGAAGAGCGGGAAGAAGTGGTAGAGCAACGGCATTTTGTGCAATGGAAGAAAGAGATCTTTATAAGGCTATAGAAAAACTTATAAATAAAAAGATTGAAGTTGTAGAAAATCACAGCTTTGTATCTAGTGCAGAGGATATAACTGTATCAGCGAATAAGAACAATAGGGGCGGAAGAAGACCTAATAAAAGTAACGGTAATAAAAGCAAAGCTAAATTTACAAATAAAAATAAAAATAAAAATAAAAATAAAAATAAAAATTAAAATGAGGTTGGCAAGATAATTTGAATTTAAGCATGATTAGTCTACACCATTGAAATTTATGAAAAAAGTATTGATTTTTTAATCAGTACTTTTTTTATTACAAGGTAATTTATATGCAATTTCAAGAAAAGTATATATGGTCAGGAAAATGGTTACCTTGATTTTCAATCGTAACTGCTATATACTATACTTAAAATTACAAATAAAAAAGAACCGTCTTTAGAGAAGGGCTTTTAGTATCGCGCTTATTGCGTTGTATGAATAGCCTTTCTTTTTTATTAGGGTTCAAAAAATATTAAGACTTTTACTTTGAAGTATTTTGACAGTCTAGTTTAAATAATCTAACTTCTATCGATTGTTTCATTGCAACGTACTGAGTTGCAATTAGGCATATATTATAAAATAATTAGGAGGAAACAAAATGGAAACTATTAATGTTCAAAAACGTAATTTTAATGTAAAGGCAAAAAAAATGAGACGACTCGGTTTAGTTCCTGGGAATGTATTCGGAAAATCTTTGACAGATCCAATATCTATTCAAATGGAAGAATCTGTTGCACGCAGATTAATTCGCCTAAATCGTGAAGGTAGTAAATTGGTGATGAATATTGAAGGACAAACAATACCGGTACAAATCAAGGAAAAATCACTGAATAGAGTGAACGATGAAATTTTAAATATTAGTTTTCAAGCATTAAGTGCAAATGAAAAGGTCAACAGTGTAATTCATATAATTGTTGTCAATGATGCGAAAATCCAAGGGGTAGTGGAGAAAATGCAGCTTGAAATTCCATATGCGTCTTTACCTAAATATATGATTGATACTATAACTATTGACGTTGATGGAATGAAGGCAGGTAATGTTATAACTGTTGGAGAAATTCCTGAACTACAGAGTGATAAAATTGAATTACAAGTTGATCCAGACAATATTGTATTGCGTATAAGTGAGAAACAGAATAATGCTGCGGAAGCTGTTGAAGGGTAAATATTATTGTACTTAAAATGAAAAAAGTCGCTTAATTAGCGACTTTTTTTAATCTAATTTTTCAGTTTTAAAATTAGAAAGAAGTAAGTTTAATTCAAATTCCATTCTAGATTTAAGATCATAACTTCCTTCATGAAGACACCAGTCAAATATGGTACCTCTAGATATTCTCATAATTATCATAGTCAAATCAAATGAAGAAATAGAGCTATTTAACTCACCACTTTTTAGTGAATCTTCTATAATTGATCTAACTTCTAATGCTATATAACGGTCAGGTTTAGTAGAATACTTTGATTCTATTGAAAGTAAATTTTTATATATTTCACTTACAAATACCCAACCAAGTTCTTCCATAACAACAGCACCTTCAACTAATAAAAATAATAATTTATCAAGATTTGAATCTAAATCTTTTGTTTCAAGTCTATCCAATACTAAAATATCAACTTGCTCATAAGCCGTGTTAATTATTTCTGATTTTGATTTAAAATGATGATAAAAAGCTCCTATTGAAATCTCTGCAGCTTGGCAGATATCTTGAATTTTTACACTATCAAATCCATTTAATTTAAAAAGTTCAGTTGCTACTTGTGTAATTCTAAGTTTGGTTGCAATAGCTTGTTTTTGTCTATTAGTTAATTTTTTCATGACAAATACCTTTCTATAGCACTGCAATGTGAATACAGTAAATTATATAATTACTTAGTATAGCATAAAAAAAGTAAATATATAATGAAAAGTTGTGAAAGAAAGCAAATGAAAACGACATGTATACATTTACAAAATATGGTAAAGATGATATATTTTAATTACAGAATGTGATTCGGTGAAATTAATTCTGTATGGAGTGTTACAAAGTTAACAAATGATGATATAAGATTAATCAAAGTAAAATAGTTGATTGTAAATATACTAAATACTTTTAACAATATCAATAAATATTAGGGGGTAAGTTTATGGAAAAGTATAAAGTTATCGAGATAAAGGAAAGTGTTTTTAAGAACAATGATGAACAAGCAGATTTACTTAGATCTGACTTAAAGAAAGATAACACTTTTTTATTAAATTTAATGTCTTCTCCTGGCTCAGGGAAGACTACAACAGTTTTAAGAACTATTGAAGCTTTAAAAGATGAGATGAAAATAGGGGTTATGGAAGCTGATATAGATTCAGATGTTGATGCTGACACTGTTTCAAAAACAGGAGCAAAGGTAATACAGTTACATACAGGTGGAATGTGTCATTTAGATGCAGATATGACTAAGCAAGGGTTAGTAGAACTTGGAACAGATGATGTGGACTTTGTAATATTAGAAAATGTGGGAAATTTAGTATGTCCAGCAGAATTTGATACTGGGTCTTCGAAAAATGCTATGATACTTAGCGTACCAGAGGGGCATGATAAACCTTTGAAATATCCATTAATATTCTCAGTAGTGGATGTGGTTTTAATAAACAAAATTGATGCTATAGAATATTTTGACTTTGATTTAAACTTAGTTAAAGAATATATTAAAAAACGAAATCCAAATGCAAAAGTTATAGATATATCAGCCAAAACTGGTGAAGGTATCGATGAATGGGCTAATTGGATAAGAGCAGAAGTAAAGGCTTGGAATAATTAATATAATATAATATAATATAAAAATTATAATTTTTAGGGGGATTAAGATGGCAGTTAAAGAAAAGGTTCTTCAATTTGCAAATCAAGTTAGTGGAAAAAAACCAGGGGCTAGAGGATACTTTGGTGAAAATGATGCACGTTATAGAATTTTAGAGCCAGTTGTAACAGATGAAATGGCAGAAGTTTTACTTTGTATGGAGATTAGAAAGAAAATAACGGCTGAGAAAGTGGCACCTTTATGTGGGAAGAGTGTTGAAAAGTGTACAGAGTTACTATTAGAATTATCAGAAATAGGGGTAGTTTTCGTTAATGAAATAGATGGTGTAGACACTTTCTGGTATGAAACTTGGGTACCAGGAATTATGGAAATGATGGTTAACAATAAGGCACAGGCTAAAAAATATCCGCAAATTCCTAAAGCATTTCATGATTATGGTGTGGAAAATGGACCAAAATCTACAGGAAGTTTTCCTCCAGGCGTAGGACTTATGCGTGTTATTCCAATAGAAACTGCAATAGATGGGGAAACAAGAAGAGCTTCATATGAGGAAATATCAAAATATTTAAATGAAAGTGATAAATTCTCTGTATCAGATTGTTCATGTCGTACAGCAAGAGAAAGTATGGGAGAAGGATGTGGACATCTAAAAGAAGATATGTGTATTCAATTAGGCCATGCAGCTGAATACTACATAAGAACAGGAAGAGGTAAAAAAATAACTAGAGAAGAGGCTTTTGAAATAATAAAAAGAGCTGAAGAAAATGGATTAATGCACCAAATACCAAACCTAGATGGATCAGGAAAAACTCATGCAATATGCAATTGCTGTGGATGTTCTTGTTTAGCACTTAAGGGTGGAAATATGTTTGCAAATACTGATATGGTACGTTCTAACTATGTATCTAAAGTAGATAAAGATAAGTGCGTTGCTTGTGGAGAGTGTGTAGTTAACTGTCCAACCAATGCCTTAAAGCTTGGTCAAAAATTATGTTCTAGCAAACCTATCGTAGATAAAATAGAAAGAAAAGAAACTCCAAGAAATACTGATTGGGGACCAGAGAGATGGAATGAAGATTATAGAATTAATAGAGAAGATGTAGTAGAAAGTGGAACAAGTCCATGTAAGACTGCATGCCCTGCTCATATAGCTGTTCAAGGATATATTAAACTTGCTTCACAAGGAAGATACAAAGAAGCTTTAGAACTTATAAAACAAGAGAATCCATTCCCAGCTATATGTGGTCGTATCTGTCCTAGAAAGTGTGAGTCAGCATGTACAAGAGGGGATATAGATTCACCAATAGCTATAGACGAGATTAAAAAGTTTGTAGCTGAACAAGACTTAAAAGAAGAGCATAGATTCGTTCCTAAAAAAAGACATAATTACGGTAAGAAGATTGCCATAATAGGTGGAGGACCTTCTGGACTTTCATGTGCATATTACTTATCAATAGATGGATACAAGGTAACGGTATTTGAAAAACAAAAAGCTCTTGGTGGGATGTTAACTTTAGGAATTCCTTCTTTCAGATTGGAAAAAGAAGTAGTTAATGCTGAAATAGAGATACTAAGACAAATGGGTGTAGAGTTTAAAACAGGTATAGAAGTAGGTAAGGATGTTACATTAGATGAATTAAGAAAAGATGGATATAAAGCTTTCTATTTAGCAATCGGGGCACAAGCTGGTAGAAGATTAAATATAGAAGGTGAAGATGCAGAAGGTGTTATACCAGGGGTAGAATTTGTACGTGATGTTAACTTAGGAGAAGATGTAAAACTAAATGGAAAAGTAGTTGTTATTGGTGGAGGAAATGTTGCGATAGACGTTGCAAGAAATGCAACAAGAGTAGGTGCAGATAGTGTAAATATGTTCTGCTTAGAAAATCGTGAACAAATGCCTGCTTTAGAAGAAGAAATAGAAGAAGCTTTAGAAGAGGATATAGTAATAAACAACTCTTGGGGGCCTAATAGAATAATTGTAGAAGACGGAAAAGTAGTAGGGGTTGAATTTAAAAAATGTGTTTCTGTGTTTGATGAAAACGGAAGATTCTCTCCAGTATTTGATGAAGATAATTTAAAAGTAGTAGACGCTGATTATGTTCTAATTTCAGTAGGTCAAAGTATTGACTGGGGTGATTTACTTAAAGGAAGCAAAGTAGAGCTAAATCCTAATAATACAATAAAAGCTGATGGATTTACTTATCAAACAAATGAACCTGATATATTTGCTGGAGGAGATTCATATACTGGTCCTAGATTTGCAATAGATGCAATAGCAGCAGGTAAGCAAGGAGCTATATCAATTCACCGTTTTGTTCAGCCAGGACAAAGTTTAGTAAATGGACGTGATAGAAGAGATTATCATGAATTTGATAAGAAAAGCTTGCAATTAGAAGGATATGACAATATGCCAAGACAAAGACCAAATCATAAATCTGGCGTAGATGCAAAAGAATCTTTCAAAGATATGCGTCTTACTTTTACAGAAGAACAAATGAAAAAAGAAACAGAAAGATGTTTAGGTTGTGGAGCTACTGTTGTAG
>NZ_JBOGBV010000037.1:0-3894 GCF_051656405.1 Paraclostridium sp.
TGTGAGACACTTGTAGCATCAGATGCAGGTGGAGACTCAATGAAGTACATGGGAATTGGATTTGGAATAAGTGGTATTATAACAGTATTAACAGGATCATTCTTAAATGTAACAAATAATGTAATAAGTTTTATAGGAAAAAAATTCTATAAATATAAGTTCGAAGTTGAAGTTAACCCATTACTTTTAGGTATAGGGTTTATAGTAGGACTTGAAGTATCTTTAACAATGTTTGCTGGTTCTATATTAGCAAACTTTGGGATAACACCATTAATATCTTACTTTACTGAAATGGCAGGGCCAGGAGCAAATGTTTGGAATAACTCTTCAATGGCTATAAGTCAAATGGGTGTAAATGATATCGGTGGTAACTATGTAAAATACATAGGAGCTGGTATGATGCTTTGTGGAGGTATAATAGGAGCAGTAAAACTTATACCAACTATAATAGCATCAGTTCAAGAAACTATGAAAGCTAAATCATCTAATGATGGAGAAGGAAGCTCAGCTCTTCAAACTATAATATTATTAGGTGGAATAGTAATAGCATTTGTAGCAGGATTCATTATATCTGGAAGTGTAACAATGGCAATAGTTGGAGCTATAGCGTCAGTATTATTAGCTGGATTATTCGTTATAGTTGCAGGACGTTTAACAGGAACAATAGGAACATCAAACTTACCAGTATCTGGTATGACAATAGCATCTTTAGTTATATTAACTTTAGTGTTTGTTATAATGGGATGGAAAGGTCAAGCAGATAATAAATCATTATTATTATTTGGTACATTTATAGTAGTTGCTATAGCTATAGCTGGTGGATATAGCCAATCTCAAAAGGTTACTTACATCATAGGTGGAAGCAAGAGTGAAATGCAAAAATACTTTACAATAGCTGGTATAGTAGGTGTAATAGTTGTTGTTGGAACAATATTATTACTTTCAAACCAACTTACAATAACAGGAGATAACCCTCCGTTTGCATTACCTCAAGCAAACTTAATGTCAACACTTACTTCAGGAATAATGTCAGGGCAATTACCTTGGGTTATGATAATTGTTGGAGTATTCATGGCAATAGTTTTATACTTCTTAGGATTACCAATAATGACAGTTGCAATAGGATTCTACTTACCAATAGCAACAACTTCTATAATATTAGTAGGAGCATTAATCCGTGTATTCGTTGAAAAAACTTCTAAATCTGAACAAGAAAAAGAAGGTAAAGTTTCAAATGGTATAAGTTTATCATCAGGACTTGTAGCAGGAGGATCTATAATAGGATTAATAGGTATAATACTACAAGTAACAGGTGTTATAAAGAGTGCAGGACCAAGTGGATTTGCAGCTGGAAACATGATGGCAGTAATATTACTAGTAGTATTAGTAGTATGCACTGCATTGCCGATTGTATCATCTAAGGTTAAGAATAATGAAAAATAATGAAGATGTTTTAAATTTAGTCTTTAAAAAAAATGAAAATATAGAGTATAAAGTAAATGATAATGGCATAGTGACTATACAAGAAAAACAAGATCATAAGATTCAGAGGGTTTTTAGAAAATTAAGATTTAAAATTCCTATGTATAAAAATATAGAACTTGATGAATATGGTAGTTATATATTCTTACAAGTTGATGGAAATAAAAATGTTAAAGAATTAGGTGAGGTTTTAGAGGAAAGATACGGAGAAGAATCACACCCTCTTTATGAAAGACTACTTTTATTCCTAAATCATATTGAAGTAAATTGTCATTACATTGAAAAAGTACAATAAATAAGTAATAGAGTTAACTAAATAGTTAACTCTATTTTTTTGCAAAAAACAGAAAAATCTAAAAAAAATGTCGAATTTGAATAGTTTTAATAAAGTTAAAATTCTAAAAAAGTTAGATTTCGAAATATTGTGGTATAATGAGTTTAATCAAACAAAAGGATGGTGAAATTTAATGAGTAAAAAATTACCTAAAGAGGCTTACGGGGGCGTATCAGGTAAAGATTATGTACCCTATGTAACAGACAAGTCTAAAACAGGTGCAAACATGGCAGTACTTATAATTGGTATTGTTTTAGCAGTTGTTTTTGCAGCGTCTACAGCATACTCAGGTATGAAAGCAGGACTTACAGTTGCAGCTGGTATACCTGGATCTATAATAGGATCAGCATTTATAGCAGCTTTCGCTAAAGGAAAAGGTATTCTAGGAAAGAATATAGTACAAGGTATGGCAAGTGGTGGAGAATCAGTTGCTAGTGGTATGATATTTGTACTACCTGCTATTTTATTAATAGGTAGCCAAGTGACATTTTTAGAAGGATTTGTTGTAGGAGTAGGTGGAGTTCTATTTGGTATAGGAGTTTCATCACTTGTTTACAATTATTTAATAATTGAAGAACATGGAAAGCTTATGTATCCAGAATCAATGGCTATATGCGAGACACTTGTAGCATCAGATGCAGGTGGAGACTCAATGAAATACATGGGAATTGGATTTGGAATAAGTGGTATTATAACAGTATTAACAGGATCATTCTTAAATGTAGCTAACAATGTAATAAGTTTTATAGGTGATAAGTTTTATAAGTGTAAATTTGAAGTAGAGGTTAACCCACTACTTTTAGGTATAGGATTTATAGTAGGTCTTGAAGTGGCATTAACTATGTTTGCAGGATCTTTATTATCTCACTTTGGAATAATGCCTTTAATAGGATACTTCACTGATTTAGCAGGAGAAGGAGCTAAAGTATGGAACGATCCTTCAATGCCTATCAATCAAATGGGTGTAAATGATATAGCTGGTAACTATGTAAAATACATAGGAGCTGGTATGATGCTTTGTGGAGGTATAATAGGAGCAATAAAACTTATACCAACTATAATAGCATCTGTTAAAGAAACAATGAATGCTAAATCTTCATCAGCTGATGGAGAAGGAAGTACTACTCTTCAAACAATGATATTATTAGGTGGAATAGTAGTTGCAGTTATAGGGGCATTTTTAATTTCAGGAAGCGTAGTAATGGCAATTGTTGGAGCAATAGTTTCAATAGTTTTAGCTGCATTATTTGTTATAGTTGCAGGACGTTTAACAGGAACAATAGGAACATCAAACTTACCAGTATCTGGTATGACAATAGCATCTTTAGTTATAGCAACATTAGTATTCGTTATAATGGGATGGAGTGGACAAGCAGATAATAAATCATTATTATTATTTGGTACATTTATAGTTGTGTCTATATCAGTAGCTGGAGGATATAACCAATCTCAAAAAGTTACTTACATAATAGGCGGTAATAAAAGTGAAATGCAAAAATATTTTGCAATAGCAGGTATAGTAGGTGTAATAGTTGTTGTTGGCACAACAATATTACTTTCTAACCAACTTGTAGTTACAGGGGATAATCCTCCATTTGCATTACCTCAAGCAAACTTAATATCAACACTTACATCAGGAATAATGTCAGGGCAATTACCTTGGGTTATGATAATTGTTGGAGTGTTTATGGCAATAGTTTTATATTTCTTAGATTTACCAATAATGACAGTTGCAATAGGATTCTACTTACCAATAGCAACAACTTCTATAATATTAATAGGAGCATTAATTCGTGTATTTGTTGAAAAAACTTCTAAAGAAGAAAAAGAAAAAGAAGTTAAAGTTTCAAATGGTATAAGTTTATCATCAGGACTTGTAGCAGGAGGATCTATAATCGGTCTAATAGGTATAATACTACAAGTATCAGGTGTTATAAAAAGTGCAGGACCAAGTGGATTTGCATCTGGAAATATGATGGCAATAATACTTTTAATAGTATTAGTAGGACTTACTGCATGGCCAATAATAACATCTAAGGTAAAAAATAATGAAAAATAATGAAGAAGTTTTAAATTTA
>NZ_JBOGBV010000038.1:0-12235 GCF_051656405.1 Paraclostridium sp.
CGAATTATATCCCCAATTTCTTTTTCCATAGTAAACTAATCCATAACTACCTTGATTCCACTTATCAACAGTTTCCTTAACCGGAATAACTTTAACTGTTTCGATTAATGGGTTTAATAATTTATCATAGTTATATTTAGGATTAGCATAACCATTTAAAATTAATGTAATATCCTTAGACTTATTTTTATCATAGCTTATTAAATAACTTTTTTCTTTCCCTTTATCATCTTTTCCATATATAAATGTATCAAAAGATGTAATTGTCCCATCTGGTTTAAATTTTAATGAAAAGTTATCTGACATATACAATTCTTTTGGCAACTTATATTTTTTATTAATGTCTTCAAATATACCTCCAACACCATCTTCATATATATTATTATTTTCAAATTTTACTTTTCTTTCATTTTTTAATCGTTCTATAACCCAGGATAACTTTCCTCCATAATTTACTGAGCTCTTGTATATTTTAACTCCGTAAAATGATGTTATCGTTAAAATAATTATAATAAAAATATATTTAAATTTAATTGTTTTACTGTATTTATAGTATTTGTTTTTTGTAACTTTAAATATAGTAAATAAAACTATACATATTATCAATAATAGGCATATAAAAAAGACGTAAATATTATTATTCATTCTTCCATACATACATAATGAAGATAATTCATAACAAAATGCCCAATACAAAACTATCAATATTGGATTTGTTATTAAAGAAATAAATATTTTTTTAACATTTTTCCTAAAAATATTAATCACCCCTAATCAAAATTGCAAATTATTTATATATCTTGCACATAAATTATAGCACTATATTTTACTTATTTTATGACATGCGCTTAATAGAGTATAAAAGTTGCTTTTTAGATTAATTTTCAAAACTAGAAATCATTATCATTATTATTAATGTTTTATATATTTTTTACCGGGTAAAATAAATAGGTATTCATATACCTTATAAAATAACGAAAGGAGATTGTCATAATTTTTATGACATTGATTAATAATGTTTAGCATCTCAGGATTAATTTTATCATTGATACTTATAATGTACCTAGCTTATAAAGGTTACTCAACAATAATAACGGCCCCAATAGTTTCTATATTAACAATAATTCTTACTACAGGATTTGACAGCCATCTAATGGCGAATTATACAGAAGTATATATGGTTGGATTTGCAAATTTTATAAAAAACTACTTCCCTCTTTTTATGACCGGTGCGGTTTTTGCAAAATTAATGGAGGAAGCTGGATATGCAAAATCTATAGCTCATTTTATAACTAAGAAACTCGGAAAAAATAAATCTGTATTAGCTGTTGTTCTATCTGGATCACTTCTTACATATGGAGGGGTTTCATTATTTGTTGTTGCATTTATACTTTATCCAATTGCATCTATGTTATTTAAAGAAGCTGATATTCCTAAAAGACTTATTCCTGGAACTATAGCTCTAGGTGCATTTACTTTTACGATGACAGCTATGCCTGGCTCTCCAGAAATTCAAAATGTTATACCCATGAAATACTTTGGAACAGATACATTCGCAGCCCCTATTATAGGAGTTTTTGCAAGTATCTTAATGCTAACATTGGGAATGTTATGGCTTACTAAGCGTGTTAAATCTGCTAGGAAAAATAACGAAGGTTACGGCAAGCATAATCATAGTTCTATTGAGGAAAATTATGAGAATTCACCTAATATATTTAGAGCTGTTACCCCTATAATTATAATTTTCATTACTAATTTGTTCTTTTCAAAAGTTTATTATGAAAATATAAACGGCGAATATTTAAGTATCTTTAATACTACTTTAAGTAATGTTTCTGGAACTTGGAGTGTTATAATTGCAATAGTTCTAGCTGATTTATTTATAATATTAACTAACTACAAAAACATAAAAAATTTAAAATCAGTTCTAGATATAGGTGTTTCTAATTCCTTCAGACCACTTCTTAATTCAAGCGCAATTGTTGGATATGGAAGTGTTATAAAATCATTGGCAGTATTTAGCGTTATTCAAACATTTATTTTCGGTATTTCATCAAATCCAATAATATCAGAAGCTTTATCAGTAAACTTGATTTGTGGACTTACAGCTTCAGCTTCAGGAGGACTTGGAATATCCCTCGATGCACTTGCACCTACTTATTTACAAATGAGTCATGCTTTAAATATTTCTCCTGAAATTCTCCACAGAATAGCTTCTCTTTCTTCTGGTGGATTAGATACTCTTCCTCATAATGGAGCGGTAATTACCACACTTGCTATTTGCGGATTAACTCACAAAGAATCTTATAAAGATATTTTTGTCACTTCTGTAGTTATACCTATTTTAACAACCGCTATAGTTGTAATATTAATTTCTCTTAAATTTGCAGTTTAATTATATAAGAAGAGATTATTATTTTTTTAATATCTCTTCTTATATAAAAATAATTTAATGTTTTAAAAACTTATTTACTTATACTTTTTAAGTCCTTATATCCTATCCTTTTTACAGAAACACTTACTACCTTTATTAAAAACAATCCACAAACTAAATTAATTAAAACTGCAGGAACTACTGCTACTAAAAATAATGATTTGAACGTCCCAGGTAATCCTACTAAAACTAATGCAGATAATAAAAAAGTTGTTCCGCTTACTAATGTTCCTATTGGTAATATTATTAAGGATATTACAAAGTCTTGAGTTTTTTCTTTAAAATTTTTTATAAATGGGAACTTATACATAATAAATACTAAAACATATATTATATTTGTTGTAATAACTTTATCTAATATATTCGGGAATTGTCCTCCAGGAAACTTTGTAGTCAATGCTGTAAAAATTCCAGTTACAACTCCACATACAAGTGAAGTTTTATAATCATCTTTATTTAAAATAATTATTGTAAATAACATTATTAATGTCATATCTGGCTGAATTGGCAAGCCGATAGTTGGTGTTATTTGATGCAATAGTAGCCCAATCGCTAATAATAGCGAATTTAAAACTAATTTTCTTGTATTTGTTTTCATAATTATGTCCTCCTATTTTTTTTAAATAGTTATTATTTTTCATTGTAAATTTCCAATGATATAAATCGCTGTCTTTTGAGATACTTATTCACATCATATTTATCACCACCTTTAATTTTTGGGAATTAAAAAACTCCGTCCTATATTAATAGGACGGAGTCTATCCGCGTTGCCACCTAATTTATGTACAAAAAAATCATTTGTACATCGCTCAATTTCAGGTACTATCATACCCTATTCGCTATAACGTGCGACACACGGTAAAGTCTACTCTCACATACTGCGATTTCAATTTACTCCTCAAAGGCCCATTCACTAAATCACTTCTTGCCAAGATTACACCATCCTCAGCTCTCTATATTGAACCTAAATTTAGCTACTATCCCTTTTCTTAGGATTTATATTAAAGTTATTTAAAATAATATTCTATACAACTTTATTTGTCAATTTATTTTTTAATAACTACTCATATATAATTAATATGATTTATTTATATGAGGTATATATTAAAAAGTTTACTAATTTATTTTAAGACTTTGGATTATTTTACTCCAACTTGATCCCATGCAGCTTTAACATCATTAGCTACTTGATCTCCATAAAGGTCTTTTGCTGATTGAACTAAAGAACTTTTAGCATCTTTAAATTGTGATTGTCTTGTTAAGTATTGAGTAAGAGCTCTATAATATATTTTCTCTGCTTTTTCTTTACCTATTTTAGTTATAGTGTTATATGCTGCTTTATTAGGTATACCACTATTTATATGAACTCCACCTCTATCATAATATATACTATAGTTTTTATAGTCTTTCATATTTGCTGGTTGTCCATGTTTTGTAGGATCTTGTAAGTCTCTTATAGCTTCACCAGGTGTTTTATATAAATCTTCTCCCATTTGCCAGTCATCACTATCTACAAAATAACCAAATACATCTGAGAATGATTCATTTAATGCTCCTGGTTGATATTGGTAAACTAGATCTGCTGATGATGATGTAACCCCATGTGTTATCTCATGTGCAACAACGTCATTTGCTGCTGTAAAAGCATTTTCTGTTGTTTTATTTCCATCACCATAACTCATCTCTACGCCATTCCAGTAAGCATTACTCATACTACTTCCATCCTCTTCAGGAACATGAACATAAGAATTTATATCTGATCCATTCCCATCATAACTTTCTCTATTATGAGTATCTTTGTAGTAGTTATAAACTTGATCTGTAAAATAGTGAGCATCTACAGCTGCTTTATCTTGATCGAAGAAGTTTTTTATATTTGTAATAATATTTCCAACTGTTGTATCACCTTTAAAAGCTTCGAAACTTTTAGTTATTATTTGACCTTTATGAGTAGTATCCACTAATTGATATTTACCATTATCTTCAGTTATTTTTAAGTTTTTAATTTGTCCATCTGAACCAATTCCAGTACCTGTTGCTTGAGTTGCTTCTTCTAAAACATTTTGTTTTTCAACTATACTACCATTTTCTGCATCTACTTTAATTAACCAATGAGCAGGCTCTGGAACAGAATATGATAAATCTAAAGCATATACAGCTCTATTAGTTTTTTCATCAACAACAATTTTAGCATCTTGGATTGTATCTTCACCTGATAAGTTTTTAACTTCATCACGTGATTTTTCTATTGATTTAAAAGCTAACTCAATAGCTTTATCTTTATCTATTTTAGTTTCATTTTTAACTTCCAATTTACCTTGATCTAAATCCCCATTTACAAAAACAACTTTTCCATCTTTATCTGTGTGTATCTTAACCTCAGCTTTATCTGCAAAATAACCATCAGCTTTAGGTTTTAGAGTATAGTGAGTAAATCCTAAGTCATCTTTTTCTTTTTTAACTAATTCATATTGATCTGCATTGTCTTTTACTTTGTAATCTTCAGATACATTTTTTAATACATCTTTTAAATCTTTATCCGCTGTAACATTATAAGCTTGAGGCAATTCTTCCTTAGTTTGACTATCTGCAAAACTTACTGTAGGTGCTAAAAATCCGCATGATAAACCCGCAATTGTTAAAATAGCTAAATTTCTTTTAAACATTAAAATCCATCTCCCTTGTTAAATTTTTAATTAATACTTTTGAAAATTTTAACCCTCACTTAAATAACATTAAATTAATGCATAAAAAATATTAGTTAAGCCTTCAGACTGTCAATTTTGAAGTTTTTGTTTTTGTAAAAATTTAAGAGGAATGCTTTTAGAATACAGTTTGGTATAAAAAATAATATAAAAATTGTCTATATTAATTATATAAACAACAAATTAATACTTAAAAAATATATATTTTTATTTATTTTATTAGTAAAAGATTGAAAATAAAAGATTTGTTTCTTTTTGAAAATGATTTTGTATACAAAATTTTGGTTATTACTTTAACATAATTATGTTAGTCTTTCAATATAGATATTATATACGTATAGTTAGATTGTCAACTATTTCCAGAAAAAAATATTTAGATTGCTAACTTTATCTATAGATAGTTAATCTAAAAATGGCTTATACACTTAAGTACAAGCCATAAAAATCAATTGTTAAATTTACCAAATAAAAGGTATTAGACGATATTTTATTTTTGAACAATAATTTTTATATCCATTAAGATTTTTTAAAAGCATTTCTTCTTCATTTTTTATCCTAATTATAGTTATTGGAATTATAAAAAACATAGGTATAATTGAAATATAAGAACCAAGTGCAATAGGCATAAACAATGACATTATTACCATGCCTAAATACATAGGATGACGAACTACTGCATATGGCCCAGATGATATAACATTTTGCTCATTCTCAACTTGTATAACTGTAGATGCATAACTATTTTTCTTAAAAACATAGAATATAAATATGTATGATGCAAATACAATAATATTTGATAAAATTACAATCCATAGTTCTACATTTGACCAATAAAATCTAAAATCAATTCCAGGTAAAATAAATGCCAAATAATATGCTTTTAAAATTAAAGGTGTCTTTATACTTTCTTTTGTTTGCTTAACTTTTGCACGTCTTGATAAAAATTCTGGATTCTTTTTAATAAAATAAAAAGTTATAAAAAAAGTAATTATAGAAAATCCAGACCAAAAAATCCACCCTTCCCAAAATTTTATAGATCCCGCTGGAATAAATAAAATAATCCACATAAATACAGTAAGTATAATTGGCACCGTAAATAAATTTTTCTTTGATTTGTTATTTTTTTTCAATAATGTTTCCTCCCTCTTTTTTATTTACAGAGTTATAGTCTAAATATTTTTGTATAAGTTTTTTATGTTTTATTTGTGCTGGTGATAAAAACTTATTTGATACTTCATCAAATAGATTTTCATTAGTAATTTCAAATCCATCTTTTTCATAAAGCATTTCTTTTAAAATCGGTTCATTTTTTATAAATTCCGATCCCTCTTTAGCAAGTTTTTCAATTTCTGGATCATCTACTGACATATATTTTAGTTTAAATAATCTCTTACCTAATTCTAATGCTACTTCATATTTTTTAGGATTTAATTTAAAATATTTTGCCATTTCACTAAAATTTTCTTTGTAGTTTTTTCCCCACTGAAAATCATCCATAACCCCAAATATATTACGTTGCTGTTTGAATAAATCTTCATGTGAATTTTTATAACTTTCAAATTGATCTTGATTTAATGTTTCTGTAATAGCTCTAAATGAGCTAGATTCAAATAAAGTTTCCTCTACATCTTCAACTTGTTTGTTTAATAAAATTTCAATTTTAGAAATTTGATCATCTATTTTCTTTTTTTCAATCAATAATTCAGAATGTAGTGACTGGAGTACCTCTGTAATGTTTTTATTATCCTCTGCATGTCCCAAAATTTCTTTTATTTGCTTCAAATCTAACCCTAAATTTTTTAAGTGCTTTATCATTCTCATTTGATTAAGTTCTTCTGCTCCGTATAGACTATATCCACTTTTTAATCTTTTAGGTTCCTTCAATAATCCAATTTTATGATAATACAAAACAGTTTTTAATGTACTATTAGTTAATTTAACAAAATCCCCTATTAAAATTTGATTTTCCATCTTCATCCTCCGTAGATTTATTATAAACTCCATCCTAAGGATGGAGTCAATTTAAATTTTAAGTTTAAAATTACCAATTTGTTGATTACTTTAATTATTATTGTTCAAATTTTTATATATATTATTAAAAAAACTAAAAAGTAGAAGAATCATTATCATTTGATAACTAGCCTTCTACTTTAATAATTAAATTTTTTTATATTAAATTAAACTCTTTTAAAATTATATCTTTTTCTTCACCAAATAGTTCTTTCGTTCTTATAAGTGGATATCCTACTTCAAGTATAAGATCAAAGTTATTATCAATATTTTTTTTATGAGTAATTAATGCATAACTATGTGTTTCAATAACTTCTTTTACTAATTTAACTGCACCCCAATGGCTGTTTTCTAAGCGATGTTGGAATCCACATATAAAATCGTCTACTGTATATACAAGTGCATAAACTGAAGGGGATGTGTGAAACATATCAGCTAATCTATTTTCATTTGAATCATATAAATATCCATTTTGACTTAATATACATTGTAGTTCTTCATAATATTTAATCTTGCTTAATTCTTCTATATAATTGCTAGAAAATATATTATCACTATCTATCCTAATATGATAAATATATTTATATCCATCTATTAATTTTTCTATATAACTATCTCCATCATCTGTAAAAATTATATTTTCAGGAAGTTTTGGATATTTAGATAATGCATCAAATATTAAACTCTCACTTTCTTTTGCATATCTCACAACACATTTAAATTCTTGATTTGTTTGATTCATCAAACTTTTTCCCGTATATTTCATAAATATATCTATTCTATAATCAATCCATTCTTTTATTTTTGATTGTTTTTTTACATCAATAAATCTGTCATCAAATTCTGGCCAAAACGGGTTTGTGTCTGTATTAAAGGGTATATCTACAATCATAGCAGTTTCTTTGTTCATACTTAGGCACTCCTTTTAAAAATATATTTCGCATAATATGACATTTACTAATATACTATGAACTATAGATTCTTTATGTTAATAAGTCTCAAACCAATTTTGGATTAAACAATCTTTTAATATTTGAAATTTCTCTTCACCTATAGAATTTATAATTTCATTTTGAAATTTCTCTTTTAAAATTAATGTTTCTTTACAAAACCTAAATCCCTTTTCAGTTAAACAAAGCACCTTATCTCTAGAATTTACATCTTTATTTTCTATCATGATGTAGTCTCTTTCAATTAGACCTTTTGCACATTTATGAGCACCTTGACGTGATATACCTATTATCCTTCCAATCTGTGCCACGGTTAATTTATCTTTTTCAATCAGGGCAAGCATATATGATTCTGTATCAGTAACTCTTTCTTCCCCCATTTCAACCCAAGTTTCTATAACCATTTTTCTAAGCTTTGCATGCTTTTCACTTATTAAATCTATTATATTTAAACTCTGAAAATTTGAATTCATATTAATACTCCTTTTTTATTAAATCTCTTTATATATTATATATAAATTTACAAATAAACAATATAATTTTAGTAAACTTAGTTGACATTTTTAGTTCAAAGGTGATATCATACTTTAGTCAACTAAGTTGACAATAATAAGAAAAGAGAGGTATTTAAATTGTTTAAAAACAAAAAAGAACATTTTATATTTATATTGATGATATGTACAACAATGGTGTTTATTATGAGTTGCTATAATATAGCTATAATTGAAGGTTTTTCATTAAATATATTTAAGCATGCATTAATGGGATTCCCTCTAGCTTTTGTATATGCACTAATAGGAGATATATTCATAGTTGGTAAGATTGTAAAATTTATTTCAAGTAAAATATTAAAACCAAATGATAGTATGGTAAAAGTAGGAGTCTGTATGTCATTTTTTACAGGATGCGGTATGGTTATTTGGATGTCATTATTCGGAGTAGTTACTAATATAGGATTATCTTCAAACTTCATTTATGCTTATATTATTGCTATGTTTACAAATTTTATATTTGCAATACCTTTAAACTTACTAATTGTATCACCTTTAATGAGATTTTTATTCTTTAAGCTATTTCATCCTATTTCACATATTGATGATCAAAGAAAAGCTGTGTAATAATTAAGTTAATATAAAAATAGCCCTAATCCTTTAAATTTGGATTAAAGCTATTTTTTCTTAACATCTTTATTGTCTAAAATAATTACAGTTTCTTTATCTTCATTTGCTATTCTCTTTGTGTCATTTACAAGCTGTATAACATCTTTATATGATTTTTTTACTCCCTTTATAAGTAACGAAACTCCTATAAAATCAATCTTTAGCCATCTAGAAAACAATCCTCCAAGTGTCATTGGTACTGGAACTGTTGGTGAGGTGTTAGAAAATATTATTTTTTCTTCTAATAAATTTTGTTTATGTAGCATAGATGCTAAATTGTATAATCCAGGAATTAGAATTTTTGAACGCCCTCTTCCCATAGCATAAACTTCATTCCCATCTTTATCACTTCCATAATGAAAAAGTTCTCCACGATTTCCATATACCAGCTTATTAAAGTTAGGTAGATTCAATATTTCATCCTTAGTTGGTTCTCGATTCTCATCTAACATTTCCAAGTGGTACGCAACTGCTATTATAGAGGAATGAGTCCCTCCGTAACAATTATATATGTATATCATTAAATCACCTATTTTCTCATTATTTGTTTTTTCAACAAATGTAGTATATGCATTATATGTAAATATTAAAATAAAAACTTATAAATACATGGACAAATTTATTATAATAAATTAACATATACTCAATGAGGTGAATTTCTTTGAATAAACAATCAAATATAGATATAAAAAAATTTATAGACACGTTTGAAAACTTAGCAAGAATTGAAAGACATAATCAAACTATAATGGGAATAAAAAAAAGTGAAGCTCGAGTTTTGCTTTGTGTAGAATTTCTTCATGAGGAAAAAAAATGTAAAGTTAACATTTCAGAAATTAGTAAAAATCTATCTATTACTTCTCCCAGTACAACTGAATTCGTAAAAAATTTAATTAATAAAGGTTATTTGGAAAAACATATTAATCAAAATGATAAAAGATTTATTGAAATAACTTTAACTGATGAGGGTAAAAAAATAGTACAGGATTTAAAAAAATACTTTAATTCTTTATTTTCTGGAGTTATAGAAATATTAGGAGAAGAAAAAAGCAAATTATTAATTGAATTATTAGATATAGTTAACATCTATTTTACTGAATGGTATAGTAGACCAAAATAGAAAGTAAATTTCTATTTTGGTCTACTATTTTTTAATTTAATAAATCTAAGCTATTTAATGTTGACTAATTATTATAACCATGTTAGCATATTAATAGTTAGGTTACCTAATTAATTAATATACTATGAAAATATCAAAGCAAGTAATTTTAAAATTCTCAAAATTACTTGCTAAATATAAGTTAAATATAAAAATTGTTGAGGTGAAAACTATTGAAAAAATCATACATTGTAATGGGATGTACATTCTTAATTGCTCTATCTTTAATTTCAAAAGCATTTTTATTAAATGAAAGCATAAAATCATTTTTAGTAATATTCTTTTTTGTTGGTTGTGGAGTAGGATCTTTAAGACTATTTGTTAATAGCCAAATAAAGAAAATGAAGGGAAAAAAATTAATAAGAAAAATTCTCTTCTTTGCAGTTTTACTTGGAATAGGTCTTCCTTTTCAAAATTGGTTCAGAGTTAATGTAATAATGACTATGAATAAATCATTTATGCCATGGAATATTTCTATAATGGTAACAGGAGCTATTTTTATTACAACTTTCTTTGGTTTTGTGAAAGATAAATTAACTAAAAAAAGAATAACTGAGGATATATTAGCAAAAGCATCATAATATTTATTTTTAATTTTAACTTTATTAAATTAAAAATTGGAGCTTATATCTAAACTTCAATAACAAAAACAAGATTGTATATTTTTAATTTATACAATCTTGTTTTTTATGTATATTAATATAAATTTTTGCACCATTTATATAGTTCCAATTACCATTGTGATTTTGGCCCTTTGCACCTAACTCAAAGTGCAACATAGAGATTCCTAAATCAATATCTTCATATCCATACTTATCTGATACTTTATAAGCTTTTATTTCATTATCTACAAACGAATACCCTACTGGCTGCTTATTTAATGCAGACGGTGCTTTTATTACAAACTCAATTCCTTCTTTTATCCAACTTGGTAATAATTCAGTATCTTTTTCTAATAATATTTGATCAAAAGATTTTTTACTTTTGTTCATTTTAGAAATTAGCTTTTCTCTTATACTTTTATCTTCTAAAACTTCACCTACTGCTATTACACAAATTAATTCTTCATCTTGATTTATATCTATATATTTTTTACATTCATTTTTATCGTAAGTTCCACCTATCCAACAAGTTCCTAAATTCATATAAGTTGATTCTAGTACTAACATTTCTCCATAATATCCAACTTTAGTTTTATAGTTATCTATACTTTTATTTCCTACTAAAGCTATACATGAATTTAATCCTTTTATTATTCCATATGATGCTGAAAATCCTTTGAATAACTTTGAACAATCTTCTATAAATTGAAAATTTAATCCAGTTTCTTCATTTATTTTATAAATTAATTCTTTTATTTTATTTATAGCTTTTATTTCTAATTGCTTATTTATATATGCTCTTCTTGAGGTTCTATAGCTTACAGCCTCTATCCAATTATTATTAAATTCCATTTTTAATCACCTCTGCATAAGTAATAAAATAATACTTATTTACATTTATCTATTTAATATATTTTTCTATACAATCTAATTTTTTTACTAAATCATCAAACTCATGAAGGTATTTTATATAGTCCTCTTCTGCTAAATTAAGATTTTCTGCTATTCTTCTTGGAATATCTTTTGCTTTGCATTCAATTTCTAATCCTTTTTTAGTAACAACTATATAAATTTTTCTATCATCATTTTCATCTTTAACTTTTTCTAAATATCCGTTACTTTCCAATTTATTTAAAATAGGAGTCAATGTACCAGTCTTCATTTTTAACTTAGAACTTATTTCTTTAAAAGGTAATTTTTTATGTTCCCACAGAA
>NZ_JBOGBV010000039.1:0-4967 GCF_051656405.1 Paraclostridium sp.
TGCATGTGTTAGGCACGCCGCCAGCGTTCATCCTGAGCCAGGATCAAACTCTCAAATATAATTTAAAAAGTTGTCCATCGCTCAGCTAATCATTATCTGAATATCTGGCTTGGTTGTTTGTGTTTAATTCTTTAAAAAAAGAATTTTTATAATTAACCTACTGTTTAATTTTCAAAGTTCATTTTTATTTTGCCCTTTTCTTAAGGACAAGTAATACTATACCACCTTAATTTAACATCGTCAACACTTTTTTTAAATTTAATTTTATTTTTTATTTAGAAATTTAAACTTTCTTGTTAAGCTTTCCAATTGCTGATGTTTTTTATTCATATATTATATATATTTTTATAATTCTAATAAATTATCTATTCTAGTTTTATCAAAACCTAAAACATGATTCCCATCTATAAGTAAAACTGGCACAGACATATATCCAAGTTTGATAAGTGCTTTTCTATTTTCATCATTACCCGATATATTATATTCAGTATAATTTATATTTTTTTCTTTTAAATACTTTTTCAATTCAATGCATTGTTTACATTTATCACTACTAAAGATTTCTATTTTTTTCATGCTTTTTTCACTTCTCCTACTTTCTTTTTTAAAATACCACTCTTGTATTTTTGTTTTACATATATTAGATTAGTATTAAATATTAAGTGTAATATGTCAATACTGTGTTTCAAATAATTAATATTATTCGTAAGTTTATATAAATATAAAATATTTATAAAGCTAATTTTAGGAGGGTTCTAATATGAGCAAGAAAGTATTAATTATGTCCGCATCTACAGGTGGTGGCCATAATAGAGCAGCTAGAGCTATTGAAGAAGAACTAATAAAAAAGACACTTGACGGGGAAAATATAGAATGTAAAATCATAGATAGTTTAAAACTTGTAAATACTACTATGGATAAGATTATATCTAGAGGATATGAAAAGTCTGCTATTTATACACCTAATGCATATGGTAAAGTTTATAGATTTTCTGAAACTGGACTTGTTTCTAAAAACGAGTTTAAGGGAAATATGATAACAAGTTTCATGGCTAAACGTTTTAGAAGATTACTTTTAGATGAGCAACCAGATTTAATAATAGGAACTCATCCTTTTCCTATGATAGCACTTAGTACTTTAAAAAAACAATGTAGCACTAATAGTAATCCCGTATTTCACACTAGCTTTAACGATAACTTTAATAATCATTTTAACAATGAAAATTTTCCTACACTTATTTCAGTATTAACTGATTATACAACTCATTCTACATGGATACAGCATGAGTTAGATTACTATGTTGTAGGACATGAATATGTTAAAGAGCTTCTTATTTCAGAAGGTGTTGATGGTGATAAAGTTAAACCCCTTGGAATTCCAGTTGAAAAATCATTCTTACAACATAGAAATAGAGAAACAGTTTTATCTGAATTAGGGTTTGATCCCGAAAAGTTAACAGTTCTTCTTATGGGTGGTAGTTTCGGAGCTGGTAATATGAAAGAAACATTCGAAGAGATGCTTGATATAGATAGAGATTTCCAAATTTTAGTTATTACAGGTAGAAATGAGTCACTTAAAGAAAAACTTTCTAAAAAACTAGAAAATTATATAACTAGTAAAACAGTACATATTTTAGGATTTACAGATAAAATGAATGATATTTTAGCTTCTATTGATATACTTGTTACAAAACCAGGAGGACTTACAACAACAGAGGCTCTTTTAAAAGATGTTCCTATGATAGTTCCATACTATATCCCTGGTCAAGAAGAGGAAAATTTAGATTTCTTGTGTAATTGTGGTTCCGCACTTAGAACAACTAAGAAATATACTTTATCAGTACTATTAAAAGTAATAATAGATGATCCTTCTAGGCTTGAACTTCTTAAAAAGAATATTAAGTCAATAAGAAAATTTAATTCTTCTCAAAATATAGCCAATCTTATAGAGACAGAATTATCATAATATAAATAAAAACTGTAGATATAATATCTACAGTTTTTTTATCTATTCTATAAAAACCTAATACCTAGGTTCATAAAAATCTTCTTCATAATCATATTGATAATTTTTATAATTATTCTTGAAACTACTATCTTTTGATTTAAAGGCTTTTTTACTTTTCTTTTTTATAAGAACACTCATATCGTCATCTTCAGTGTATTTTAATTTATCTTTCGATGATTTTAGTTTCTTATTTCTTTTTTCTTTCATAGCATTGTACTCTTCAAAATTCATAGCTGATTTCATTTTGCACCCCTATTAAAATTTTTAATAAAATTATACAACACCATCATTGAAACTTCAATATTTTAAACATAAATTTTATAAACCAAAATCTTGTAAAAAACGACATTGAATTTAATGCAAAAATAAAAAAATCGAGAACAAAATCTCGATTTTTATATTTCTCTTCTTCCTTCTAGAGCTTTAGTTATTGTAACTTCATCGGCATACTCTAAATCTCCACCTACTGGTAATCCATGAGCAATTCTAGTAACCTTTATTCCCATAGGTTTTAAAAGCCTTGCTATATACATAGCTGTAGCTTCACCTTCTATAGTTGGATTTGTTGCCATTATAACTTCTCTTACTTCTTGATTTCCTAATCTTTGTATAAGCTCTTTAACTCTTATCATATCTGGACCTATACCATCCATAGGAGAAATTACTCCATTTAATACATGGTATTGACCATGGAATTCTTTTGTTTTTTCCATAGCTGCTACATCTCTAGGATCTTCAACTACACATATAGTGCCACTGTCCCTATTTTTATTAGAACACATACTACATGGGTCTTTATCTGTTATATTATAACAAATAGAACAGTATTTTATTTCCTTCTTAGCTTCTACTATAGCCTTAGATAAAGCTTCTACATCATTAATATTCATATTAATAACGTGAAAAGCTAGTCTCTGTGCAGTTTTTCTTCCAACTCCAGGAAGCTTAGAAAATTCTTCTATTAGCCTTGAAATAGGCCCTGAATAAGTTTGCATCTAATCACCTACTAGAATAACCCAGGAATATTCATTCCTCCAGTTAATTTATTCATTTGTGAAGATTGCATATCATCAACGCTTCTTAATGCTTCATTAACAGCACTTAATACTAAGTCTTGAAGCATTTCTATATCATCTGGATCTACAACTTCAGGTTTTATTTGAATATCAACAACTTCTTTTTTGCCGTTAACTTTAACTGTAACAGCTCCTCCTCCAACAGAAGTTTCGATTTCTTTTGTTTCTAAGTCTTCTTGCATCTTTTGCATGTCAGTTTGCATTTTTTGAGCTTGTTTTAATAATTGGTTCATATTTCCAGGCATCATTCCTGGGAATCCTTTTTTAGCCATATATAAATTCCTCCTTAATTATCCTTTTTATTTAATATGCTATTATTATATCATATTCGTATTTATTATTTAATTTCATTTTCATTTATACTTTGCTTAATGTCTATTATTTCTTTAGGAAAAACGGATTTTAATATTTCTTCACCTTTATCCTTTTGTTCTTTTTCTATTTCTAATTTTATATTTTTTGACTCTGACTTTAATATTATTTTTATACCGAAACTTCTATTCAGTATTTCTCTTATTACACTCTCTATATAATTTCTAGTTTTTTCATCACTTAATTTATTTTTTGCAAATGCAAAGTTATCATCAAATACTATATATAGGTTATTTGCACTTACATTAAATTCTCTTGCCTCTCTTAAAATAGCATATACAGGCATATTTTTATCTTTCTTTATATGAGTAAGTATATTTTCCCAAGATTTCTCTATTAGCTCAACATCTTCACTTTTGACTTCTTCATAAAAAACTTCTTCCTCAGCTTCAACTTCATTTTTTTCAGAAGTTTCTTTATCTTCTTTTTTACTTTCTATCTCAACGTTATTATTTATATTTATTTTTCCACTTTTTATAACCTCTTCTAAATTAGATATTCTTTTTAAAAGAGATTCTTTACTTTCATCAAACATTGGTTGAGATAATTTCATTATACTAACCTCTGCCAATACTCTAGGATTTGAAGATGACTTAATCGCATCCTGAGTTGTTGATAGTATATTAAGTATTCTAATAATATCATTGACCTCTATTGTACTTGCCTGTGCTTTTAACTGTTCAACTATTTCTTCTGGTAAAGAAATTATTTCATCTAAATCACTAGATACCTTACATACCATTAAGTTTCTAAAATGATCTATTAAATCATCTATCAAGTTCTTTATATCTTTACCCCATACTACAAACTCATTCAATATCTCTAAACATTTCTTTGTATCCTCTTTTATAACGTACTCTGCCATTTCAAATAGTTGCTCTATATTTACTGTTCCCAATAAATCCACAACATCTTTGTATTCTATATCATTTTCACTAAATGACATACATTGATCTAATATACTAAGTGCATCTCTAAGTGCACCTTGAGAGTTTCTTGCTATTAAATTTAAAGCCCTGTCATCTACAACTACATTTACATCATCGCATATTTCCTTCATTCTAGTAGACATATCTTTAACTGTAACTCTTTTAAAATCAAATCTTTGACATCTAGATAAAATTGTAGCAGGTATTTTATGAGGTTCTGTTGTTGCTAATATAAATATTACATATGAAGGTGGCTCTTCAAGTGTTTTTAAAAGTGCATTAAATGCACCTTGAGATAGCATATGCACCTCATCTATTATATAAACCTTATATTTACATTTTGCTGGAGTATATTTTACATTTTCTCTAATTTCTCTTATATCATCAACACTATTATTTGATGCTGCATCTATTTCTATAACATCCATAATGTTATCACTTAGTATATCTTTACAAACTTCACATTCATTACAAGGCTCTTCATCTACAGAGTTTTGGCAATTTAAAGCTCTTGCAAAAATCTTTGCAGTTGAGGTTTTCCCTGTACCTCTAGTTCCACAAAATAAATATGCATGTCCTACA
>NZ_JBOGBV010000040.1:0-2265 GCF_051656405.1 Paraclostridium sp.
CCAAAGATATTACATCTAACATTTTAAGTTCATCATATATAAATGGTATAATAGCTATAATCATTATTACTGACATCATCAAGATTTCTGTATTTACATTACTAAAACTAGCATATAAACTATTTTGAAGTGCAGCATACTCATTTGGATCTATTACTACTTGCATAAATGTAGACATACTTTTAAATAAAGTTCCAAATATCATACCAACAAGTAGTAAGAAAAAAACATTATTGTTAGATCTTTCAAATAGTTTTTTGTAAAGAATAAACGATGCTAAAATCATTAGTGATGATGATAGTAAAAAGTTAGAACTTTTGTTAGTTATAAATGAACTTTCCACTCCTAATAAAAATACTATTACTGTTTGAATTAAAACATATAGTGAGTCTAATCCTAGTACACTTGGCGTTAGTATATTATTATTTGTTATCGTTTGAAATATAATTGATGAAAAAGCTATACATCCTCCAGTTATAACAATTGCTATAAGTTTAGGTATCCTTTGACTCATAGCATAATCTATATGATCAAAATTAACTCCTACAGCTAAAAATAATGTTGAAAAAATTACTATTAGAGCTCCTAATATGTATAATTTATTTTTTAAGTTTACCTTTATATTTATCTCTTTTTCTAAAGTACTAAGCTGTTGCATGATTTCCCCTCCTTAAAATCATAAAAAGGAATATTATACTTCCAATAGCTCCAACCGTAAGCCCTATTGGAATTTCATATGGATATATGACAGTCCTTGAAAATATATCACATACTAAAACAAATATTGCTCCAAATAAGCCAGTATGCCATATACTATCCTTTAAGTTATCACCTTTGTACATAGATACTATATTGGGTATTATCAAACCTATAAAAGGTATACTTCCCGCTGTTATAACTACGCAAACTGTTACAATTGCAACTATCATAAGACCTAAGTTAACGACTTTATTGTAATTAAGACCTAAATTAGTAGCAAAGTCTTCACCCATTCCTGCTATTGTAAATTTATTTGCATATATGTAAGCCATTATTATACATGGTATGGTTATGTATAGCATTTCATAATTTCCTTTTATTATCATAGAAAAGTTGCCTTGCATCCAAGCAGTTATATCCTGCATAAGATTATATTTATATGCTATAAAAGTAGTTGCAGAGCCTATGATATTTCCAAACATTATACCTATTAATGGCACAAATACAGCATTTTTAAACTTTAAGCTTTTTAAAATTTTCATAAAACCAAAAGTTCCTGCAAGTGCAAAAATAAATGAAGTTATCATCTTTCCAGCTAAACCTGTGCTTGGTATAATCAGCATTGCAAATACTAATCCTAATTGAGCTGAATCAATTGTTGCACCCGTTGTAGGTGAAACAAATTTATTTCGACTTACCTGTTGCATTATTAATCCGCATATACTCATTCCAAATCCTGCTAAAAGTATACTTACCAGCCTAGGAACTCTACTTATAAAAAATATATCTACTTTTTCTTTATTGTAGCTTACAATATCCATTAAAGTTATATCGTTAACTCCTATAAACAAGGAGGTTATTGACAATAATATCAATACAATTAATAAGTATCTTTTTTTCATTAGTTTACTCTCTCTTTCTGAAACCAGTTAATTATTGATAATAGTTTTCATTACTTGTTTTATATTTTACTGATAATAGTTATCACTGTCAACATTATTTTTAAAATTTATGTATAATTTTTAATTTTTTTAAATTTACTTAGTAAATCCACATAAAAAAAAGAAGCCATAACTAAGTTACAGCTCATTTTTTTATAAACTCATTATAAAATTTATTAAGTTCTCTCATTGATTTTTCAATTATAGTTTTACTAGTTGCTATATTTATACGTATATATCCATTTTCGCTATCAACAAACCTTGTTCCACTTTCTAGTAATACTCCACTTTCTCTAGCAAGCTTTTCAACAAACTCCAAACTATCATTAACTTTATTCAATTTAACCCAAACTAAATATCCAGCCTCTGGAGTCATTACCTCTATTCCATCATTGTCTAATAAAAGCTCTACAATTTTTAAATTTTCTTTTATATTTTCTCTCAATGAATCTACCCAATTATGTCCATTTTCATAACAAGCTACTGAAAATTCATATCCCACTCTGTTTATTTCTAATTTATTTTTAAGAAATGTATTTTTTATTTTATCATGAAGTATTTTATTTTTTATTAATAAATATGAACCACACACTCCAGCTAAATTAAAAGTCTTGTTTGGAGATGA